>JAKAZL010000081.1 GCA_021815925.1 Pseudomonadota bacterium | reverse complement strand
GAACGCAACATCTTGCCAGTCGTCACAGTGTCATGAGGGGGGTTTGTACATGAGTCGCAAGACGTCGCGTAATGGATCGAAGAACGCCATAAAAAAGGGTGCTCGACTCGCCGGCCTCAGCCGCGCGACGTACGGGAACCTGGGTCTGTCCGGGCTGGCACTCGGCTCGCTCTCCCTGGGCATCGGCGGCGTCGCCCATGCCCAAACCGTCCCGGCCCGCAAGCGCCCGGACCAGCCGGCGGTGCCTGCCACGGCGGCGAAGGCCAAGCGGCGCGGCTTCAGGGCGACGCCGCTCGCCTCCGCAGGATCGATGGCGCCGAACGGGACGGGCCTGTATGCGCAGAATGCCGCACCGTCCGCAAGCGTCGCGGCGGCGACCCAGGGCGAAGCGGCCCCGACCATCGCAATGGCCCAACAGTCCTCGGCCACGGCGCTGGCACCCATCGTCGTGACGGGGATCCGCGGGTCGCTGATGCGCTCGCTCGCGATCAAGCGGGACTCGATCGGCGTGGTCGATGCGATTTCCGCTGAGAGTATCGGACAGTTCCCGGACTCCTCGGTGGGTGGCGCGCTCGCGCACCTGCCGGGTGTCACGATCAATCGCGGCTCGACGAGCTTCAGTGCGGTCGCCGGGACGGCGACCGGCCTCGCGCAAGGCGTCAACGTCAATGGTTTCGGCGGATCGTTCAACACCGTACTCGTGAACGGCCGACAGGTGGCTTCCGGCAACGGACAGAACTTCGACTTCGCCTCCCTGGGTGCGATGTACGTCGGGCAGATCGACGTATTGAAGACCCCCGACATGGCGCTGTCCTCGGGCAACATCGGCTCGGTCATCAATGTCAAGATGCTCACCCCGTTCGAGAATCCCGGATTGCACGCGGGGCTGAACGTGGGCGGGACCGACTACACGATGAACGGCGGAATCCGGCCGGCGGTCGGCGGTCTGTTCAGCGACACCTTCGATCACAACAAGTTCGGCATCCTGATCGACGGGGACTACTCCGACTACCATACGACGACGCATCATACCGACGTCGCCGGCTGGGAGGGCGTCGCGGCCGGCAACTTTGCCTGCTCGAATCTCGCCGCGAATGCCACCACGGCATTTGGATCCACCGGGTGTGCGAGCGTGGGCCCCAATGCCACGGGCAACGCGCAGGTGCCGGTCTGGTATCCGCAGCAGCTGAGCATGTATCTCGAGCGCGTCGATACGCGCAGCAAGGACGGACGGGTGGTGCTGCAGTGGCACCCGACGAACTCGGTGCTCGTGACCCTCGATGAAAATTATTCTTCGTGGAACCAGCGCGATGAGAGCTGGGCGCGGACCACGTGGTTTGGCGCGTTCCCGAATTCCACGATCGACAGCAACGGCACGATCACCAATTTCAATTACACCGGCCCGACCGACCTGCAGGCGATCCAACAGACCGACTACATCGTCACCAACACGTACGGTGCCAACGTTCTGTGGAACGTCAACGACGACTGGACCGTGGAAGTGGACGCGGACCAGTCGGTTTCGAAGTTCAATCCGAACGGCAACTACAGCAGCATCCAGGGCGACGTCGGCTATGGCGACGCCATTAATAACTACACCGGCGGAATGGTGCTCGGTGGCAGCAATGCGGTGCCGTACTGGAGCGCCTACGGACCGAATACGGTGGCCTCTGGATCCGGTGCAGTGGCTTCGCCGAACTACCTCGGTCTCAATCCGCTCATCATCGGCTCGCACGTCCTGCCGCTGACGACCTTGCAGAGCGGGGATCAGATCAACGAGGCGACTGTCCGTGCGACCTGGAATCCGGGGAACAGCACGAAGTTGACCTTCGGGGCTCAGTTCCTCGATGACGATTGGAATACCAAGGAATACGACACTTTCGCCAACAATTACTGGGAACTGTGGTCGGGCTACGGTCCGGCCTCCGGCGACACCCAGGGCGTGAACCTGCCGGCCTCGCTGGGATTCGCGCCGATCAGCACGGGCACCTGGATGCCCGGCTACAGCGGCAACGGCAGTTTGCCCCCGCAGCTGCTGTCGTACGATCCGTGGTCGGTGCTGAGCTACCTGGAGACGCAACCGATCGACTCGCAGTGGAATCCGACCTCGGGTTACCCGCGCTATACCGGCGGAGTACCGACCCAGGCGCTGGTGTCCGGTTCGGTGCAGCACGTCGCCCGCATGAACTACGCGCCGTTCGTCCAGGTGAGCCACAACTTCAGAGTCGACGGAATGCGCCTGATGACCCGTCTCGGATTGCGCTACCAGCGTACCGACGAGCAGATCGGCGGCCTGGCCGCGCCGCTGCAGTCGGTCACTTGGCAGGGTGCCGCCGACCCGACACAGTACGTCTTCGCCTACGGTTCGCCGCAGTGGACGCAGACCTCGCTGTCGTACGGATATTTCCTGCCATCGCTGGATCTTGCGCTGTGGCCCACGCATGATTTAGAGACTGCGTTCGACTTCTCGCGTACGGAATCCGCACCGCCGAACGGCCAGATCATTCCGAACACGAGCTTCGGCGGCCTGGTCAACGCACTGACGGCCACCGGAAACAATCCGGCGCTGATGCCGTATTTGTCGAACAATTTCGATCTCCGCCTCACCTGGTACTACGCGCACGGGGATTACGCCGAGCTGCATCCGTTCTACAAGCAGGTGTCGAATTTCCCGACCTCGAGCGTGCAGAACGTCTCAGTTCCGATCAATGACCCGGCGCCCTGCTCGTACAACCAGAACGGGCACATCCTGTTCACCGATGCCAACTGCGGCAAGCCCATGGTGTTTGCGGAGACCACCTACACGAACAAGCTGTCGGCGGACGTGACCGGTGTGTCGGCGACCTGGCAGCAGCTGCTTCCGTACGGATTTGGTATCCTGATCAACGGAACCTGGATGCACAGCAATGCGAACTTCGACAACTACAATCTGACGTCGAACCAGTTCGCCTTGACGGGTGTCGGCGACTCTGCCAACGGCACGTTCTTCTATCAGAAGGGCAAGTGGCAGGCGCGCATGACGGTGAACTGGCAGGGCAAGCTGCTGCTCGGACTCGGTCAGCAGAACGACAGCAGTGCGTTCGGGGCCGAGCCGGTGTACGAGGCGCCGTTCACGCAGCTGGACTTGTCGACCAACTACGCGATCGACAAGCACCTGAACGTGTACTTCACCGCGAGCAACCTGCTGAACTCGATCTACCATACGTATGGACGGTTCTCGAATCAGACGTTGAACCTGATCGACTACGGGACGTCGCTCTCGTTTGGAGTGCGCGCCCAGTTCTGATCCCATGAAGCCGATCAGGTCGGTCGTCATCGTCGGCGGAGGAACTGCCGGCTGGCTCACCGCAGGCATCATCGCCGCCCGCCATCAAGCTCGGATGAAGGCGGGCGGCTTCTCGGTCACGCTGGTCGAGTCGCCCGATATCCGTGCCATAGGCGTCGGGGAGGGCACCTGGCCGACGATGCGCTCGACGTTAGAGCGCATCGGGGTGTCCGAGACGGCGCTCTTTCGGGAGTGCGATGCGGCCTTCAAGCAGGGCGGGAAGTTCGTCGGCTGGACGACCGGTGCGCCCGGGGATGCGTACTATCACCCGTTGATGATCCCGCACGGATTCTCGCGCGTGAACCTGGTGCCTCACTGGCTGACCGGCGCGCGCGGCGGGAGCTTCTGCGATTTCGTGACCCCGCAGGGACGGCTGTGCGATCAGGGCCTCGCGCCGAAGACGATTGCACAGGGGGAGTATCGCTCGGCGGCGAATTATTCGTATCACCTGGACGCCGGAAAGTTCGGGCCATTTCTCGCCAGACACTGCACCGAGACGCTGCGGGTGCGCCACGTCCTTGCCGACGTCACCGCCGTCAGACAGAGCGAGTCCGGTGACATCACCGGTCTTGACACGGCGCAGGCGGGGCACCTCGAGGGCGATCTGTTCGTGGATTGCAGCGGCTTTCACGCCCTGTTGATCGGCCAGACGCTCAAGGTCGATTTCAAGCCGTGCAACGACGTGTTGCTCTGCGACACCGCCTTGGCGGTGCAGGTACCCTACGAGAGGCCCGATCAGCCGATGGCATCGGAGACGATCGCGACCGCACAGGCGGCCGGGTGGATCTGGGACATCGGGTTGCCGAATCGGCGCGGGATCGGACACGTGTATTCGAGCCGCCACATGAGTGAGGAGGCGGCGCGCGAGGCGCTACTCGGCTATATCGGGGCGCAGCACCGGGATTTGCCGGTGCGCAAAATACCGATCCGCTCCGGGCATCGGCAGATTTTCTGGAAGAACAATTGCCTGGCCGTCGGGCTGGCGCAGGGATTCCTCGAGCCGCTCGAGGCCTCGGCGATCGTCCTGGTCGAGCTGTCGGCGAAACTCCTCTCCGAACAGATGCCGGCGTGCCGCGAAGTGATGGATATCGTCGCACGACGCTTCAATGAGGTGACGCTGTACCGCTGGGGCCGGATCATCGATTTTCTGAAGCTGCACTACGTGCTCACCCGACGCACCGATACCGCCTTCTGGCGTGATAATGTCGACCCCGCAACGGTGCCGCAACGGCTTCAGGACATGCTGACGCTGTGGAGGTTCCAGTCGCCGTGGTTCTTCGATGAGCTCGATCGGCTGGAGGAAGTCTTCCCGGCGGCGAGCTATCAGTACGTGCTGTACGGCATGGATTTTCGCACCGAGGTCGTCCCGGAGGATCGGGCCGAATCCGCCTCGGACGCCGCGAAGCTGGTAGCGGAGAATGCGCGCATGACTTCCGAACTGTGTGCGCGGCTGCCGAAGAACCGCGAGCTGTTGAACAGAATCTACCACTACGGGTTGCAGCCCGTTTGAGCGAGCGCGAATCCGCCCATGACCCACATCGTACCGTTGAATATCGAGAAGTACCGTGACCTGAAGGTCGATGGCCGGCCCGCGGCGGCCCACGGCGACAACCGGCACTTCGTGCAGGTGATCGTCGGGGAGTTCTCGCACCTGCTGGTGCATTATCCGATCCTGTTCGGCAAGCACCAGGAGACCGGACGGTTCTTCTGCGGCGCGATGCTCGGGTTCATCGAGGGGGAGAACCAGTTTCTCCAGGATTGGCGCGAGGAGCCGGAGTTCTATCGGCCGCTCGTCCTGCAGCGGGGGCCGTTCTACGTGCAGGGCCCGGAGCTTGCGATCGATCTGGATGATCCGCGGGTGGGCGCCGAGAGTGGCCAGCCGTTGTTCACCGAGCAGGGGCAGCCGAGCCGGTACTTGCAGCGCATCATCTGGGCCTTCCAGGATCTGCAGCCGGGGATCGAGCAGACTCAGATCTTCATCGCCCGGCTGCTCGAGCTGAATCTCATCGAGCCGATCGACATCGAGGTCGAATTCGAGGACGGTACGCTGCGCCACTGCGACGGTCTGTACACGGTCAACCAGGAATCGCTCGCGCGGCTCACCGATGCCGTGGTGATCGAGCTGTTCCGGCGCGGTTACCTGGCGCTCATCTATATGATGATCGACTCGTTGAAGCAGGTGCGGGTGATGGCGCGCACGAAAAACGCGCGCTTGCTGAAGACGACCGAGGGGCTGGTGCCGGCGCAGAGCGCCTTCGGCGAGTGATCGCCTCGCGCCGATGCGGATCGGCGGCGGATCAGCCGGCGCGTGGGTTCGTCGCGGTGATGCGCCGCACCGAATCGCGCCAGAGGATCTTCGTGGCAATCTCCCGCTCGACGGGCAACGCCGACCCGTAGCACAGGTTCAGCAACCGGTGCACGGCGTTGGTCGCGATCTCGACCCAGGGAATGAGCACCGTGGTGAGCGGAGGCGCGGCGACGGCTGAGAGGTCGATGTTGTCGTAACCCATGACCGAGATGTCCTTCGGCACCGATATCCCGCGCTGGCTCAGGTACGAGAGCGCGCCGATCGCCATTTCGTCGTTCGCACAGAACAGTGCCGTGAACGACACCTTCGACTCGAGCAGCGTGTGCGTGCCGGAGCGGCCGCTCTCGGGCGTGAAATTTCCATGCACGCGCGGCAGCGCCTCGACGTCGACGCCGTACTCGGCGAGCGTCTCGTAGAACCCGCGCATACGCAGCGCACTGTCGCGCGATTCCTTCGGTCCTTCGATGACCGCAAGACGCCGGTGACCGGCTTCGCACAGCGTGCGCGCGGCGAGCGCGCCCGCGGCACGGTGATCGGGGTTGAAACACTGCTCCTGCAGGTGCGGCAGGCTGCGGTTCAGCAGCACGAAATTGCGCTGTAACCGGGTGATGTGTTCCGCATCGGAGGAGGCGAGCGCCGTGCCCATCAGCAGCAGCCCGTCGCAGCCGCGGTCGGTGAGGAATTCCGCACCGGCGAGGGCTTCTTTGCGCTCATCGTGCGGCTCCAGGCCGAAGTTCACCACCATGTGACACTGCTCGGCGTGCAGCGCGAGGAAGATCGCATGCAGGATCGGGGTGTAGAACGATCCGGAGACCACCGGGATGAACACGCCGATCATGCGTGAGTGGCCCTTCTGCAGGACGCGTGCGGCATGCGAGGGGCGGTACTGCAGCGCCTCGATCGCCTGGGTCACCCGCTTGATGGCATCCTGGGAGACGGGGCCCTTGCCGGCGATGACGCGCGATGCTGTACCAACACCGACTCCGGCGAGCTTGGCCACGTCTTTGATGGTTGCCATCTGTATATATTATCAGAAGAATCCGTGCGCAGCCGGTCGCCACCGACCTGACACGTGCGTCAACGGACCGGCGGTGGGCAGTGCAGACACCGGCGGGGAATGTCCCTAGAATTTGCCGCAATCAAGGGTTGGATGGGCAGGGCCACGGTGAAGATTCTGTTCGTGTGTCTGGGTAACATCTGCCGCTCGCCGACGGCGGAGGGCGTGTTCCGCGCGATGGCGGCACGCGAGCTGCCCGAGGTGGCACTCACCGTCGACTCGGCCGGCACGGCCGACTATCACGCCGGGGAGGCACCGGACAGACGCACGTGCGAGGCGGCGCTGCGGCGCGGGTATGACCTCTCTGGATTGCGCGCGCGGGTGGTCGAGCCGCGCGATTTCCAGGTGTTCGATCTGATGCTCGCCATGGACCGGCAGAACCTCGAGACGCTGAAGCGGCAGGCGCCGGTACAGGCGCGCGGACGGGTGCGGTTGCTGCTGGAATTTGCGCCGCAGTGCGGCCTGCTCGAGGTGCCGGATCCGTACTACGGTGGGGTGAATGGTTTCGAACAGGTGCTCGACCTGATCGAGGCCGCCTCGCTCGGCCTGTGCGCTGCGTTGCGCAGCGGGGCGTTGGCGCCCTAACCACCCATGCCCCCTGGGACGCGGCGCGTCCCAGGGGGCTGAGGCTTATTCCTCGGTGCCGCGCCGAGGAGGGGTCCACTCCGCCGGCGCAGAGGTCCACACCACGTGCGGCTTGCCGTCCTGTCCGCCAGCCGCCGGTGCTGAGACGGGCTCGACGTGCACCGCGGCCGGCTTCGGCTCCTCGTGCCAGGTCGCGACCCTCTCCTCGCGCACCGGAGCCGGCGGCGGCACACTCGGCGCCGCCGGTACGGCGGGACTCGCGAAGGTCGGCTCGGGCGGCCGGAACGCGGCGGGCGGTGACTCGAAGGCGCCGCGGGTGTCCCGCTCGGCCGGCCGCGCCGGTGGCTCATGCCGCTCGGTCGGGGCAAAGTCCGGTGAGGCCTCGCGGACGGCACCGCCTTCGTTCAGGCGGCCGTCGTTCGGGCGGCCTTCGCCCGGTGCGTTTTCACCCCGCGCCCCGCCACGCCGGCCACCCCGGCGTCCGCGGCGGCGGCCGCGCCGCTCACCGCGCTCGGAGGCCGGTCGCTCGCCGCCGGCGGCTGCGGGTTCGCTCGGGCCGCTGCCGCCCGTGGGGGCTGCCACCGGCGCTTCAGGCGGCCGATGGGAGCTCAGATCGCGTTCCCGATCACGATCCCGATCGCGCGGACGTCGATCGGAACGATCGCGCCGGCCTTCGCCATGGCGACCGTCGGCGCTGCGGCCTTCGGTGTTGCGACCTTCGGTATTGCGGCCTTCGGCGTTGCGGGCTTCGCCCTGCGGGCGGCGATTGCCCTCGCCGCGGTTTCCTTCCCCGCGGCCGCCATCGTTGCGGCGGCCCGACCGTCCGGAATCCCGGCGTCCGTCACGGCCGCGATCGCCGCGTTCGTTGCGGCGATGCGGACTGCGCGGTGCCGGGGCCGGAGCCGGAGCCGGCGCACTCGTCGTCGGTTCGCTCTCCGCGGCAAACAGACCCTTCAGTCGCGTCCACAGTCCCTTGGCCGGCCGCGATTCGGCCGGTGCGCTCGGGACCGGGTGGGGCGCTGCGAGGGTCACCGGCGCCGGCGTGCTCGGCATGATCGGAACGACCGCAGGCACTTCGGCCGCAGGGCGCTGGTCACGGGCGCTGCCGGGCTCGGTGACCTCCGGCGGTGCCGGGATCAGGTAGCTGGTCTGGCGGTTCTCCGGCAACTCCATCTCATCGTCGCGCACGCGCTTGATCGAGTACTCGGGCGTCTGGATGTGCGGATTCGGCACGATGATCAGTTCCGCCTCGCTCTTGTCCTCGAGCGTGCGCAGCCATTCGCGCTTCTCGTTGAACAGGAACGTCGCGACGTCCACCGGCAGCTGCGTGATCACCTTGGTGGTGCGGTCCTTGCGCAGCTCCTCGCCGATCAGGCGCAGGATCGCGAGCGCCATCGACTCGACGCTGCGAATGCTGCCGATCCCGACGCAGCGCGGGCAGACGATGTGACTCGATTCACCGAGCGAGGGACGCAGGCGCTGGCGGGACATCTCGAGCAGTCCGAAGCGCGAGAGCTTGCCGATCTGAATGCGCGCGCGGTCCATCTTCATCGCATCGCGCAGTCGATCCTCGACTTCGCGCTGGTTCTTGCTCGACTCCATGTCGATGAAGTCGATGACGATCAGGCCGCCGATGTCGCGGATGCGCAGCTGGCGGGCGATCTCATCGGCCGCCTCGAGATTGGTGTTGAGCGCGGTGGTCTCGATGTCGCTGCCCTTGGTCGCGCGCGCGGAGTTGATGTCGATCGACACCAGCGCCTCGGTGTAGTCGATGACGATGCTGCCGCCGGACGGCAGCTGCACCTTGTGCGCGTAGGCCGATTCGATCTGACTTTCGATCTGGAAGCGGGTGAACAGCGGGATGTCATCGACGTACTGCTTCAGGCGCCGCTGGGCATCGGCGGGCATGAAGCGCTGCATGTACTCCTGGGCCTTCTGGAAGGCATCGTTGTCGTCGACCAGGACCTCGACGATGTCATCGGAGAGGTAATCGCGCAGCGCCCGCGTCACCGCATCGCTCTCGCGGTACACCAGGAACGGGGCCGGCTTGCCCTCGGCGGCCGCGGCAATCTGGTCCCACTGCGACTTGAGGTTATCGAGGTCCCACTGCAGCTCCTCGGCGCTGCGTCCGACCCCGGCGGTGCGCACGATCGCGCCCATTCCGTCGGGAATCTGCAGCTGGTTCATCACCTCGCGCATCTGGTCGCGGTCTTCGCCCTCGATGCGGCGCGAGACGCCGCCGGCGCGCGGGTTGTTCGGCATCAGCACCAGGAAGCGCCCGGCCAAGCTGAGGAACGTGGTGAGAGCGGCGCCCTTGTTGCCGCGCTCCTCCTTCTCGACCTGAACGATGAGTTCCTGTCCCTCGAAGAGCAGTTCGCGGATGTTCATCCGCCCGCCTTGAGACGACTGGCGGAAGTAGTCCTTGGTGACTTCCTTCAGCGGCAGAAAACCATGGCGCGTCGCTCCGTAGTCGACGAAGCAGGCTTCCAGGGAGGGTTCGATGCGGGAGATTCGACCTTTGTAGACGTTCGCTTTCTTTTGTTCGCGGGAGGGTATGTCGATACTGAGGTCAAAGAGCTTCTGTCCATCGACCAGCGCGACTCTCAGCTCCTCTTCCTGAGTCGCATTCACGAGCATTCTTTTCATGTGCCCCTACTGTTGTACGGTGAGGGGCCGGCAAGCAC
>JAKAZL010000080.1:2425-10192 GCA_021815925.1 Pseudomonadota bacterium | reverse complement strand
CCGACCTTGATGACGGCGACGCCGCCGGAGAGCTTCGCAACACGCTCCTGGAGCTTCTCCTTGTCATAGTCCGAGGTCGCTTCCTCGATCTGCTGACGGATCGACTCGACGCGGGCCTTGATGTCGGCCTGCTTGCCGGCGCCATCGATGATCGTGGTGTTTTCCTTCTCCACGACGATCTTCTTGGCCTCGCCGAGATCGTTCAGGGTCGCCTTCTCGAGCGACAGACCGACCTCGTCGGAGATCACGGTGCCACCGGTGAGAATGGCGATGTCCTGCAGCATGGCCTTGCGGCGATCGCCGAAGCCCGGGGCCTTCACCGAGGCAACCTTCAGGATGCCGCGGATGTTGTTGACCACGAGCGTGGCCAGCGCCTCGCCCTCGACGTCCTCGGCCACGACCAGCAGCGGCCGGCCGCCCTTGGCGACGCCCTCGAGCAGCGGCAGCAGCTCGCGGATGTTGGAGATCTTCTTGTCCACCAGCAGGATGTACGGCTTGTCGAGCTCGGCCGTCTGGTTCTGCTGATTGTTGATGAAATACGGCGAGAGGTAACCGCGGTCGAACTGCATGCCCTCGACCACTTCGAGCTCGTTATCGAGTCCCGAGCCTTCCTCGACCGTGATCACGCCTTCCTTGCCGACCTTCTCCATCGCGTCGGCAATCGTCTTGCCGATCGACTCGTCGGAGTTGGCGGAAATCGTTCCGACCTGCGCGATCGCCTTGGAATCCTTGCACGGCTTGGCGAGCTTCTTCAGCTCCTCGACCGCAGCCTGGACACCCTTGTCGATGCCGCGCTTGACGTCCATCGGGTTGCGACCCGAGGAGACGGCCTTCAGGCCCTCGCGCACGATCGCCTGGGCGAGCACCGTGGCGGTCGTGGTGCCATCACCGGCCTCATCGGAGGTGTTGGAGGCCACTTCCTTGACCATCTGCGCGCCCATGTTCTCGAACTTGTCCTTCAGTTCGATTTCCTTGGCGACGGACACACCGTCCTTGGTGACGGTGGGGGCGCCGAAGCTCTTCTCGAGCACGGCATTGCGGCCCTTCGGGCCGAGCGTCGCCTTGACGGCGTTCGCCAGAATGTTGACGCCCTTGAACATGCGCTGGCGGGCGTCATCGCTGAATCGGACTTCTTTGGCTGCCATTTTGAGTGCTCCTCGCTTACTTGCTCTCGATTACGGCCATGAGGTCTTCTTCGCGCATCACGAGGAGTTCCTCTCCCTCGACCTTCACTTCCGTCCCGCTGTACTTGCCGAAAAGGACCTTGTCGCCGACCTTCACATCGAGGCCGCGAACTTGGCCGTTTTCAAGAATCTTGCCGTTTCCGACCGCGACGACTTTTCCCTGAATGGGCTTCTCAGCCGCGGTATCGGGGATCACGATGCCACCCGGGGAGGTACGCTCCTCTTCCAGGCGCTTGACGATGACGCGATCATGAAGAGGACGAATCTTCATGGTGAACGCTCCTTAAAGACCAATGGGTGTTAAGTTAATGCCGCAGGAGAGTTATTAGCACTCTACCCGCGTGGCTGCTAATGATAGGTGGGCGACGCCGATTTTCAACCCCCGGAGGGACCAATTTTTGGCGTTTCCCCGCCGGACCGGTGCCCCGGGGGGGTGCTCACCCGCCTTTTAGAATGAGTCTGCAGTGCAATGATCGAAGCCACCACTGAATTCCTCCTGGTCCTGACCACCTGCCCGGACGAGGCCGTCGCGGCGCGCATCGCCGGGGAACTGGTCGAGGGGCGGCTCGCCGCCTGCGTCAGCCGCCAGCCGGTGCGCTCCACCTACCGCTGGCAGGAGCGCCTCGAGGATGAACCCGAAGTGCTGCTGTTCATCAAAACCCGGCAGGATCGCTTCGCGGAACTCGAAATGCGCCTCAAATCGCTGCATCCTTACGCGGTGCCGGAAATCATCGCCCTACCCCTGGCGGCCGGATCGGCCTCCTACCTGGCCTGGCTCAGCGCCGCGGTGACGCCGTGAGGGCGCGCCCCACCGCGCTGATCCTGGGGCTGACCCTGCTGGCCGTCCTCGGGAACCGGGCCCCGGCGGCGAACGCGCCCTCGCTCTCCGCAGGAGTGCTCGCGGCCCTTCAGGCCGGACAGAGCGCCAGCCCGAAATTTCCCCCGCCGGATGAGGTATTTCATCTTAAGGCCGAGCCCGGCGCGCGGCGGATTCACCTGTCCTGGACCATCCGCCCGGGCTTCTACCTGTACCGCTCGCGCATCCACGTCGAGGGACTCTCGGGCACCGTGATCGGCGCGCTCGCGCTCCCGCAGGGCATCCTCAAGGTCGATCCGTACTTCGGGCGGGAGCAGATCTATCGCAATGCGGTCACGGCGGAACTGCCGGTTACCCGCGGGACACGCGCCGCACCGCAGGACGCCTCGCTGTCGGTGACCTACCAGGGCTGTGCCGATGCGGGGCTGTGCTATCCGCCGATCACGCACACGCTCACCGTCGCGCTGCCGGGCAGCCGGGCGGGTGCGGCGCCCGCCGGCACCGGCCGGCCCACAACCGCGACGGGACCGAGCGCACAGGCGCCGGGCGCAGCGGCGAGCCAGAGCCGCTTTGCCGGACTCGTGCGCTCGGGGAGCCTGCTCATGATGCTCGGGGCGTTCTACCTCGCCGGCCTGGCGCTGGCCTTCACGCCCTGCTGTCTGCCCATGATTCCGATTCTCTCGGGACTGATCGCCGGCGGACGCTCACTCGGTACCGGCCGGTCCATGTTGCTCTCGAGCGCATACGTGCTCGGGATGGCCTTCACTTACACGCTGGCCGGCCTCGCCGCAGCGGCCGCCGGCGGGGAAATCCAGGCGGCCTTCCAGCAGCCCTGGATTCTCTCGGCCTTTGCGGCGCTGCTCGGGGCGATGGGGCTGGCCATGCTCGGGCTGTTCACGGTGCAGATGCCCGCGACGTTGCAGACCCGCCTCACCGAGCTGAGCAACCGGCGCACCGCCGGCAGCCTCGGCGGCGTTGCGGCGATGGGAGCGCTGTCGGCGCTGATCGTCACCACCTGCGTGGCTCCCGCGCTGGTCGGGGCGCTCGCCGTCATCGGCCAGTCGGGCCAGGTGCTGCGCGGCGGCGCGGCGCTGTTCGCACTCAGCCTGGGCATGGGGACCCCGCTGCTGGCCGTGGGGGCCTCGGCAGGGCGGCTGCTGCCGAAGGCCGGAGCGTGGATGGCGCTGGTGAAGAAGCTGTTCGGGGCGATGATGCTCGGGGTCGCCGTCTGGATGCTGGCACGCCTGGTGCCGGCCCGCCTGACGCTTGCCCTGTGGGCCGTGCCGGCGCTCGCGGCGGCCTGGGCCCTGGCCTCGGAGGCCGCCCGCCTGCGCGCCGGCGCGATGCTGCGCATCGCCGGCGGCCTCACCGCCGCCTATGCTCTGGTGCTGCTGGCCGGTGCGGCCCTGGGCAGCACCAGTCCGCTGAGGCCGCTGTCCGGCCCCGAGGGTCCGCCGACGCTGCGCTTCACGCCCATCCGCTCGGTTGCCGGCCTTGAGCGGACCGTGCTCGCTGCGGCGGCACGCCACCAGACCGTCATGCTCGACTTCTACGCCGATTGGTGCACCTCCTGTAAGGAGATGGAAGCGACGACCTTCACCAATCCCGCGGTGCGCCGCGCACTGGCCCACACGCTGCTGCTGCGTGCCGACGTGACGGCCAATGACGCGGACGACCAGGCGCTGCTGAAGCATTTCGGCATCTACGGCCCGCCGACCATCGCCTTCTACGACCGCGAGGGCCAGGAAGAGAGCCGTGACCGCGTCGTCGGCTACCTCGACGCGCGCGCCTTCCTGCGCCGCCTGCGCGCCGCCTTCGCCGGCCGGCCGGCCGCATGAGACGCGCCCGCGCAGTGCTGCGGGGCGCGCTCGCCGCGGCACTCATCCTGGCCGCCGGAGCCGCCGGTTTCGCACTGCGTGCGGCGCACGGGCCGGACGGAGGCTTGCTGTCGCAGACCCACCCGCCCCGCGCCCAGAACGCGGCGCAGCGCGCCAGTCCGCCGCGCCGTCGGACTCCGCCCGATACCCTGCCGGACATCGTTTTTCAGAGCCGAGAGGGCACCCCGCGCCGCCTGTCCGACTGGCGGGGTCACCCGCTGCTGGTGAATTTCTGGGCGCCCTGGTGCTCGCCGTGCCGGGCGGAAATCCCGCTGCTCGAGCAGCTCGCCCGCACCCGACCGCACGGCCTCGAGGTCATCGGGGTAGCCGTGGACGGGCGGGCCGCGGTCCTGCGCTACGCGCAGCACGCGGGAATCCGCTATCCTCTGCTCATCGGGCTGCGCCCGGGAATGCGGGCGATCCAGGCCCTCGGAATCTCGGCGGTCTTTCCGCTCTCGGTGTTCGTCGATGCGCGGGGTCGGATCGTGACCTCCCGGCTGGGCCAGCTGCACGCCGCGCAAACCCGCGTGATCCTGGAGCGGATCGCCGCACTGGACGCGGGCCGCATCGACCTCGAGACCGCCCGCCGGCAGATTGAGGCGGGCCTTACCCAGCTGGCCGTGCCCACGGCCGCCAAGTCGCCAGTTTCGACCTGATCCCGGCCGTTGCCGACGAATTCCACCCATTTTTGATGGAATTAGGGTAAATTGCCCGCGCAACCCGCGCCGAGGCTTCCTCCATTTCGCCATGACACGCCTGCTGCTGCTCAACGGCCCGAACCTCAATCTGCTCGGCACGCGCGAGCCGGAGATTTACGGCGCTGACACGCTCGAGACGATCGAGCAGCGCGCGCGCGAGTGCGCGCGGGAGGCGGCGTGCGAGCTCACGTGCTTCCAGAGCAACGCCGAGCACGCGCTGCTCGAGCGCATCCACCAGGCGGCCACCGAAGGGGTGGGCTGCCTCATCTTCAATCCCGGGGCCTTTACCCACACGAGCGTCGCGCTGCGCGATGCAGTGCTAGCGGTGCACCTGCCGCTGATCGAGGTGCACCTGTCCAATCCGCACAGCCGTGAGGCGTTCCGCCACCGGTCCTATTTTTCCGACATCGCCGTCGGGGTCATCGCCGGCTTTGGCGCCCTGGGCTACGAGCTCGCCGTGCGCGCCGCCGCGCGGCACCTCGCTCGCCCGGCGCACAGCCGCTGAGCCCGGCACATCGTTGCACACGGTCCGACGCGTCAAGGGGGCTTTCCCGCATGGACATTCGTAAAATCAAAAAATTGATCGAGCTGCTGGAGGAGTCCGGCATCGCGGAAATCGAGATCAAGGAAGGCGAGGAGGCGGTGCGCATCAGCCGCATGCCGACCGGCAACGCTCTGGTGCATGCGGTCCCGCAGATCGCCCCGGCGATCCCGGCCGAGCCCGCCCCGGCCGCCGCGGCCGAGGTGGCCACCAAGCCGCGGCCCAACGAGCACGTGATCACCGCGCCGATGGTCGGAACGTTCTATGCGGCCCAGACGCCCGGCGCGAAGCCCTTCGTGGACATCGGCGATGAGATCAAGGTCGGGCAGGTTCTGTGCATCATCGAGGCAATGAAGATGATGAATCAGATCGAGGCGGACCGCGCCGGGCGCGTCACCTCGATCATGGCGCGCAACGGCGATCCGGTCGAATACGGTCAACCGCTGTTCGTCATCGAATAGGCGCATCATGTTCGAAAAGGTGCTCATCGCCAATCGCGGTGAAATCGCCCTGCGCATCCTCAGGGCCTGCCGTGAGCTCGGCATCAAGACGGTCGCGGTCCATTCGACCGCCGACTACAGCCTCAAACACGTGCTGCTCGCCGACGAGTCGGTGTGCATCGGCCCGCCGCCCTCGGGGGCCAGCTACCTGAACATGCCGGCGATCATCAGCGCCGCGGAAGTCACCGACGCCGAGGCGATCCATCCCGGCTACGGCTTTCTCTCCGAGAACGCCGACTTCGCCGAGCGGGTCGAGAACAGCGGCTTCATCTTCGTCGGCCCGAAGGCCGAGACCATCCGCACCATGGGCGACAAGGTCTCGGCGATCCGGGTGATGAAATCGCACGGCGTACCGTGCGTGCCGGGCTCCGACGGCCCCCTCGGCGACGATCCGGACGAGAACTTCCGCATCGCCCGCGACATCGGCTATCCGGTGATCATCAAGGCCTCCGGCGGCGGCGGCGGTCGCGGCATGCGCGTGGTGCACAGCGACGCCTCGTTGCTGAACTCGATCGGCGTCACGCGCAGCGAGGCGCAGGCCGCCTTCGGCAACGGCCAGGTGTACATGGAGAAATTCCTGGAACGGCCCCGGCACATCGAGTTCCAGGTCCTCGCCGATCATCACGGCAATATCATTCACCTGGGCGAGCGCGACTGCTCGATGCAGCGGCGCCACCAGAAGGTGCTCGAAGAGGCCCCGGCCCCGGGCATCACCCCCCGGCAGCGGCGCATGATGGGCGAGCGGTGCGTGGAGGCCTGCGTGGCCGTCGGCTACAGGAGCGCCGGGACCCTGGAGTTCCTGTTCCAGGACGGGGAGTTCTACTTCATCGAGATGAACACCCGCATCCAGGTCGAGCACCCGGTCACCGAGCTGATCACCGGCATCGATCTGGTCAAGACGCAGCTGCTGATCGCCGCCGGCGAGCGTCTGCCGTACGTACAGAACGACATCCAGATCCGCGGCCACGCCATCGAATGCCGGATCAACGCCGAGGATGCCAAGACGTTCATGCCCTCGCCCGGCCCGGTCCGCCTCTGGCATGCGCCGGGCGGCCCCGGCGTGCGCGTCGACAGCCACGTCTACTCCGGCTACAACGTGCCACCGAACTACGACTCGCTGATCGCCAAGCTGATCACCCACGGCGAGACGCGCGAGGCGGCCATCGCGCGGATGCGCAATGCGCTCGCCGAGATGGTCATCGAGGGCATCAAGACCAACGTTCCGCTGCACCAGGAGATCTGCAACCATGCGACCTTCCAGAAGGGCGGCACCGACATCCACTATCTCGAGCGGCGGCTGGGCCTGAAATGACGCGGCGGCGGCATTCTGCCCGCGCTCACGCCTGATGCACCGGCCCGCTCGCGCAGCCGTCATGAGCGAGTTCCTGCAGATCAGCTTCGATCTTGGCCCGCTGCCGGCGGAGACGGCCGAGCAGGCCTGCCTCGAGTGCGGTGCGAGCGCCATCACCTTCGCCGATGCCCGTGACGAACCGGTACTCGAGCCGGCCCCGGGTGAGTTCCGACTGTGGCCGGCAACGCGCCTGCAGGCACTGTTCGCGCCCGACGCCTCGCCGGCGGACACCGTGCGCAGCCTGAGCGAAGCGCTCGGCCTGCCACCGGGGCAGCTCGAGGTGCAGCGCCTGGCCGATCGGGCGTGGGAGCGCGAGTGGCTGCGCGATTTTCACGCCATGCGCTTCGGCGAGCGCCTGTGGATCTGCCCGCATCACGAGCAGGTCGAGGATCCCGAGGCGCGCGTGGTTCGACTTGACCCCGGCCTCGCCTTCGGCACCGGCACGCACCCGACCACCGCGTTGTGCCTCGAATGGCTGGACGCGCATGCGCCCCTTGCGGGCGAGGTCATCGACTATGGATGCGGCTCGGGCGTGCTGGCCCTGGCGGCCGTGCGGCTCGGGGCACGCGCGGCGCAGTGCTTCGACATCGACCCGCAGGCATTGCAGGCGACGCGGGAAAACGCTGCGGCCAACGGGCTGGAGGGGCGAATTCATGCGCATGCGACGGCCGAGGCGCTGAGGGCACCGGTGAGGCTGCTCATGGCCAACATCCTGAGCGCGCCGCTGGTGGCCCTCGCGCCGCGCTTCGCGGCGCTGGTCGGACGATCCGGCTCGATTCTGCTCTCGGGGCTGCTCGAG
>JAKAZL010000080.1:0-2325 GCA_021815925.1 Pseudomonadota bacterium | reverse complement strand
GAGCCCGAAGCGCCGAGCGCACCCGAGGCCTTCGAGCTCGAGCCGGAGCACGAGGCCCATACGGGCCGCTGGCTGGCGGGAGCCTTCGCGCTGCTGGTGGTGCTCGCCGCGCAGCTCGGCAATTACTATCGCGACACGCTCGCCACGATGCCCTCGGTGGGACCGGCCGTGAACGCGTTCTACGGCGCGCTCGGAATTCCGATCGTTCCGGCTTGGAACGTGCACGGCTACGAGGCGCGCCAGCTCGGCGCCACCGTGAGCGGCAGCAACCCCCGCCAGATCACCGTTCGGGCCAGCATTGCCAATCGCGGCACCTGGCCCCTGCCCCTGCCGCTGCTGCGCGTGACGCTGCAGGATCGCTACGGCCGGACCATCGCGGCGCGCGACGTGCCGCCGCGCGACTATCTCGCTGCGGCGCCGGCCGCGGCGATGCTGTCGGCGGGGGGACGGATCGACGCCACCGTGGCATTCGTCAACCCGGGGCCGCAGGCGATCGGATTCGAAATCGACGCCTGCCTGCGTGAAGGCCCCGCCGTCGTGTGCGCACACGGTTCGCGCTGATGCTGCGCATCGGTCCGTACACGCTGCCCTCGCGCGCGGTGCTCGCTCCCATGGCGGGCGTCACCGACCGCCCGTTCCGCATCCTGTGCCGGCAGCTCGGCGCCGGACTGGCCGCCTCGGAGATGCTGACGTCGGATGCGCGCCTGTGGCACACGCCGAAGTCGCGCCGCCGACTCGATCACCACGGCGAGCCCGAGCCGCGTGTGGTGCAGCTCGCCGGAGCCGACGCCGAGGTACTCGCGGAGGCGGCGCGCCTGAGTGTCGATCGCGGCGCGCAAATCATCGATCTGAACATGGGCTGCCCCGCCAAGAAGGTGTGCGGCAAGCTCTGCGGCTCGGCGCTGCTGCGCGATGAGCCACTCGTCGCGCAGATCCTCGAAGCCGTGGTACGCGCGGTCGCGGTTCCGGTGACACTGAAGATCCGCACCGGGTGGGATCGCGACCACCGCAACGGCGTCGCGATCGCGCGCATCGCCGAGGAGAGCGGCATTCAGGCCCTCGCCGTGCACGGGCGCACACGCGCCGATTTCTACGCGGGCGAGGCCGAATACCAAACCATTCGGGAAATCAAGTCCGTCGTGCGCATTCCCGTCTTCGCCAACGGCGACATCCGCTCGCCGCAGGATGCGCGCAAAGTTCTTGATTTCACAGGGGCCGATGCAGTCATGATCGGCCGGGCGAGCTTCGGGGAGCCGTGGATCTTCCGCGCCGTGAACGCCTTTCTCGAGGGGCGGGCGAGTCCGCCACTGTTGCGCACGGAAGTGCGTGATATCATCGTCGCTCACCTCGATTCCCTGTACAGTTTCTACGGCGAGGACACTGGCGTGCGCATCGCTCGCAAGCACATCGGCTGGTATTGCGACCGGTGCTTTTCCGATCCGGGACCGATTCGGGGGGAGCTGATGGCGGCCTCGGACGCGGGCGAACAACTGGCTCGCGCGCGCCGGTACTTCGATGCGTGGGCGGAGGATTGCGCACGCGCAGCCTGACGAACCGGAATCACTCGAGAATTTGTCATGACATTAAAAAAAAAGAACGGACAGTGGCGTGAAGGGGGCATTCGGGTCAACGGCCACGAGCTGCCACTGCGCAGCCATGCCGAGCGCGCCCTCAGCGACTATTTCACGCACCTGAACGGCTCGCATCCGGCGGGCCTGTACGACCTGGTGCTGCGCGAGGTCGAGGAGCCGCTGTTTCGCGTGGTGCTCGATTACGCCGAAGGCAATCAGAGCCGTGCGGCCGATATCCTCGGCATCAACCGCGGCACGCTGCGCAAGAAGCTCAGACAGTTCGGTCTGGCCAACTGACGGGCCGTGATGAATCCGACGCTGCGGCCCGTCCGGCGGGCACTGCTTTCCGTTTCCGACAAAACCGGTCTGGTGGAGTTCGCGCGCGCCCTGGCGCGCCACGGCATCGAGATTCTCTCCACCGGCGGTACTGCGAAGCTGCTGGCCGCACAGGGCCTGACGGTGCGCGAAGTGTCCGACCACACCGGCTTCCCGGAGATCATGGACGGGCGCGTCAAGACACTGCATCCGAAGATCCACGGCGGTCTGCTCGGACGGCGCGGCGTCGATGAGCAGGTGATGGCGCTGCACGGCATCGAGCCGATCGATCTGCTGGTGGTCAACCTGTATCCGTTTGCCGAGACGGTCGCGCGTCCCAAGTGCAGCTACGAGGAAGCGATCGAGAACATCGACATCGGCGGCCCGGCCATGCTGCGCGCGGCGGCCAAGAATCACGAATCGGTGGCGGCGGCCGTGG
>JAKAZL010000013.1 GCA_021815925.1 Pseudomonadota bacterium | reverse complement strand
GCGCAATGGAAGATCGGCGACTGGGCAGTGCGAGCCGAGTACGAACGCTTTGCCGCCCTCGGCGCACATCCCGATCTTCTGACGGTGGGAATAACCTGGAACTTCCTTTAGGGGGGAGTGACGGCTGTTCCGGTCCAGTCAAAGATAATTTCAGTTCCGGCCGAATGGCGGCTTCGGGACGACGAGTTGTCGCTAGTGGAGGCTGCCCCAACTTCCGGTCATGGCCGACAACGGTGATACCCAATTCAGCGCTCGAATTGTCCGTGGATACTCACTGCGCTTCATCCAGGCCCTTCAGTACCTTTAATGCCTCGTCGACGCGATCGTCCGGCACGAGCAACGCTCCACCCTTGATGCCGATGCCGACACCCACAACCACTGCCGGGATATCCACGCCCTCCAATGCGATGCGAGCCAGATCCGCTTCGGACTGCAGCAACTCGGCTCTGATCTGCTTCATTGCGAGCGCTCCCGAGCGCCGCGTGGGCAGCGGCTTCAAAGGCGAATTCTGGCCGTCTGCTTTCTGGAAAGCCAGTTCGGATGGCGAGTGACCGCAGCCGACTGCTGCCGATCACGCAATCCGGGTTGTTTGATATCGAGCGTGCAAAGCCCGGAGACGAACATGCGGCGGTGCAGATCGAAGATCACTGCTGGCTAACGGATCGGGGGCGGACGAGCTGATTGCAGCGTATCGGCTACGTCGGCAATTCTCGCGACGTCGACCTCGTCAGCATTTGCACTTACCATGCACTTACGGCAAGCCGCGCCTCGAAAACCAGTTCCGTATCTCTTTGAATTATTGGTGGAAAGGGAGGGACTCGAACCCTCGACCCCGGCATTATGAGTGCCGTGCTCTAACCAGCTGAGCTACCTTTCCACGTGTACCGGATTGCCGGCCCGGCGCCTCGGCGGCCGCCCTGGAGGGGGGCGCATTGTCGGTGGGGGACCGCCGGGGTGTCAACCGGCTAGACGTTGAACCGGAAGTGGACCACGTCCCCCTCGTGCATGACGTACTCTTTGCCCTCCAGGCGCAGCTTGCCGGCTTCCCGGGCCCCGGCCTCCCCCCGGCAGGCAATGTAGTCGGCGTAGCCGATGACCTCGGCTCGAATGAAGCCACGCTCGAAATCCGTGTGGATGACGCCGGCGGCTTGGGGGGCCGTCGCGCCGACCGCAACCGTCCAGGCCCGCACCTCTTTCTCCCCGGCGGTGAAATACGTCTGCAGGCCGAGCAGCCGGTAGCCGGCCCGGATCACTCGGTCGAGTCCCGGCTCCTCGAGCCCGAGTTCGGCCAGAAATCCTGCCCGGTCGGCCGCTTCCAGCTGGGCGATTTCCGATTCGATGGCCGCACAAACCGCCACCGTGACCGCGCCCTCTGCCGCCGCATGCTGCTCCACCGCGTTGAGCAGGCGATTGTTCTTGAAGCCCCCTTCTGCCACGTTCGCGACGTACATCACGGGCTTCGCCGTCAGCAGCTGCAGCTCACGCAGATCGCGCGCCTCCTCCGGCGATAAGGACATCGCTCGCACAGGCTTGACCTGATCGAGGTGCGCCTTGATCCGCTCGAGCAACGCCTTCTTGCGCAACGCCTCCTTGTCGCCGCTCTTGGCCGCCTTGGCCGCCCGATCGAGGCCCTTTTCCACCGTGGCGAGATCCGCAAGCGCAAGCTCGGTATCGATTACCTCGATGTCGCTCAGCGGGTCGATCTTGCCGGCAACGTGCACGATGTCCGAGCTCTCGAAGCAACGAACCACGTGCGCGATCGCGTCCACCTCGCGAATGTGCGAGAGGAACTGGTTGCCGAGCCCCTCACCCTTGGAGGCACCGGCCACGAGCCCTGCAATGTCGACGAACTCCACCGTCGCCGGGACGATGCGTTCCGGATGAACGATCTCGGCGAGCGCATCGAGACGCACATCAGGCACGGGGACCATTCCGACGTTCGGGTCAATCGTGCAGAACGGATAGTTGGCAGCCGCGGCGTTCTGCGCCTGGGTCAGCGCATTGAACAGTGTCGACTTGCCGACATTGGGCAAACCCACGATGCCGCAGCGGATAGACATGACTGAAACTCCTCACCAGCCCGGCATCAAACCGGACGACTCGAAGACGGCGCGGTGCGCGAATGCAACTCGTTCATGGCCTTCTGCGCACCCTCGGTCAACATCGTCGGCAGCACATCGGCGGCCGAGCGCAGCGCCTCTTCGATTAATCCAGACTCGGCGGCCATCGGCCGGCCAAGGACATAGTTCAACACGGCATCTCGGTCTCCCGGGTGACCGATCCCGATGCGCAATCGCCAGAACCCGTCTCCCAGGCGCGCCATGATGTCGCGCAGCCCGTTGTGGCCGCCCGCACCACCGCCGTGCTTCAAGCGGACCACCCCGGGAGAAAAGTCGAGTTCATCGTGCGCCACGAGCACCGCCTCGAGCGGGATCCGGTAGAACGCCGTAACGCTCTGCACCGAGGTACCGCTGAGGTTCATGTAGGTCATGGGCTTCAGCAGCCACACGTCCTGCTCGGCGATGCGCGCCCGCGCCAGCTCGCCCTGGTGTCGCGACTCGGCACGCAGGCTCGCCCCGCTGCGGCGCGCAAGCTCGTCGATGAACGCAAAGCCGGCGTTGTGCCGCGTGCGGGCATAGGTGGGGCCCGGATTGCCGAGCCCCACCACCAGCCTGATCGGCGTTGCCGCCATGAGCGGCCGTTACTTCTTGCCGCCTTCCTTCTTCGGCTCGGCCTTGCCCGCCTCGGCAGCCGGTGCAGCACCCGCGGCTGCGGGTGCGCCGCCTGGCGCAGCGGCCCCCTCGGCCGGCGCAGCGGCGGCCTCTGCGGTCGGCTCGGGCTCAGCAACGCGCGGGCTGTGAATCGAGACGACCGGCGCGTTGCGGTGCGCCAGGTGCGGAATCGTCACGCCCGCCGGCAGCGGAATGTCGCCGAGGAACTTTGTCTCGTTGATGTTCATCTCCGACAGATCGAGTTCCAGGAACTCCGGCAGATCCTTCGGCAGGCAGGTGATCTCGACGTCGGTCATCATGTGCGAAACGACGCCGCCCTGAGTCTTCACGCCGGGGCTGGCCGCCTCGCCCTTGAAGTGGATCGGCAGGTGCAGGCGAATCGGCTCGCTCTCGACCACGCGCTGCAGATCGAGGTGCACGATCTGGTTGCGGGCCGGATGCATCTGCACGTCCTTGACGATCGCCGGCTGAACGTTGCCGCCGACATCGACCTGCACGATCGAGGAGTAGAAGCGCTCGTCCTCGATGACGATGAACAGCTTGTGGTGCTCGATGGCGAGCGACTCGGCCTCTTTGTGGCCGCCGTACAGAATGGCCGGAACCTTACCCGTGTGACGCAGGCGGCGGCTCGCACCTTTGCCTTGCGCCCCACGCGGCTCCGCGCTGAAGCTGAAAGAAATACGCATGATGTTCTCCAATCTACGATGACTTCGTGCCGCGACCCGCGACCAGGCAGCGACACACCCGAAAAACGCTATTGAACCTTCGACCGCGGTCTAAACCGTCATCCGGGCACACCGCCAGGACTCGGGTGCTTACCGCTCTCAGTCGACATACAGAGAGCTCACCGACTCCTCGTCGCGGATCCGCCGGACCGTCTCGGCGAGCAGAGCCGCCACCGACAGCTGCCGGATTCGTGGACAGGCGCGCGCCGCCTCCGAAAGCGGGATGGTGTCGGTCACCACCAGCTCATCGAGCACCGAGGCCGAAATGCGGCTCACCGCCTCGCCGGAGAGCACCGCATGGGTGCCGTAGGCCACCACCTTCACCGCGCCCTCGTCTTTGAGCGCCTTGGCGGCCTGGCAGAGCGTACCGGCGGTGTCGATCATGTCATCGACCAGCAGGCACACCTTGCCGCGGATATCGCCGATGATGTTCATCACCTTCGACTCGTTCGGGCGCGGCCGGCGCTTGTCGATGATGGCCAGATCCGCGTCGTCGAGCCGCTTGGCGAAGGCGCGCGCGCGCACCACCCCGCCGACGTCCGGTGAGACGATCACGACGTTCTGATAAGCCTGCTTCCAGGCATCGCCGAGCAGTACCGGCGAGGCATACACATTGTCGACCGGGATGTCGAAAAAGCCCTGGATCTGGTCGGCGTGCAGATCGATGGTCAGCAGCCGATTGACGCCCGCGATCGACAGCATGTTGGCCACGAGCCGGGCGGTGATCGCCGAGCGCGTCGCCCGCGGCCGCCGGTCCTGACGCGCATAGCCGAAATAAGGCACCACCGCCGTGATGCGCGCCGCCGAAGCACGCCGGCAGGCATCCACCATCACCAGCAGCTCCATCAGCATGTCGTTGGTCGGCGGACAGGTCGGCTGCACGATGAACACGTCGCGACCGCGCACGTTCTCCATCAGCTCGACATTGATCTCACCATCGCTGAAGCGACCGACGTACGCCCGCCCGAGACGCGTCTGCAGATGGCGCGCGATGTCGGTCGCGAGTCCCGGATTGGCATTGCCGGCAAACAATGCCAGCACATCGCTCGTGCTCATGAGTACGTTACGCCAGCCACAAAAATTCCACGCGACGGTTTCCCGCCGCCCGCAACCATCTGGCTGGGGTGGAAGGATTCGAACCTCCGAATGGCGGGATCAAAACCCGCTGCCTTACCACTTGGCGACACCCCAGCATTGATCAAAGCCAACCAAACTACGCCGCAGGCCGGCGTGCGCGGCGTACGGTGTTTGCCGTCACGCCGGATCCGCGAGCAGCGCATGCAGCGGGGAGACGTTCAAACCCCGCGCGACGAAACTGCGCCACTTCTCCGGAGCACGCGCCGCGATACGCTCGGCCTCCTCGGGACTGCCGACGGCGGCAAAAATGCACGAGCCGGTTCCGGTGAGCCGCGCCGACGCAAACTGCCCGAGCCACTCGAGCGCCTCGGCCACCTCGGGCCATCTCGCGCGCACCACCGGCTCGCAATCGTTGCGTCCACCGGACTCGAAAAAGGCGCGTATTGTGATGAGGGGGGATTTTCGTGTCAATTCAGGGCTCTGGAACACCTCACGGGTGGACACGCTCACGCCCGGCCGCAGGATCACATACCAGCGCTCCGGCAGGATGACCGGCTCCAGTCGTTCCCCGACGCCCTCGGCCCACGCCGAAAAACCTCTAACGAATACAGGCACATCCGCGCCAAGCGGTAGCCCAAGCTCGGCCAGTGCATCCCCGGACAGTCCACAGGCCCACAGCCGATTGAGCGCGAGCAGAGTCGTCGCCGCATCGGAGCTGCCGCCACCCAGGCCCCCACCGATCGGAATGCGCTTGATGACGCGAATCGAGGCGCCGAGGCGCGTGCCGGCCGCCGCCTGCAGCGCCCGCGCGGCCCGCACGACCAGATCCTGCTCGGCCGGGATGTCCGCCGGGCCGGCGCTGCGCTCGATCCGGCCGTCCGCGCGCACTTCGATCGCCACCGTGTCGCACAGATCGATGAGCTGAAAAAGCGTCTGCAGCTCGTGATAGCCGTCGGCCCGCCGGCCCGTGACGTGCAGGAACAGATTGAGCTTCGCCGGCGCCGGCCAGAGGCTCTCTGCGGGCGTCACTGCAGATGCCATGCGTCCACCACCATCCGCAGCCGCACCGCCGCGCGGCGCACGGTCAGCAGCCGCGGCAGCCACTCGGCCCCGACCGGGGTGTAGGCGCGATATTCGATCGACCACCCAGCCTGCTTCAGGCGCGCGAGCCGCTGGGACCCGTCGAGCGTGACCGTCGCGGGCAGCGACGGATCCGGCACACCGAGGATCCAGTAGCGCAGGCTGCCGAGCGGCGGGTCGAAACCGAGCTGGCGCTCGAGCACGCTGCGCGCCGCGGCATTGCCGAGGTGCTGGCCGCGCGAGGTGATCACGCTCAGCGCCCCGCCGAGATCGCTCACCTGGGTGGCACCGGCACCGAAGGGGCCACTGAGCGTCATGCGCGTGCCGGGCTCGCTCTGGCGCCAGCGGATATCGGCATTGAAGCCCTGTTGGCCGACCGCGACCGCGACGCGCCCGTTGAGCTCGAAGCGCGACAGCCCCTGCAGCAGCGGGCGGCGAACGCTCCAGGCGGTGGTGGGCGCCGGCGGGACCGGCACGGTCTGGCAGGCGCTGAGCACCAGGGCGCTGAGCGCCCCGAGCGCGGCGCACATGCGGCGCAGGCACATGGTGGAGGTAACGTGCGAGGACATGGGCCGGCACTATATCGCAGCCGGGCACGCGGCCTGAGCCTGCGGCGCCTTGTCGGGCGGGCGGCGATCCCGGAGAATGCCCGCCCGCCGAAGATCCAGGATCATGAAGGAATCCATCCGTCAGCGCCTCGAGAGGCTCTCCGACCGCTTCGAAGAGGTGGGCCGGCTGCTGGCCTCCCCCGACCTCGACGGTGGCTCGACGCAATTCCGCGAGCTGTCGGTCGAATATGCCCGCCTGCAGCCGCTCGCGGAGCGACTGCGCGCCTATCGCACCCTGGAGCATGATCGGGCGGCCGCCCGCGAGCTGCAGGACGATGCCGACCCAGACATGCGCGCGCTCGGCGAGGAGGAGCAGCGCCGGCTGGCGGACGAGATCGCCACGGCCGAGAACGGCCTGCACGCGCTGCTGCTGCCGCAAGACCCGCGCGACGAGAAGAATATCTTCCTCGAAATCCGCGCCGGCACCGGCGGCGATGAGGCCGCGCTGTTTGCCGGGGATCTGTTTCGCATGTATGCCCGCTACGCCGAGTCGCACGGCTTCGCTGTCGAGGTGCTCAGCGAGAGCGCGGGTGAGCATGGCGGCTACAAGGAAATCATCAGCCGCGTGGTCGGACGCGGCGCCTTCTCGCGCCTGAAGTTCGAGTCCGGCACCCACCGCGTGCAGCGGGTGCCCGCCACCGAGGCGCAGGGCCGGATCCACACCTCGGCCTGTACGGTGGCGATCCTGCCCGAACTCGATGCCATCTCCAGCATCGAGATCAATCCGGCAGACCTGCGCATCGACACCTACCGCTCCTCCGGCGCCGGCGGACAGCACGTCAACAAGACCGACTCGGCCGTGCGGATCACGCACCTGCCGACGGGCATCGTGGTGGAGTGCCAGGACGAGCGCTCGCAGCACAAGAACCGCGCGCGCGCCCTCTCGCTGCTGCAGGCCCGGCTGCTCGCCGCCGAGCAGGAGAAGCAGGCGAGCGCCCAGGCGCACTCGCGCCGCCTGCAGGTCGGCAGCGGCGACCGCTCCGAACGCATCCGCACGTACAACTTTCCCCAGGGGCGGGTCACCGACCACCGCATCAACCTGACGCTCTACAAGCTCGCGCAGATCATGAACGGCGAGCTCGACGAGCTGCTCGATGCGCTCGCGCACGAACACCAGGCGGAACTGCTGGCCGAGTTAGACGGCTGAGGTCGCTCAGCGCACCGCTCGCGGCGGCGCGTGGTGCGTGAGATAGGCCGGCCCGCCGAGATCGGCCATCTGGTGCAGCAGCCAGCCCTGCCGCCAGCGCACGAACGGTGAGGGATTCGCTACGTGCCAGTGCACCGGATCGGGAAGCACGGCGGCGAGCAACGCCGCCTGCGCGGGCGTAAGCCGTGCCGCCGGCTCGTGGAAGAAGCGCTCGGCAGCCGCCTGCACGCCGAAGATGCCATGGCCGAACTGGGCGATGTTCAGATACACCTCGAGCACGCGCTGCTTCGGCCAGAGCACATCGATCAGCACCGTCAGGTACGCCTCGATCCCCTTGCGCACGAAGCTGCGTCCGCCCCAGAGAAACAGGTTCTTGGCCACCTGCTGCGTGATCGTGCTCGCCCCGCGCAGCCGCCCGCCGCGCTCGGCGGTGCGGATCGCCTGGTCGATCGCGCGGAAGTCGAATCCGTGGTTGTAGGGGAAGGTCTGATCCTCGGAGGCGACGACGGCGATGCCGGCCTGCGGGGAGATCCGCCCGTACGGCACCCACCGGTAGTCGGTCCGGTAGGCGCGCTCCCCGGCGCTCACCGCACGCCAGCGGGCCTCGAGCATGTAGGCGCTGCTGAGCGGTCGCACCCAGCGCAGCGCCAGCACCGGCACGAGGGTGAGCACGAGCCACGCGAGCGCCGCCTTCAGCAACGCCCGCCGCAACCACGCCGCGAACCCCTTGTTGCGCATATCCGGATGCCACGTGCGGGCCGGCGTACCGCGCCGGACCGGCCGCTCCCTGCCGCCGCGGCTCGCCCGCCTAGTCCGCCACGCGCCGGGCGGAAACGATCAGCACATCCTCGAGCGGCGCATCCTGATGGCCCTGGCGGCGGCCGGTGGGCACGCGCGCAATGGCGTCGATGGTATCCATGCCGTCGGTCACGCGGCCGAAGACGGCGTAGCCGAAATCCCGCGCGCTGTTGTCGAGGAACGCGTTGTCGGCCAGGTTGACGAAGAACTGCGAGGTGGCGCTGTCGATGACGCTGGTGCGTGCCATGGACAGCGTGCCGCGCAGGTTCTTCAGACCGTTCTTGGCCTCGTTGCGGATCGGCTCACGGGTCTGCTTGGTGCGGAACTCCGGATCGAGCCCGCCGCCCTGGATCACAAAGCCCGGCACGATGCGATGGAAGATCGTACCGTCGAAGAATTTCTCATCGACGTACGCCAGGAAGTTCTCCACGGTCACGGGCGCCTCGGCGGGATAGAGCTCCACCGTGAAGCCGCCGTGGGACGTCTCGAATCGAATCAGCGAATTGCCGGCCATTGGCCCTCCGTCGTGCGCTCATGTCCCGCCAGGTCGCGGTGCGTGCGCACTGTAACAAAGCCTCGGGCCGCAAGCTCGCCCGCCACCGCCCGGCCCTGCCCGGCCCCGTGCTCGAGCACGAGCCAGCCGCCCGGAGCCAGGTGCGCCGGCGCGGCGCCGATGATGGCTCGCAGGCAGGCCATGGCGTCCGCGCCCGGCGTCAGCGCGAGGCGTGGCTCCGAGTGGAGCGCCTCCAATGCCGGATCGTCCGCGGCAATGTATGGCGGGTTGCTCACCAGCAGGTCGAACGAGCCGGGCGGCAGCGCCGCGCACCAGCTGCCCTGCGCGAAGGCGATACGCGTACAGCCGAGCGCATCGGCATTGGCCCGCGCGAGCGCGAGGGCCTCGGGGGACAGGTCCGTGGCCACCACCTGCCAGCCCGGACGCTCGAGGGCGAGCGCCAGGGCGACCGCCCCGGAGCCGGTGCCGAGGTCGGCGATCCGCCCGTGCGGCTCGGGCCGCAGCGAGAGCGCCCGCTCGACGAGCAGCTCGGTCTCCGGGCGTGGCACGAGCACGGCCGGACCGACCGCGAGCTCGAAGCTCCAGAACCCCTTGCGGCCGAGCAGGTAGGCGACCGGCTCGCCGCTGGCGCGCCGCTCGATGAGCCCGGCGAAGCGACTCGCGGCGGCGGCATCGGGCCGCTGCTCGGGGTGTGAGCGCAGGTGCGCGCGCGGGATGCGCAGTGCCGCGGCGAGCAGCAGCTCCGCGTCCAGCTCCGGGCTCACCGTGCACCCGGCGAGGCGCAGGCGCGCCACCCCGTCCGTCAGCAATTTCCCGGCGGTGCCCGTTGCGGAGTCGATGGCGGTTCTCATCATCACACAGTTATGATTGGCCGATGACCTTATCACTGTACCCGCCCGTACGGCCGCGCACCCTGGCGGAACTGCTTGACACGAGCCTGAAGATCTTCCGCGTCTCGCTACCGAAGTGCCTGCCGTACGCCTCGATCGCCATCCTGTTCGGCCAGCTGTCCACGCTCTATGACCTCGCGCGCGGGCATGTGCCGACCATGATGCCTACGCCGCTTGAATTGAACGATCCGGTGTGGGTCGGGCTGTACCTGCTCGGCTACCTGCTGTTCTTCACGCTGTGGATGGCGATGCTCTTACGCCAGGCGGCCGTTGCCGCCGGACGGCCCCCCGGAGCGCGCGACCTGCTGGAGGCGCTCAAACAGACCCCGGCGGTCGTCGCGATCGTGCTCATCGGCGATGCGGTGATCCTCACGCTGATCAGTCCACCGCTCGCGCTGATCCAGCCGTACCGCCAGGTCGGCCTCGCCGTGATGGTGCTGGTCGCATTCTATGTCCTGGTGAGCCTGTCGCTGGCGCTGCCCGCGCGCATGCTGACGCGCAAAGGGGTGCTGCACAGTCTCCTCTACAGCCTGCAGCTCACGCGCGGCAACTGGTGGCGTGCCGCGGCGCTGTACGCGATCAGCGCCTCCATCATCGTCACCGTGTGGCTGCTCACCGCGGTCATAACCGCGATGATACTCCCCGGCGCGGGCCGGTCGGATGCGGTCGCGCGCGCGATCATGTCGGCCGTGGTCCTCGCCGTCGGCGCGATGGGCTTGATCTTCTTCACCGCCACCCAGCTCACCCTGTTCGGCGACCTGGAGCTGCGCCAGACCGCGCGCGGCGGCTGACCGCCGCGCTCAGTCTGAATAGCCGAGATTGGGCGCGAGCCACTTCTCGGCTTGCGCCAGGGTGATGCCCTGGCGGTGCGCGTAATCCTCGAGCTGATCGCGTCCGAGCTTACCCACGGCGAAGTAGCGCGCCTCGGGGTGCGCGAAATACCAGCCGCTCACCGACGCCGTGGGGTACATCGCGTAACTGTCGGTCAAGCGGATGCCGGTGGCGCTTTCAACGTCGAGCAGCTGCCACAGCTTGGCCTTCTCGGTGTGATCGGGACAGGCCGGGTAGCCCGGTGCCGGGCGGATGCCGCGATAGGCCTCGTGGATCAGCTGCTCGTGGGTGAGCTCCTCGGCGCGCGAATACCCCCAGAACTCGCGCCGCACGCGCTCGTGGAAGTGCTCGGCCGCCGCCTCGGCGAGCCGGTCGGCGAGCGCCTTGAGGATGATCGCCGAGTAATCATCGTGCGAGCGCTCGAAGCGCTCGAGGTGCGCCTCTATGCCGAGGCCCGCCGTCACCGCGAACGCGCCGATGTAATCGCGCACGCCACTTGAGCTTGGTGCGATGAAGTCCGCCAGCGACAGATGCGGCAGGCCCGCGGGCTTATCCTTCTGCTGGCGCAGAAATGCCAGTTTGGCGAGCGGCGAGCGGCGCTGCTCCCCGCCATAGATCTCGACGTCATCGCCCACCGCATTGGCGGGAAACAGGCCGATGACCGCCTGCGCCCGCAGCCAGCGCTCGGCCACGATGCGCTCGAGCATGCGCCGCGCATCGGCGTACAGGTTGCTCGCCGCCTCCCCGACCGTCGGATCCGTGAGCAGATCGGGAAATTTCCCGGCGAACTCCCAGGCGTTGAAGAACGGCATCCAGTCGATGTACCCGAGCAGCTCGGTGAGCGGATAGTCCTCGAAGCGCTGCACCCCCAGGGTGCGCGGCACCGGAGGGACGTAGCTCGCCCAATCGATGCGCAACCGGTCGGCGCGGGCCGCAGCGAGCGTCAACGCGGGCGCCTTGACCCGACGGCCGGCGTGCTGCTCGCGGCGCTGCTCGTGCTCGGCCTTGTTCTTCTCGATGAACGCCGCGCGCGCCGCCGCGCTGGCGAGCGTCTGGCACACGCTCACCGAGCGCGAGGCGTCCTTCACGTACACCACTGCCGAGCGGTACTGGGGCGCGATCTTGACCGAGGTGTGTGCCGGCGAGGTGGTCGCCCCGCCGATCAGCAGCGGCACCGTGAAGTCCTGCCGCTGCATCTCGCGGGCGACGTGCACCATCTCATCGAGCGAGGGGGTGATCAGGCCGGACAGCCCGATGAAGTCCGCACCCTCGCGCCGCGCGGTCTCGAGGATGCGCTCGCACGGCACCATGACCCCCAGGTCGATCACTTCGAAATTATTGCACTGCAGGACCACACCGACGATGTTCTTGCCGATGTCGTGGACGTCGCCCTTGACGGTCGCCATGACGATGCGGCCATTCGAGCGGCGCGCACCGGCCGCCTGCGTCCGCTCGATGAACGGCAGCAGGTGTGCGACAGCGCGCTTCATCACACGCGCACTCTTGACCACCTGGGGCAGGAACATCTTGCCGGAGCCGAACAGGTCCCCGACGATGTTCATCCCGTCCATCAGCGGCCCCTCGATCACCCCGAGCGGATGGGCGCTCTCGAGACGCGCCGCCTCGGTGTCCTCGATGATGAAGTCGTCAATCCCCTTGACGAGGGCATGCTCGAGGCGCTTGGCGACGGGCAGACCGCGCCACTCGAGGTCGTCCTTGCGCTTCGCGCCGCCGCCCGCCTTGTAGCGCTCGGCGATCGCGAGCAACCGCTCGGTGGCATCCGCCCGCCGGTTGAGGATCACGTCCTCGACGGCCTCGCGCAGCTCCGGGGCGATCTCGGCGTAGATGGCGAGCTGACCGGCATTAACGATGCCCAGGTCCATGCCGGCCTTGATCGCGTGGTAGAGAAACACCGAATGCATCGCCTCGCGCACCGCGTCATTGCCGCGGAACGAGAAGCTCACGTTGCTCACGCCGCCGCTCACCATGACCTGCGGCAACGCGGCCTTGATCCGCCGCGTCGCCTCGATGAAGGCCAGCGCATAGCCGCTGTGCTCCTCGATCCCCGTGGCCACCGCGAAGATGTTCGGATCGAAGATGATGTCCTCGGGCGGGAAATCCGCCTGCTCGGTGAGCAGCCGGTAGGCGCGCGTGCAGATCGCCACGCGCCGCTCGACGCTGTCGGCCTGGCCCTGCTCATCGAACGCCATGACCACGACGGCCGCGCCGTAGCGGCGCACCGTCCGGGCCCGCTCGAGAAACGCCGCCTCGCCCTCCTTGAGGCTGATGGAGTTCACGATGCCCTTGCCCTGCAGGTGCTTCAGCCCGGTCTCGAGCACCGTCCACTTGGAGGAATCGAGCATCACTGGCACGCGCGCGATGTCGGGCTCGGCGGCCACGAGATCGAGGAAGCGGGCCATCGCCGCCTCGGAATCGAGCATCCCCTCGTCCATGTTGACGTCGAGCACCTGCGCGCCGCTCGCGACCTGCTGGCGCGCCACCTCGAGCGCCGTGCCGTAATCGCCCGCCTCGATGAGCTTGCGAAAGCGCGCCGAGCCGGTGACGTTGGTGCGCTCCCCGACGTTGACGAACAGCGAGTCCGCATCGATGTCGAGCGCCTCGAGGCCGGACAGGCGGCACTTGACCGGCACCACCGGCACCTTCCTCGGCCGGTGCGCGGCGAGCGCCGCGTGAATCCGGTTGATGTGCTCGGGCGTCGTGCCGCAGCAGCCACCGGCGATGTTGATCAGCCCGGCGGCGGCGTACTCGCCGATGATCGCGGCGGTCTGCTCGGCCTGCTCGTCGTACTCGCCGAAGGCATTGGGCAGGCCGGCGTTGGGATAGGCGCAGATGCGCGTATCGCACAGGCGGCCGAGCTCCTCGACGTAGGGCCGCAGCTGGCGTGCGCCGAGCGCGCAATTGAAGCCCACCGCGAGTGGTCGGGCGTGGCGGATGGAATTCCAGAAGGCCGCCGGGGTCTGCCCCGAGAGAATGCGCCCGGAGGCATCCGTGATGGTGCCGGAGATGATGAGCGGCACGGCGAGCCCGCTGTGCTCGAGGAGCTCGAGCACAGCGTAGATCGCGGCCTTGGCATTCAACGTGTCGATCACGGTCTCGATGAGCAGCAGATCGACACCCCCGGCGAGCAGCGCGCGCGCCGCCTCGCGGTACGTCGCAACCAGCTCATCGAAGGTCACGCTGCGGTAGCCCGGATCGTTGACATCCGGGGAGAGGGACGTCATGCGGGTGGTCGGACCCAGCGCGCCGGCCACGAACGCAGGTCGGCCGGCCGCCGCGGCGAAGGTGTCGGCACTCGAGCGCGCCAGCCGTGCGGCGCGGTAATTCAGCTCGGGCACCAACGCCTGCATGCCGTAATCGGCCTGCGAGACCGCATTGGAGTTGAACGTGTTGGTCTCGATGATGTCGGCGCCGGCCTCGAGATACGCCCGGTGGATGTCGGCGATGATCTGCGGCCGCGTGAGGGTCAGAAGGTCGTTGTTGCCCGCCAGATCGCGGCCGTGCCGCTCGAAGCGCTCGCCCCGGAATGCCGCCTCGTCGAGTCGGTAGCGCTGCACGACGGTGCCCATGGCCCCATCGAGCAGCACCACCCGCTCATCGAGCAGTCGGCCGAGGCGCCCGATCCGCTCGCGGCGCGCGGCCTCATCCGGCGGCTCGACGGCGAACGGCGCGGCCGGCGCGCGCTCGCCGGGGGCGGGCGGGCGGGCGCCCGGCCCAGGCTCGTGCAGGCTTGCAGGACATCCCCCCTGCCCACACCCGCTCATGCGCACGCGGCCGGCCGATGCGCCCGGGCGGGAAGGGTTTGGCGCGCCGGATGGATGGTGCGCTGCGCAACCGGTTCGACCGACCGTGCGCCGCAGAGACGCACACCGCTCAACATCCGCGCGGTCCCAATCGTCCGTCGGCGGCAAGCGGCGCGGCCTGCGGCTCGCCCGGGGACGGCGCACTCGCCGGCGTGCCGAGCGGGCGCAGCCCCAGGGTCCGGCAGATGGCGTAGGTGAGTTCTGCGCGGTTGAGCGTGTAGAAGTGAAAATCGCACACGCCGTGTCGCTCGAGGGTCTTGACCTGCTCGATTGCCACGCTCGCGGCGATCAGCCGCCGCGTCTCCGGGTCGTCCTCGAGGCCCTCGAAGCGCTCGTGCAGCCAGCGCGGCACGCTCGCGCCACAGCGCTGTGCGAAGCGCTGCACCTGCGCGAAGCGGGTGATCGGCAGGATCCCGGGCACGATGGGCGCGCGGATGCCCGCGACGGCACAGCGGTCGCGAAAGCGCAGAAACACCTCCGGATCGAAGAAGAACTGCGTGATCGCGCGCTGCGCGCCGGCTTCGAGCTTGCGCCGCAGGTTCTCCAGGTCAAACGCGGCCGACGGTGCCTCGGGATGGCGCTCCGGGTAGGCCGCCACCGAGATGTCGAAGTCCCCGACCCGGCGCAGCCCCTCGACCAGATCGGCCGCGTAGGCGAAGCCGTCCGGGTGCGGCTCATAGCGCTCGGCACCCTGCGGCGGGTCGCCGCGCAGCGCCACAATGTGGCGAATGCCCTGCGCCCAGTACTGCCGGGCGAGCGCGAGGATCTCGGCCCGGCTCGCCCCGACGCAGGTCAGATGTGCCGCACCGGTGAGCGGAGTCTCGCGCTGAATGCGGCTGACCCAGTGGTGCGTACGGTTGCGGGTCGACCCATCAGCGCCATAGGTGACCGAGACGAAGCGCGGCGCGAGCGGCGCGAGCCGCTCGATCGAGCGCCACAGCGTCGCTTCCATGCCCGGGTCGGCGGGCGGAAAAAACTCGAACGAAACGTTGATCACCGTCCCTCCTTCATGCTGCGCGCCGTTCGGGCACGCTCCTCAACCAGTCCGGCTCAGCGTCACACCGCCGTGCGCCGGGGCGGCGGAGGCGACCAACACGTGCTGACCATCGGCCTCGATGGGGCGGATGCGCTGGCACTCGAGGCCGGCCTCCGCGAGACGCCGCCGCAGCTGCGCGATCGGATGCTCGACCACGCGCTCGGCGGTGGCGGCCGGGTATCGCTCGAACAGCCACAGCCGGCCCTCGCTCGGCAGCGCCGCGCGCGCCGCGGCAAGCACCGCCTGCTTCACCGGTTCCGCTGCGGCGAGGTGATCGAGGATGACGGCCTCGAAGTCTCCCCCCGCGCGCTCGAGGTCCGCCTCGCTCAGCCACTCACCACCGCTCGCCGGCACGATGCGACAGGCCAGCCGCTCGCGCTCGAGCAGGGCCCGGGCCGCCTGCGCCGCCCGGCGCGAGTGGGCGATGGCCGCGCACTGCCGGGCGCGGCGCGCCGCAGTGTCGAGCAGCTCCAGGTGGCCGACGCCGACCAGCAGCACCGAGCGCGGCTGCTCGGCAAGCTCCGTCTCGAGCACCGCGCGCAGCTCGCGGCCGAGCCGCGAGACACCGGGTCCGGTGCTCGCCGGGGCACTCGATCCGCTGGCCCGCCGCAGGTCCTGCTGGCGCGCCGGATCGGAGCGGTCCCATTGCCCGAGCAGTCCCTGGGTGAACTGCGCCGCCGGTGCTTCGCGCGCCAGGCGGTAGTGCACCCACTGCCCGTGACGGATGCGCTCGAGCAGGCCCGCCTCGGTCAGGATCCGCAGATGCCGCGAGACCCGCGGTTCGCTCTGGCCGAGCGCCTCGGCGAGATCGGAGACGCTGAGATCCCGCTCCGCACACAGCGCGAGCAGCCTCAGTCGCGTCGCTTCCGCGGCTGATCTCAGCCAGATCAACAGGTCCTGTGAAGTGGCCATCTGTGTTTCAAGAATTGCACAACTCTTTAATTACATCCTAGCACGTAAGGTAAGCCATTGAAAGCGATGGGAGACGCGCGCTTGATTCCACCCAGGGACCTCAGCGCCGGCGGAGACCTCAGTGGATCGAGAGGGAGTGCTCCGACGCCCCGCCGGTGAACAGCGCCTCGACCGCCTGGGCATCGAAGCGATAGGGACGGTGGCAGAACTCGCAGGTCACCGTCACGGCACCCTGCTCGGCGAGGATATCGCGCACTTCCTCGGCTCCGAGGGCCCGCAGGAGCGAGGTGACCCGACCCTCGCCGCAGCGGCACTCGAAGCGCACCGGGGTGCCCCGGAACAAGCGCAGGTCGTGTGCCGGCAGTGCGGCGCCGAGCAGCGATTCGACGCCCTGGTGCAGCAGCGCCCCGGCCGTCAGGCGGCTCATGCTGCGCTCGACCGAGCGCCACAGATCGTCGGTATCGGTCTCGCTCTGCGGCAGCTTCTGCACCAGCAGGCCGGCACAACTGTGCTCGTCGGCGGCAAGATGCACGCGCGTCGGCAGCTGCTCGGAGGCGCGGAAATAGCCCTCGAGAGACTCCGCGAGCGAGCGGCCGGTGAGCGGCACGATGCCCTGGTAGCGCAGATTGCGCTCGTCGGCCTCGATGGTGACGGTGACCCGACCGCCCTCGCCGGCGAGAGCATGAAACGCATCGGCGGTGTTGCCTGGCTCCTCGAGGGCTGCCACGCGCGCCTCGTCGTACTGCGCGACGGCGCGCACCCCGAACTGGTGGGTGCACTGCGCGACCAGCAGCTGCACCGCGCCCGAGCCCTGCATCTGCAGCGTGAGTCGCCCCTGAAATTTCAGTGTGGCGGCGAGCAGCACCGCGGCGGCCACCGCCTCCCCCAGCAGCGCGCGCACGGGCGGCGGGTAATCGCCGTTCGCGCGCAGCTCGCGCCACGCCGCATCGAGGCGCACCCAGTGCCCGCGCACCGGCTGGTCCTCGATCAGGAAGCGGCGAACGGTATCGGATCCGGTGTCAGCGTCCATGCGCCGAGCATGGGGCATTCGCCCGCGCGACTCAACCGGAGAGCTTCTTCTTCAGCAGCTCGTTCAGCTGGGCTGGATTGGCCTTGCCCTGCGTCGCCTTCATGACCTGGCCGACGAAAAATCCGAACAGCTTGTCCTTGCCGGCACGGTAGTCGGCAAGCTGGGCCGGATTCTTCGCCATGACCGCCTCGATCGCCTGCTCGATCGCACCGGTGTCGGTGATCTGCTTCAGGCCCTTCGCCTCGATGAGGGCATCGGCGTCCTGCCCGGTGCTCCACATGGCCTCGAACAGCTCCTTGGCAATCTTGCCGGAGATGGTCGCATCGGCGATGCGGGTGAGCAGCCCGGCGAGGCGCTCAGCGGGCAGACGGCCCGAGCCGACCTCCAGCCCCTCCTTGTTCAATGCCGCGGCCAGCTCGCCCATCACCCAGTTCGCCGCGAGCTTCGGCTGTGTCGGCACGGCACGCACCACGGTCTCGTAATAGTCGGCCAGATCGCGGCCGGCGGTGAGCACACCCGCGTCGTACACCGACAGGCCGTACTGGCTGGCGAAGCGCGCCGCCTTGGCATCCGGCAGCTCCGGCAGCTCCGCCCGCGCGGCCTCGATGTACGCCTCGTCGAGCTCGAGCGGCAGCAGATCCGGATCGGGGAAGTAACGATAGTCGTTCGCCTCCTCCTTCGAGCGCATCGAGCGCGTCTCGCCCTTGTCCGGATCGTACAGGCGCGTCTCCTGAACGACCTTGCCACCGGACTCGAGCAGCTCGATCTGGCGGGCGACCTCGTACTGGATCGCCTTCTCGACGTAGCGGAATGAATTGATGTTCTTGATCTCGGCCCGTGTGCCGAACTTCTGCGCGCCCACCGGGCGCACCGAGACGTTCGCGTCGCAGCGAAACGAGCCTTCCTGCATGTTGCCGTCGCAGATCTCCAGGTAGCGCACCAGGGTGTGCACCTTCTTCATGTAAGCGACGGCCTCCTTGGCCGAGCGCATCTCGGGCTCCGAGACGATCTCGATGAGCGGCGTGCCGGCGCGGTTCAGGTCGATGCCGGTGAGCGCTCCCAACCCTTCGTGCAGCGACTTGCCGGCATCCTCCTCCAGGTGCGCGCGGGTCACTCCGATGCGCTTGACCGACCCGTCCTCGAGCACGATGTCGATCGCGCCCTGGGCCACGATCGGCAGCTCGTACTGGCTGATCTGATAGCCCTTGGGCAGATCCGGATAGAAGTAGTTCTTGCGCGCGAACACCGACTGGCGCGCGATGCGCGCACCGATGGCGAGCCCGAAGCGCACGGCCATGCGCACCGCCTCGGCATTAAGCACGGGCAGCACGCCGGGGTAGCCCAGATCCACCAGGCACGCCTGAGTGTTGGGCGCGGCCCCGTAGGCGGTGGCGGCCCCGGAGAAGATCTTCGATCGGGTGGCGAGCTGCGCGTGGATCTCCAGTCCGATCACCGTCTCCCAGGCGCTCATGCGTACTGCTCCGGGATGCGCTGGTGCCAGTCGGTCTCGAGCTGGTAGCGGTGCGCGGCGTGCAGCAGCGCCTGTTCGGCGAAGTGCGGCCCGATGATCTGCAGGCCGACCGGCAGCCCCGCGGCGAATCCGCACGGCACGGACATCGCCGGCAGCCCGGCCAGATTGGCGCTGATGGTGTAGATGTCGTTCAGGTACATGGTGATCGGATCGGCCGTCTTGGCACCGAGGGCGAACGCCGCCGTCGGGGTGGTCGGGCCCATCAGCAGGTCGACCTCGCCGAAGGCACGCTCGAAATCCGCGCTGATGAGCCGGCGCACGCGCTGGGCCTTGAGGTAATACGCATCGTAGTAGCCGGCCGACAGCACGTAGGTGCCGGTCATGATGCGCCGCTTGACCTCGGCGCCGAAGCCCTCCGAGCGCGAGCGCTTGTAGAGGTCCTGCAGGTCGCGCGGGTCCCGGCAGCGGTGCCCGAAGCGCACCCCGTCGTAGCGCGCCAGATTCGAGGAGCACTCCGCCGGCGCCACGACGTAGTAGACCGGCACCGACAGCGGCAGGTTCGGCAGGCTTACCTCGCGCACTCGCGCCCCGAGGCGCTCGAACACCGCGAGCGCCTCGCGCACGCGCCGCTCGTACTCGGGATCGAGCCCGGTGTCGAAGAACTCCTTCATCACTCCGATCCGCACGCCCTGAAGCGGCGCGCCGAGCCCGGCCAGGTAATCCGGCACCGGTGTGTCGACGCTGGTCGAATCCCGGGGATCGAAGCCGGCCATCTCGCGCAGCACCCGGGCGGCATCCTCGGCGCTCGCGGCGAGCACCCCGCCCTGATCGAGGCTCGAGGCGAAGGCGATCATGCCGTAGCGCGACACGCGCCCGTAGGTCGGCTTGATGCCGGTGATGCCGCAGAACGCGGCCGGCTGGCGGATCGAGCCGCCGGTGTCGGTGGCCGTCGCCGCCGGCAGCAGCCGTGCGGCCACGGCTGCGGCCGAGCCGCCCGAGGAGCCGCCCGGAACCAGCGCCGTGTTCCAGGGGTTGCGCACCGGGCCGAAGTGGCTGGTCTCGTTCGAGGAGCCCATGGCGAACTCGTCCATATTGAGCTTGCCGAGCATCACCGCGCCGGCGGCCTTCAGCCGTGCCACCACGGTGGCATCATAGGGCGAGACGAAGTTCGCGAGCATCCGCGAGCCGCAGCTGGTGCGCACGCCGGCGGTGCAGAACAGGTCCTTGTGCCCGATCGGCACGCCCTCCAGCGCGCCGCCGCCGCCGCCGGCGAGCCTGCGGTCGGCCGCCTCGGCATCGGCGAGCGCCTGCTCGGCGGTGATGGAGACGAAGGCGTTCAGCGTCGGCTGGCTCGCCTCGATGCGCGCGAGGAAGGTCCGCACGAGCTCGACACTGGAGACCTTGCGGGCACGCAGGTCGGCGCTGAGCTGAGTCAGAGTTTCGCGGTGAATCACGGGTTCAGGGGCCTCATTCGATGACCTTGGGCACCAGGTAGAGCCCCGCGGCGACCTGCGGGGCGTTCTTCTGGTACAGCTCGTGCTCGTCCCGCTCGGTGACCGCATCGGGACGCAGCCGCTGGGCGAGCCCCGGCAGCGGATGGGCCATGGGCGCCACGCCCGCGGTGTCCGCCCGCTCGAGCTCGCCGATGAAATCGACGATGCGCGAGAGGTTCTGCTGGAACTGCGGGATCTCGCCGGCCTCCAGCTCGAGGCGGGCCAGGTGGGCGATGTTTTCGACTTGTTCGCGGGTGAGGGCCATCGGTGGTTCGGGCGCAGCAGGATTACCGCTCGAAATCATACATGTTGCCTTGCTCAATGTGCCATCGGTTGCTAGATTACGCGCCACTTTGTACGAGGTGCCTCTCCAGAGGCTCTTCCATCCACCGCCCCATCCGCACTCGGACGCTTCATGCTCAAACGCTTGCGCGGCTATTTCTCCAGCGATCTGTCGATCGACTTGGGGACGGCCAACACCCTCATTTACGTCCGCGACAAGGGCATCGTGCTCAACGAGCCGTCGGTGGTCGCGGTGCAGGACGAACCGTCCCGCGGCGGCAAGGTCATCGTCGCGGTGGGCGCGGAGGCCAAGGGCATGCTGGGGCGCACCCCGGGACACATCACCGCAGTACGCCCGATGAAGGACGGGGTGATCGCCGACTTCACCTATACGGAGAAGATGCTCCAGTTCTTCATCAACAAGGTGCACGGCAACCGGATGCTCAAGCCCTCCCCGAGGGTGCTGGTGTGCGTGCCCTTCGGCTCGACCCAGGTCGAGCGGCGCGCGATCCGCGAGTCAGCCGAAGGCGCCGGAGCGCGCAACGTCGGGATCGTCAGCGAACCGATGGCGGCGGCCGTCGGCGCGGGACTCCCGGTGCACGAGGCGCGCGGCTCGATGGTGCTCGACATCGGGGGCGGCACCTCAGAGGTCGCCGTGCTGTCGCTGAATGGCGTCGTCTACGCGAACTCCGCGCGCATCGGTGGCGATCGCTTCGATGAGGCGATCATGAGCTACGTGCGCCGCAATTACGGCATCCTCATCGGCGAGGCGACCGCCGAGCGCATCAAGATCGAAATCGGCTCGGCCTACCCGGGTCAGCAGGTGCGCGAGCTGTCGGTCAAGGGCCGCAATCTCTCCGAGGGCGTGCCGCGCGCGTTCACGCTGAACAGCAACGAGATCCTCGAGGCGCTGCAGGAGCCGCTGCAGAACATCGTCAGCGCCGTCAAGCAGGCGCTCGAGCAGACCCCGCCGGAGCTCGGCGCGGACGTCGCCGAGCGCGGCATCGTGCTCACCGGTGGCGGAGCGCTGCTGCGCGATATCGACAAGCTGCTCACCGAGGAGACCGGACTGCCGGTGGTCGTGGCCGACGACCCGCTCACCTGCGTCGCCCGCGGCGGCGGACGCATTCTCGAGCTGATGGACGAGATGGGCCCCGGCCACTTCGGGCTCGAGTAGCTGCGCGCGCCGTGGCGGGTTTCGGCACCCGAAGCGGATCGCAGCACAGCCGCGGGGGCTCCCCGGGGTTCCGATTCACGCTCTACGCGCTGGTCTCGGTCGCAATCATGGTGCTCGACCAGCGTATGGATATGCTGGAGCGGATGCGCTACGCGCTGCAGGCGCTCACCTATCCGGTTGAGGTCGTGGTCAATTCCCCGCTCGCCGCCTGGCAGTGGCTCGAGCGCTCGTTCGCCTCGCGCCGGGCGCTCGAGGCGGAAAACCAGCAGCTGCGCACGCGGATGCGCGACCTGGAGATCCGCGCACTGCGCTTCGACACGCTCGCGAGCGAGAACGCCGCGCTGCTCGGCCTGAAGCACTCGGTGCCGCCGGTCGCCGAGCGCTGGCTGCCGGCCAACATCGTCGACATCGAGCTCAGCCGGCTGCGCCAGCGGGTACTGATCGACCGCGGCACCCGCAACGGGGTGTTCCGCAATCAGGCCGTACTCGATGATCACGGTGTCGTCGGGCAGACGATGAGCGTCGGCCCGTGGAGCGCCGTGGTGCTGCTCATCACCGATCCGGAGCACGATCTGCCGGTGCAGATCGAGCGCACGGGCTTTCGCACCATCGCCGTCGGCACGGGCGATCCGGATGCGCTCGCGCTGCCGTACCTGCCGGCCAACGCCGACGTGCGCGCGGGCGACGTGCTGGTCACCTCGGGACTCGGCGGAGTCTTCCCCTCCGGTTACCCGGTGGCGCGCATCACGCAGATTCACCGCAGCGCCATCCAGCCGATGAGCCGCGTGCTGGCCCAGCCCTTCGCCCACCTGCAGACCGACCGGGCCGTCATGCTGGTGTGGTTCCACCCCGGCAGTCCCGCCGGCCCGGTGCAGACGCGCCAGGGCCAGTTGGTCTCGGGCAATCCCGCCGCGCAGCCGCTCGCCCCACCGCCACCGCCGCCGCCGGCGGCCTGCGCCCCCCCGGCCAAGGCAGGCACGCCGCCAGGCACGGCCGCGGCGAGCGCCGCGCCGGCGCCTTCGACGGCAAAGCCCCCTGCGGCGGTCGCGCACCGGAGCCCGCCATGAGCACCTCGCCCCGCGGCGCGATCGCCAAGACGGTGCTGGTGGCGCTGGTGCTGACGCTGGTGCCGCTGCCCACGTGGCTCGCCATCATCCGGCCGGATTTCCTCGTGCTCGTGGTGTTTTACTGGTCGGTCCAGACCCCGCGCAGCACCGGCATCGGGCTCGGCTGGGCCTGCGGACTGCTGCTCGATGCCTTCCAGGGCCCGGTGCTCGGCGAGCACGCGCTCGCCGTCGCCCTGGTGGCCTACCTCGGCGTGCGCGAACACCAGCGCATCCGCACCAAGCCGCTGCTGCAGCAGGCGCTGGTGCTGCTGGCCGTGCTCGCCCTGTATGAATTCGTGCTTTGGGCGATCGACGGGTGGAGCGGCCATCCGCTCACCACGCCGCTGCGCTGGGTGCCGGCGCTCACCGGCGCGCTGCTGTGGCCGCCGGTCGCCGCGACGCTCGCCCAAACCTACCGACCGCGCGCGTAAGCGGCGCGCTGCACAATGTCCCCCGTCCGAATCAAGGACCACTGGCGCGAGCAGCGGATGTTCATCCGCCGCGCCTGGTTCGCCGGCGCGCTGATGGTGCTGGCGGCGCTGGCCGTGCTCGGCCGGCTGTACTACCTGCAGATCATCCGCCAGCACTATTACGAGGTGCTCTCGCTCGACAACGGCGTACGCACGGTGCCGATTCCGGCCGCCCGCGGGCTGATCCTGGATCGCAACGGCGAGGTGATCGCCTCGAACCGGCCGACGTTCGACCTGGAGCTCACCCCCGATGAGGTGCCGGCGCTCGAGGTGGAGCTCGAGCACCTGGTGCGCTTGGGCCTGCTGCAGCAGGCCGATCTGCCGGAGCTGATCCGCACGATCCGATCGCACCGCAGCTTCGACACGGTGCCCATCCGGCTCGATCTGTCGGCCGACGAGGTGGCGAGCTTCGCCGTGCACCGCTACGAATTCCCGGGCATCGACATCAACCCACGCCAGGCCCGCTGGTATCCGTTCGGCGGTCTGGCGGTGGACGCCGTCGGTTACGTCGGCACCATCAGCCCGAGCGATCTGGCGCACATCAACCAGGCCGCCTACGCCGGCACGGCGGTCATCGGCAAGACCGGCGTCGAGGCCGCATACGAGAAACAGCTGCACGGCACCAACGGTTACCGCCAGATCCTGGTCAACGCGCTCGGGCGGCCGGTCCAGAGACCGGGCGCCCTCGGCCGGGAGCTGCGCGTCGAGCCGCCGACGCCGGGTGATGATGTCATTCTCTCTATCGATGCCAAGGTCCAGCGGGTGGCCGAGAGTCTGCTCAAGGGGCACGACGGGGCGGTGGTCGCGCTGAACCCCTGGAACGGCGATGTGATCGCCATGGCCAGCTCGCCCTCATTCGATCCGAACCTGTTCGCGCGCGGCATCACCGAGAAGCAGTACCGCTCGCTGGTCGAGGACCCGCGCCAGCCGTTGTTCAACCGGGCGCTGCGCGCCGAGCTGCCCTCCGGCTCGACCATCAAGCCGGCGCTGGCGCTCGGAGCGCTGACCGACGGGGTGATCGACGCCCACCAGCAGGTGCTGGCCGGCTACGCCTATCACCTGCCCGGCAGCGCGCACCTCTACCACAACGCCATGCACGAGTATTGCGGCGAGATGACCATGCGCACGGCCATCATCATGTCGTGCGACGTGTACTTCTACCGCCTCGCCCATCTGATGGGCATCGATCGTATCTCGAGCTGGCTGCCGAATTTCGACTTCGGCCGACCCACCGGCATCGACATCCCGGGTGAGTTGCCGGGGCTCGTGCCGTCCAAGGCGTGGAAGGCGGCGCATTTCAGAAACCCCGCGCAGCGCGAATGGTTCCCCGGCGACACGGTGATCCTCGGCATCGGCCAGGGCTACTTCCTCACCACGCCGCTGCAGCTCGCGCACTACACGGCCATGCTGGCCGCGCGGGGCCTGAACTTCAAACCCCGCCTGGTCACCGGGATCCGCGATGCGCGCACCGGCCAGATCCACTGGAAGCGCCCCGTGCTGCAGGGCAATCTCTCCCAGATCAGCCCCGCGTCCTGGGACGTGATCGTGCGAGCCATGATCGGGGTGACCACCAAGCCCCGCGGCACCGCGTACTGGCAGCTGCGCGACAGCACCTACCCCATCGCCGGCAAGACCGGTACGGCACAGCTGGTGAGCGAGCAGGCCAAGGGCGCCTCGAACGAGGAGAGCTACAAGGCCAAGGGAACGCTGGAGAAATTGCGCGACGATGCATGGTTCATCGCCTTCGCCCCCGCGGACGCCCCGCGCATCGCGGTTGCGGTCCTGGACGAGCACGCCGGCTGGGGCTCCACGGGCGCCGCGCCGATTGCGCGCAAGATCATGGACGCGTATTTACTCGGACCGGACGGCAAGCTCCTGGCGCACCCCGGGCGCGGTCCGTATTCGGAGCCCTCGAACCTCAAGCCGCGCGCACTCGCGGGCGTCGCGCCACTGACCCCACTGCAGCGGGCCACGAAGCCCCAGCCATGATTCACGAGGAAATCTCGACCGACTCGCGCACCCGCCGCACCCTGAGCGGTGCGGCCCGGGTGCTGCTCGCGCTGAAGATCGACGGCCCGCTGGCGGTCGGACTGGCGCTGACGGCGGCCTACGGCCTGGTGGTGCTCTACAGCGCCTCGGCCGAGAACACGCCCATGCTGGTGCGCACCCTGATGCGCCTGGTGGTCGGGACCGTCATCATGCTCGCCGTGGCGCGCATCAGCCCGAACCTGCTGCGGCGTGCCTCGCCCTGGCTCTACGGCCTGGGCGTACTGCTGCTGCTAGCGGTGGCGGCCGTGGGCCATGTGCATCTCGGGGCCAAGCGCTGGCTCGACCTCGGCCCGATTCATTTCCAGCCCTCGGAGCTGATGAAGCTCGCCGTGCCCATGATGTGCGCCTGGTACCTGCACGAGCGACCCCTGCCCCCACGCGCGCGCGACCTCGGCATGCTCGGCCTCATCATCCTCGTGCCCGTGGCGCTGGTGGCGAAGGAGCCGGACCTGGGCACCGCCGCGCTGATCATCGCCGCCGGCGCGGTGGTGGTGTTTCTTGCCGGACTGCGCGTGCGGGTGCTCGTCACGCTGGTGCTGCTCGCCGTGCTCGGCGCAGTGGTGGGCCTGCGCTTCATGCACGGCTACCAGCGCGAGCGGCTGCTCACCTTCCTCAATCCCGAGGCGCATCCGCTCGGAGCCGGCTACCACATCATCCAGTCGCAGATCGCCGTCGGCTCCGGCGGTCTGTTCGGCAAGGGGTGGATGGCCGGCAGCCAGGCGCAGCTGGACTTCCTGCCCGAGCGCACCACGGATTTCATCTTTGCGGTGATCGGCGAGGAGTTCGGACTGGTCGGACTGGCGCTGCTGCTGCTGCTGTACGCGTTCGTCATCGGCCGCTCGATCTACCTTTCCATGCAGTGTCCGGACACGTTCTCGCGGCTGCTCGGCGGCAGCGTCGCGCTCACATTCTTCGTGTACGTGTTCATCAACGCCGGCATGGTGACGGGGCTCGTGCCCGTGGTCGGCGTGCCGCTGCCGCTGGTCAGTTACGGCGGCAGTTCCGTGGTGACGGTCCTGACCGGTTTCGGTATTCTCATGTCGTTGTTTTCGCATCGGAAGCTGATGGGCTAAGGAGCGCTTCAGTGCTGCGTTCGATCCTCCCTGCCCTGCTCGTGCTGAGCCTCGTGGCGCGCCCCGCCGAGGCCGCGCCGCAAGCCAGCGCGCATTTCTCGCGCCCGCAGCTGCAACGCTTCGCCGCGCACGTCGCCCGCCGTGACGGCCTGAGCCGTGCGCACGTGCTGCGGATCCTGGAGCAGGCGAAGCCGCAGCCGTCGATCATCGCGATGATGAACCGGCCCGCCGAGCACGTGCTCGAGTGGTGGCAGTACCGGCGCATCTTCCTCACCCCGGCGCGCATCGCCGCCGGGGCGGCCTTCTGGCAGGCGCACCGGCGGGCGCTGGCACGCGTCGGGACCGAGCAGGGCGTCGATCCGCGCTACATCGTCGCCATCCTCGGCGTGGAGACCTATTACGGCCGGCTCACCGGCGGATTCCGCGTGCTCGATGCGCTCAGCACGCTCGCCTTCGATTATCCGGCGCGCGGCCGGTTCTTCGCCCTCGAGCTCGAGCACTTCCTCGTGCTGGCGCAGCGCGACCAGCTCGACCCGCTCACCGTGAAGGGCTCCTACGCCGGCGCGATGGGACCGATGCAGTTCATGCCCTCGGCCTACCTGCGCTATGCGCGCGCGACGGGGGATGGACCCCCGAACCTGTTCTCCGACTGGGACGACATCTTCGCGAGCGTCGCGAACTACCTGCGCGAGCATGGCTGGCAGCCCGGCGCGCCGGTGCTCGCCCGCGTGCGGATCGAGCCAGGCGCGCGCTTCGAGGTCGATCCGCACAACCTCGCGCTCGATCGCACCGTGGGTGCACTCGCCGCGCAGGGCGTCGAGGTCGAGGGCGATCAAAGCCCCGACACGCCCGTCGTGCTGCTGCTCGCGCACACGCGCTCCGGACCGATTTACCGGGTCGGGTTCAATAACTTCCACGCGCTGCTCACCTACAACCACAGCAAGCTGTACGTCATGGCGGTGGACGAGCTGGCGCAGGCGATCGCGCAGCGCGTACACCCGGCGAGCACCCCGCATGAGCTGTCCGCGGCGGCCCGCGCCGCGCAGGGCCCGGCCGGCGGTCCGGGCCGCCCGCGGTGAGCGGCGCACTGCAGCGGCGAGCGGCCCTGTGCGGGGCCGTCCTGCTTGCCGGTGCGCTCGGCGGCTGCGCCACCACTCATCACGCACTCGCCGGTTCCGGCGGCGCTCTGCCGCGGCTGCCCTCGGGCTGGCGCGCCATTCCCAATCCCGTGCCGCACTACGTGCCGCCGGCGCCGCGCGGCAATCCGCCCTTCTACGACGTGAACGGCAGGCGCTACTACGTGCTCGCGAGCGCCGCTGGCTACAACCAGGTCGGCGTCGCCTCCTGGTACGGCCCGACCTTCGACGGCAAGTTCACCGCCGACGGCGACCGCTACGACATGTACGCGATGACCGCGGCGAACAAGGTGCTGCCACTGCCGACCTACGTGCGCGTCACCGACCTGTCCAACGGCCGCAGCGTCATCGTCAAGGTCAACGATCGCGGTCCGTTCGTGGCGCACCGCCTGATCGACCTGTCCTACGTGGCGGCCGCCAAGCTCGGCATGCTCGGCACCGGTACGGCGCTGGTCGACGTTGAGGCGATCACGCCCGGCAGTCCCGCCACGGTCGCGAGCGCCATGCAGCCGGTGGGCGCGCTCCTGTACGTGCAGGTCGGGGCGTTCACCGTGCCCGCCAACGCCGAGCGCGTCCTCGCCCGGCTGCAGGCGGCCGGCATGGCGAACGCCTTCATCCTCTCCCCGTCGGTGACCGGTGGCGACCTGTACCGCGTACGCGTCGGCCCGGTGAGCGACGTGGACCAGTATGATCGGCTCGCCGCCCGTCTCACCGGACTCGGCTATCCCGGCGCCATCCTGGTCAAACCCTGAGCCCGATGCGCCCCTCATGTGACGAACTATCCGGCGTGAGCGCACTCTTACCCTGCGCTCCCCGCCGCCGCTTTCAGTAAGGAGGATCATTCCCCATGCCCCGCTCGCCCGTCCCGTCCGCTCTCGCGGCCGCAGCGCTGCCGGTTCTGGCCGCCCTCGCCGGCGCCGTCCCGGCGGCCGTCGCCCCCGTTCCGGTGCCGCCGCCGCCCGCCCTTCCCGCGCACTCCTACGTCCTGCTCGACTTCAACACCGGCCAGGTGCTCGCGCAGAAGAACGCCGACGACAAACTGCCGATGGCGAGCCTGACGAAACTCATGACCGCCTACATCGTGTTCTCGGCGCTGAAGAGCGGTCAGCTCACGCTCGACACCCCGGTGACGATCAGCAAGACGGCTTGGCGCACGGGCGGTTCGCGCATGTTCCTGAACCCCGGCAGCCAGGTCACCGTGCTGAATCTGCTCAAGGGCATGATCGTCGAGTCGGGCAACGACGCCACGGTCGCGCTGGCGCAGAAGGTCGGCGGCACGCAGGCCGGCTTCGTGACGCTGATGAACGATTACGCGCGGCGGCTCGGCCTCACCTCGACGCACTACGAAGACGTGGACGGCCTGCCCAAGCCCGACCACTTCACCACGGCGCGCGACCTGGCCACGCTCGCCGCCGACATCATCCGCGACTTCCCGCAGTACTACTTCATCTTCAAGATCAAGCAGTTCACCTGGGACCACATCACGCAGCGCAACCGCGTCTCGCTGCTGTGGACCGACCCGTCGGTCGACGGCATGAAGACCGGCTTCACCGATGCGGCCGGCTACTGCATGGTCACCTCGGCCGACCGCAACGGCATGCGGGTGGTCTCGGTGGTCCTCGGGGCGCCGAGCTGGAACGGGCGCGTGCAGGACAGCGAGGCGCTGATCAACTACGGTTTCAACTTCTACGAGAACGAGAACGTCGCGGCCGCACGCGCCATCGTCGCCCGGCCGCGCGTGTACAAGTCGGCCGACGGCACGGCCGCGGTCGGGCCGGCGCAGGCGATCGTGCTCACCGTGCCGCGCGGGCCTGACGCGACGCTCAGCACCCGGATCGTGTGGAACCACTGGCCGCTCGAGGCCCCGCTCGCCGCAGGCGCCGCCGTCGGCACGCTCCTCGTCACCAACGGCGCCGGCCAGCAGGTGGTGAGCGCCCCGCTGGTCACGCTCGGACCGGTGCCGCAAGGCAGCCTGTTCACGCGGCTCGCCGACGACGTGCGGCTGTGGTTCTGAGGCGCCCGCGCGCGCACCGGGAGTTGCACGATGGCTGAGCCGTTCCCGACCTGCTACCTCAACGGGGCGTATCTGCCGCTCGCCGAGGCGCGCATCTCCCCGCTCGACCGGGGATTCCTCTTCGGCGACGGGGCCTACGAGGTGATGCCGGTCTACGCCGGCCGACCGTTCCGCCTGGAGGCGCACTGCGCGCGGCTCGCGCGCAGCCTCGACGCGCTGCGCATGCGCGATCCACTGTCGCGCGAGCAGTGGCGCGAGATGTTTGCCACACTCATCGCCGCCGCCGGGCGCGACGATCAGTACCTGTATTGGCAGGTCACCCGGGGCGCTGAGCGCGGCCGCAACCATGCGCCGCTGCCCGACATCCCGCGCACGGTGTTCGCCTTCGCTGCGCCCTGGCCGGCGCCGTCGCGCGAGACGCTGGAGCAGGGCGTGGCGTGCATCAGCGCGCCCGACACGCGCTGGGCACGCTGCGACGTCAAGTCGACCGCCCTGCTCGCCAACGTGCTGCTGCGCCAGCTGGCGGTCGATGCCGACGCGGGCGAGACCATCCTGCTGCGCGAGGGACGCCTGACCGACGCGTCCGCCTCGGCGGTGCACGTGGTGCTCGGCGGCGAGGTTCGTACGCCGCCGAACTCGCACGAGATCCTCCCCAGCACTACGCGTACGGTGATCGAGGAACTCGCCACCCGGGCGGGGATCCCGTGGCGGGCCGCGCCGGTCAGCGAGCCGCAGCTGCGCGCCGCCGAGGAGATCTGGATCTCGGCCGCCACGCGCGAGGTGCAGCCCGTGACGCGCCTTGACGGCCGGGCCGTCGGCGCGGGCCGACCCGGACCGCTCTGGCGGCGGGTGCACGCGGCGTTTCAACAGTGGAAGCGCGAGCTGCAGGAGCAGCCCTGGTGAGCAAGTCCGTGCTCGAGTTTCCGACCGACTACCCGATCAAGATCATCGGCCGGCCGTCGGACGAGTTTCGCGCCCGGGTGCACGCGGTGGTCCTGCGCCACGCGCCGGGCCTGGAGGCCGAGCGGGTCAGCGAGCGCCTCAGCGGCAACGGCAACTTCCTGTCGATTTCCTACCTGCTGCTCGCCGAAAGCCGCGAGCAGATCGAGGCGCTCACCGCGGAGCTGCGCGTCTGCGACGGGGTCATGATGCTGCTGTGAAGCGCCGGCGCTTCGGCTCAGGCGGGCGCCGCACGCGCATACAGATGCCGCAGCAGATGCGGCAGCAGCCCCTCCTCGGCCGTGCGCACCTCGGCGACCGCACACAGATCGGCCAACCGGGTCATCTCGAGACCGGCGTAACCGCACGGATTGATGCGGCCGAACGGCTCGAGGTCGTTGCGCACGTTGAGCGCGATGCCGTGGTAGCTCGAGCCGCGGCGCACGCGGATGCCGACGCTCGCCAGCTTGCACCCCCCGACGTACACGCCCGGCGCCTCGCGCCGGCACTCGGCGGCGATGCCGAGCTCAGCGGCGTAGTCGATGACCGCCCGCTCGAGGGCGCTGACCAGGTCGCGCACGCCCAGGCCCGCGCGGCGCAGGTCGAGCAGCGGGTAGACGACCAGCTGCCCCGGCCCGTGATAGGTCACCTGGCCGCCGCGGTCGATGCGCACCACCTCGGTATCGCCCGCGACCAGCACGTGAGCGGGGTCCGCATTCATGCCGAGCGTAAACACCGGCGGATGCTCGAGCAGCCAGATCTCATCGGGCGTGTCGGGCGTGCGCTCGTCCGTGAAGCGCTGCATGGCGCGCCACGTCGGCTCGTAGGGAACGAGGCCGAGCCGGCGCACCTGCGGCTCGGGCAGCAACCCGTTGGACACATCGGGTGCCGAGTGCACCGGGTCCGCTCCGCCGCGGCTTAGCGCGGCTCGGCCGCGAGGCGAGCGTTGTCGAGCCCCGCGTTGTTGCGGTTCAGCGCCTGCTCGGCCCGGTAGCTCGAGCGGACCAGCGGCCCGGAAACGCACTCCAGAAAGCCAAGCTCGAGCGCATGGCGGCGGTACGCATCGAACTCGGCCGGCGTCACGAAGCGCTCCACCGGCAGGTGGTTGGCGGTCGGTCGCAGGTACTGGCCAAGGGTGACGATGTCGACGGCGGCGGCGCGCAGATCACTGAGCGTGGCGTGGATCTCCTCGTCCGTCTCCCCGAGTCCGAGCATCAGGCTGCTCTTGGTCAGCACCTCGGGCCGGTGGCGCTTGGCGTGACGCAACACCTCCAGCGTGCGGTCGTAGCCGGCCCGCGGGTCGCGCACCGGATGCGTCAGGCGGCGCACGGTCTCGATGTTCTGCGCGAACACCTCGAGCCCCGAGTCGACCACGGTCTCGACGTCCTTGAGCACGCCCTGGAAATCCGGCGTCAACGCCTCGATGGCGGTCTGCGGATTGCGGCGCTTGATCGCCCCGATGCAGGCCGCGTAGTGCGCCGCCCCGCCGTCGGGCAGATCATCCCGGTCCACCGAAGTCAGCACGACGTAGCGCAGCTTCATCAACGCCACCGTGCGCGCGCTGTTTTCCGGCTCCTCGGCATCGAGCCAGCCGTGCGGGTTGCCGGTATCGACCGAGCAGAACCGGCAGGCGCGCGTGCACACCGCCCCCATCAGCATGAGCGTCGCGGTGCCGGCGTTCCAGCACTCCCCGATGTTCGGGCACTTGGCCTCTTCGCACACGGTGACCAGGCGGTGCTCGGCGACGATGTGCTTGACGCTCTGGAACCCGCTGCCCGTGGGCGCACGGGCGCGCAGCCACGGCGGCTTGCGGCCCGAGGGCGCGCCGGTTGCCGGCGCGCTCCCCTTGATGCCGTCGCGGATGGCCGTAAACCCTTGGGGCGTCACATATTTCTCGCCGCTGCGGGCCCGACCCTGCTCGGCGACGACCGGAATGTCTTTCAGGCTCGACATGGGGGCATTGTACGGCGAGCCACCCCGTCGGCCCTAATCGGCGCCCCGCGCACGCACGTGCGCATCCAGCCAGGCCAGCCGCTCGGGCGAGCCGACGTCGCACCACTCGCCCCGGTGCACCCGTCCGAGCAGGCGGCCCGCGGCAATGGCCCGGCGCAGCAGCGGCAGCAGCGGGAAGCGCCCGGACGGACCGCCGGCGAAGAACTCCGGCCGGTACAGCCCGATGCCGGTATAGGTGAAGCGCTCCGCCGGCGCCTCCACCACCTTGCCGTCCCGCAGTGCGAAGTCCCCCGCCGGGTGATGCTCCGGATTGGGCGCGAGCACGATGCTCGCCTCGGCGCCCTCGGGCAGCGTCCCGAGCGTCGTGAAATCCAGGTCGGTCCAGACGTCGGCATTGACGACGAGGAACGGCTCCGGCCCGAGCAGCGGCAGCGCACGGGCGATCCCGCCACCGGTCTCGAGCGGCACAGGCCCCTCCTCGCTGTAGCGGATCGCGAGGCCGAAGCGCGCCCCGTCCCCGAGCGCGGCGCGGATCTGCCCGCCCAGCCAGGACAGGTTGATCACCACCTCGCCGATGCCGGCGCGGGCGAGCTTCTCCAGGTGGTACTCGATCAGCGCCCGGCCGGCCACCCGCACCAGCGGCTTCGGCAGCACATCGGTGATCGGCCTGAGCCGCTCGCCGCGGCCGGCCGCGAGCAGCATCGCTCTCATCCGGCCCGCCCGGCGGCGCGCGCGTTGGCCCGCGGCAGCTCCGCGGCGACGCGGCCCTCGAGCAGCTCACCGAGCGGCCGCAGCGGCGCATGGCACCGGCAGGCCTCGCACACGTAGCGCAGCGTCAGGGGCAGGTCGGCGAGATAGCCGCTCTTGCCGTCGCGGTGCCACAGCCGGGCGAAGATGCCGAGCACCTTCAGGTGCCGCTGCACGCCGATCAGATCGAACCAGCGCCGGAACTCCTCAGCATCCTCGCCGGCCGGCCCGCCCCGCGCCGCGAGGCGGGCGCGGTAGCCGTCCACCCACCCGAGCACGCGCTCGCGCGGCCAGGCGATGTAACAGTCCTTCAGCAGCGAGACCAGGTCGTAGCCCACCGGGCCGCGCAGCGCATCCTGGAAGTCGAGCACGCCGGGATTGCCTGTGGCGGTGACCATGAGATTGCGCGAGTGGTAGTCGCGGTGCACGAACACCTGCGGCTGCCCGAGCGCCGCGTCAATCAGCCATTCGAAGCTCGCCTCGAGAAGCTGCCGCTCGGCTGCAGTCGGCTCGAGGCCCAGATGCCGGGCGAGGAACCACTCGGGCATCAGGTCCATCTCGCGCCTGAGCGCGGTGCGATCGTAGGGGGGCAGGTGCGCGGCCGCCTCGCCGCCCTCGAGCTGGATGGTCGCAAGTGCCGCCAGGGCATCGGCGTACAGCCCCTCCTCGGCGCCCGGCTCGGCGAGGCGCTCGAGGTACGGCGTGCGGCCGAGATCCTCGAGCAGCAGCAGGCCGCGCTCGACATCCCGCTCGTACACGTGCGGCACGTGGATGCCGAGCGGCGCGAGCATCTCGCTGACGCGCAGGTACGGACGGACGTCCTCCCGCCCGGGCGGCGCATCCATGATGATGTAGGTGCCGGCGGCGCAGTACGCCCGGAAATAACGGCGAAAGCTCGCATCGCTCGAAGCCGGCTCGATGCGCTGCGAGCGGATGCGCAGCTCGCTCGAGAGCCAACCCTGCAGCAGCTCGAGCCGCGCGTCGTGATCAACCATGCGGTGCTTTGGGCCCACGGGAATACGGACCTGCCATTATAATCCGCTCCCTCATGCCGCGTTGGAGCCCACTCTGGACCGCCCTGCTGTCGTTCGGCGGCATGCTGTCCCATTGCCTGTGGGCCGCCGAGGCACCGAGCGCTGCGGCACCGAGCGCCCCGGCGACGGGCGCGCCGCGCGCCACACGCCGCCGCGCGGCGCTGCACCAGCTCGCCGCCGGCGGGGAGGTCCAGGCGACGGCCGACCAGGCGACGCTGAGCAAAAGCGGGCAGCTGACGCTCGCCGGCCACGTGGTGCTGCGCCAGGGGGAGCGCGAGATCCAGGCCAACCATCTCGATTACGACAGCCACAGCGGTGCGCTCAGCACCCAGGGCGGGATCACGTTCACCGACCCCGAGGTGCAGGTGACCGGCAAGGGCGGGCGGTATTCCCCGACCGCCGGCGCGCAATTCGAGTCGGCGCAATTCGCGCTGCAGAAGCGGGTTGCCCGCGGCACGGCGCGACTGCTGCGCCTGACGCCCCAGGGCGTGCTGTACCTGCAGGGCGTGAGCTTCACCACCTGCCCGCAGATCCAGCCGTCGTGGGTGCTCAAGGCGGGCGCCATCACCCTCGATACGCGCAAGCGCATCGGCTACGGCAGGAACGCCCGCATCGACCTGCACGGCGTGCCGATCATGTACCTGCCGTGGGTGTCCTTCCCGCTCGGCAACGTGCGCAAGAGCGGCTTTCTGTTTCCGACGTTCGGCAACACCTCGCGCGGCGGCCTGCAGGTCTCGGCGCCCTTTTACTGGAACATCGCGCCGAACGCCGACCTGACGCTGGTGCCGACCGAGTACCAGCACCGCGGGGTCGATGGCGGCGGGGAGCTGCGCTGGCTCACCCGCAGCCAGTACACCGATGTGAAGTGGGACTATCTGCCCAACGACGTGAGCTACCTCGGCGGGCGCAGCCGCAGCCGCATCCAGCTCGACAGCGTCATGAACCTGCCGCGCGGCCTGCGCCTGACCCTCGCCGGGGAGAACGTGAGCGACAGCGCCTACTTCGAGGACTTCGCCACCGGCCCCGAGGGCACGAGCACCGCGTTCCTCGACCGGCGCGCCACGCTGTCCTACCGCACCGTGCACTGGAACATCCGCGGCATGACCCAGCAGTTCCAGACCGTCGACAGCACCCTGCCGTTCAACGACCGGCCCTATGCGCGCGTCCCGGACATCACCGTCGATTCGGACTACGGCTGGGGTCCCGGCGATGTCCTGCGCTACGGTTTCAAGTCCGAGCTGGTCGATTTTCAGCGCTCCGACCACTCGACGGCGGTGAGCGGCTGGCGCTTCGATGCCATGCCGCGGGTATCGCTCAATTTCGACGGGCCGGGCTACTTCATCCGCCCGGCCCTCGCCTGGCGCGCCACGCAGTACGAGTTGCGCCATACCGCCCCGGGACAGCCCGATGCCCGCTCGCGCACGCTACCGATCGCAAGCATCGACACCGGACTGACCCTCGAGCGCACCGCCGGCCGGGACGGTGCGCGCCTGATCACCCTCGAGCCGCGGGTGATGTACCTGTACGTTCCTTACCGCAATCAGAGCAACCTGCCGGTGTTCGACACGGGCCTGCCGGATCTGCAGCCCGTCGAGCTGTTCCGCACCAACCGCTACGTGGGCGCCGACCGGGTCGGGGATGCCAACCAGGTGAGCGCCGCGCTCACCACGCGGCTGCTCGGCACCGCCAGCGGCCGCGAGTATCTCTCCGCCACCATCGGCGAGGCGTTTGATTTCCGTACCCCGCGTGTGCTGCTGCCCGGAGAGGTGGTGCGTACCGACCGCCGCTCGGACATTGTGGCCGAGCTGTCGCTGACGGCCTTTCGGCACTGGAGCGCCCGGGCCGGCCTGCAGTGGAACCCCCAGGCCGCCGAGGCGCAGCGCGCACAGGCGTCGCTGCAGTACCGGCCGGCGCCCGACCGGGTCATCAATCTCGAGTACCGCTACGAGCGCAATCTGATCCAGCAGGTCGGCGGCAGCACCGCAGCGCTGTGCAGCACGGTCCCGGGCGCCGCGGCGGGCAGCTCGTGCGGCATCAATCAGGCCGAGCTCTCGGGCGCCTGGCCCATCGGGCGCCACTGGAGCCTGTTCGCCCGGGGCGTCTATTCGATCCTGGACCACGAAGCACTGGAGAGATTCGTCGGCTTCGAGTACCGTGCGTGCTGCTGGAGCGTGAGGCTCGGCGCGCGGCGCTACGTGGCGGTGCGTCCCGCGCTGCAGCCCTTTGGGGCCGTGGCACGCACCGGCGCGCAGGACACCGGCATCTACCTGCAGGTGGAACTCACCGGCCTGGCCAGTGTCGGATCAGCACCGGATGCTTTCCTCTCCGAGGCCATCCGCGGCTACACTCCGGCGGCCACGAACCCCTTGGCACCCCATCCCTGAAGCTCGAGGACTGAAGCGCATGCGGCGGCACTTTCCCTTCCCCACCCGAACCGCTCGGGTCGCCCGCCCGGGCCTTGACCGCGCGATCACGCTCGGCGTTGCGTGCGCGCTGGCCGCATTCGCGCTGCTGCTGCCGGTCCGCTCCTCGGCGCAGACACGCGATCTGTCCACCCAGGGACAGCTGCTCGATCGCATTGCGGCCATCGTCAACACCGGCGTGGTGCTGCAGAGCCAGCTCAACGAGCGCGTGAACCAGGTGATCTCCGAACTCAAGGCGCAGGGTCTCACCCCGCCGGCCCAGAGCGTGCTGCGCAAGCAGGTTCTGCACAGCCTGATCATCGAGCAGGTGCAGTTGCAGCGGGCGCAACAGGACGGCATCACGGTCTCGGACGACACGCTGAACGCTGCGATGCAGAGCGTCGCGGCGCGCAATGGCATCCCCTTCGCGGACCTGCCGAGCGCGCTCGAGCAACAGGGCATCAACTACGCCGACTATCGCAGCCAGATGCGCGATCAGCTCATCATCGGCCTGCTGCGCGAGCGCGACGTGCTGCAGCGCATCGTGGTCACCCCGCGGCAGATCGACCAGTTCCTCGCGCGCGAGGCCAACGCGCCCACCGCCGGGGAGGAGTACGACGTCTCGCACATCCTGATCGCGGTGCCGCCGAACGCCACGCCCGCGCAGCTGACCGCCGCGCGCACGCTCGCGGACAAGGTCGATGCGCTCGCCAAGGCCGGCAAGAATTTCGGCAAACTCGCCGTCACCTACTCGAGCAGCGCCGATGCGCTCAAGGGCGGCAATCTCGGCTGGCGCAAGGGCATTGACCTGCCGACCTTCCTCACCGCCGTGGTGCCGAAGCTGCGCCCCGGCGAGGTCAGCGCGCCGATCCGCACGCCCTCGGGCTTTCACATCGTCAAGCTGAACCACGTCCGCCGCCAGGAGCACAAGGACATCGTCGCGCAGGTGCACGTGCGCCACATTCTGCTCATCCCCAACGCCCTGCAGGACAACGCGACGGTCCGCGAGCGGCTGGAGAAGATCCGCAGTGAGATCCTCGCCGGCAAGCTGAAGTTCTCCGTCATCGCCGCGTCGGTCTCGCAGGATCCCGGCTCCGCCTCGCACGGCGGGGATCTCGGCTGGGCGAGCCCGACGGACTACACGCCACGATTCGCGGCGGCAGTGCAGAAACTCAAGATCGACCAGATCAGCCAGCCCTTCCAGACCCGCTACGGGTGGCACATCGCGGAGCTCCTCGGCCGCCGTCAGTTCGACGAGACGAAGCAGATGAAGCGGCTGCATGCGATGGAAGCGATCCGCGCCAGCCGCGCGGACGAGGACACCGAGCTGTGGCTGCAGCGGCTCAGGGACGAGGCGTACGTCAAGATCCTGAGCGACTGAGCGCCCGCCGCCCCCATGCTGCCGCGGATCGTGCTCACATCGGGCGAGCCGGCGGGCATCGGACCGGAGCTCTGTGCGGCCATCGCCGCACAGAGCTTGGCGTGCGAGCTGGTCTGCCTGGCAGACCGTGATCTGCTCGCCACGCGCGCCGGCGCACTCGGGATGCCGCTGCGCCTGCGCGAATACCGGGCAGAGGACGCCTGCCCACACGAGCCCGGCAGCCTCACCGTCGAGCATCATGCCCTCGCGGTCCCGAGCGCGCCCGGCCGCCTCGAGGTGCGCAACGCCCGCTACGTGACCGAGCTCCTCGAGCGGGCCTGCGCGGGCGCGCTGTCCGGGGAGTTCGCGGCCATCGTGACCGCACCGGTTCACAAGGGCATCATCAACGACGCCGGCACGCCCTTCACCGGCCACACCGAGTTCTTCGCCGAGCGCACCGGCGCGGTGCCGGTGATGATGCTCGCCACCGGCTCGCTGCGCGTCGCGCTCGCCACCACGCACCTGCCGCTCGCCCGCGTAAGCGCCGCGATCACCCAGGAGTCGCTTGGCCGGACGCTCACCATTCTCGATCGGGATCTGAAGCGCTGGTGGGGCATCGCTCGACCCCGCATCGCCGTCTGCGGTCTCAATCCCCACGCCGGCGAAGGCGGCCACCTCGGCGATGAGGAGATCCGGGTGATCACCCCGGCACTGGCGAGGCTGCGTGCGCAGAGCATCGATGTGGCGGGGCCCCTGCCGGCGGACACGGTGTTCGTGCCGCGCGTGCTGGCCGGCTACGACGCGGTGCTCGCGATGTATCACGATCAGGGACTGCCGGTCGTCAAGCACGCCGGATTCGACAGCGCGGTGAACGTGACGCTCGGGCTGCCGATCCTGCGCACTTCGGTGGACCATGGCACCGCGCTCGCGCTTGCCGGCACGGGCCGGGCCGAGTCCGGGAGCCTCCTGGCCGCCCTGGAACTGGCGATCACGCTCGCCGGACGGCGCGCGTGAGCCGTCGGGCGCGCGGGCCCGCCGGGGCGGACGCGGCGGACCTGCCGCGCCCGCGCAAGCGGTTCGGTCAGCACTTCCTGCATGACCCGTCGGTGTTGGAGCGCATCGTCGCGGCGCTGGCACCGCAGTCCGGCGATGCCCTGGTCGAGATCGGCCCGGGCCGCGGGGCACTCACGGAGCGGCTGCTCGCCGCGCCGTTTGCGACGCTCGATGCGGTGGAGGTCGACCGGGACCTGGCGGCGCAGCTGCGCGCGCGCTTCGCCGCCGAGCCGCGCTTCACGCTGCACGAAGCCGATGCGCTGCGCTTCGATTTCGCGGCGCTGGCGGCGGCGCGCGGCCGGCTGCGCGTGATCGGCAACCTGCCGTACAACATCTCGACACCGCTCTTGTTTCACCTGCTCGCGAGCGCCGCCTCGATCATCGACCTGCACGTGATGCTGCAGCGCGAGGTCATCGAGCGCATGGCGGCCTCCCCGGGCGAGGCCGCCTACGGCCGGCTGACCGCGATGCTCGCCCCCTGGGTGCAGGTCGAGCCGTTGTTCGAGGTGGGCCCCGGCGCCTTCCAACCCCCGCCGCGGGTCTGGTCGGCCGTGGCGCGGCTCACGGTCCGCCCGGCGCCGCGCTTCCCGGTGCACCCGTGCTACGGTGCCGTGGTAGCGGCCGCGTTCTCGCACCGCCGCAAGACGCTCCGCAATGCGCTGCGCGGGCTGGTCACGGGCGCCGAGATCGAGCAGTGTGGCATCGACCCGGGAGCGCGCCCCGAGACGATCGCCCCGGAGGCCTTCAATGCGCTCGCCGGGCTGTCCCGGCGCCCGGATTGAGCTAGGCTGCGCCCATGAACGGCGCGTCATACCGGCGCATTCTGGTGGTGCTCGACCTCAGCGAGGACAGTCTGCCCATCGGGCGGCACGCCGCTGCGCTCGCCGAGCGGCTGGGCGCCGAGACCGAATTGCTGCATGTGGTGGAGCTGCTGCCCGTCGAGCCGATGGCCGAGACGCTGATCGCCACGGTGCGCATCGAGGATGAGCTGCTCGAGCAGGCGCGCGCGCGCCTCGCCGAGCTCGCCGCGCAGCTCGGACTCGCCGGCGCACCCTGCTGGGTCGAAAGCGGCAATGTCAAGGCCGAGATCGTGCGCGTCGCGCGCAAGCGCCAGGCCGATCTCATCGTCCTCGGCAGCCGCGAGCGGCACGGCATGTCCATCCTGGTCAATCTCACCGCGGACACCGTGCTGCATGCCGCACCCTGCGACGTGCTGGCGGTGCGCGTGAGACGCTCCGGGGCGCCGGCCGCGAGCTGAGCGGCGTCCCGGGCGCATCGCGGCCCGGGTCGCAGCCCGGTAAACTGTCCGCACATGAGCGCGCCGCACAAAATCCGCATCGAAGTCGAAACCAGCTATCTCGGCGAACAGTCCGATCCGCACGAGCAGCGCTACGTATTCGCCTACACCATCACCATCCGCAACGAGGGCGGGCTGCCGGCGACGCTGCTCACCCGCCACTGGATCATCACCGATGCCAACGGCGGGGTGAAGGAGGTCCGCGGCGACGGCGTCGTCGGCGAGCAGCCGCGGCTCGAGCCCGGCCAGGGCTTCCGCTACTCCAGCGGCGCGGTGCTCGAGACGCCGGTCGGCACGATGCAGGGCAGCTACCAGATGATCGATGGCGAGGGGCAGCACTTCGATGCGCCGATCGCTCCGTTTCGCCTGGCGATGCCCGGGATCCTGCATTGAGCCGCTTCGCCATCGGCGATGTGCAGGGCTGTTACGAGGAATTGCGCTCGCTGCTGGCACACCTGCACTTCTCGGCCGACCGCGACCGGCTGTGGTTCGTTGGCGACCTGGTCAATCGCGGCCCACGCTCCCTCGAGGTGCTGCGCTTCGTGCGCGACCTCGACGCGAATGCCACGACGGTGCTCGGCAACCACGATCTGCACCTGCTCGCAGCGGCGAGCGGCCGGCGGCGGTTGCGCCGCTCGGACACGCTCGATGAGGTCCTCGCCGCCCCGGACCGCGAGCGCCTCATCGAGTGGCTCAGTCACCGGCCGCTGGCCCACCGCGAGGGCGACGATCTGCTGGTGCATGCCGGGATCGTGCCGCAGTGGAGCGCCGAGGCGGCGCTCGCGCACGCCCATGAGGTCGAACGCGAGCTGCGCACGGGACGGCCCGAGCTGTTCGAGCACATGTACGGCGATCAGCCGGACCGCTGGTCCGATGAGCTCACCGGCATGGAGCGGCTGCGCCTCATCATCAACGTGTTGACGCGCATGCGCCTGTGCACGCGCGAGGGGCAGATCAATCTCGCGCTGAAGGGCAAGCCGCCCGCGGCGGACTCGCCGTGGCAGCCCTGGTTCGAGGTCGCGGAGCGGCTCACCCGCGGCGCGCGCGTCGTGTTCGGCCACTGGTCGGCGCTCGGCCTGGTGTTGCGCGAGGACGTCGCCGGACTCGACACCGGCTGTGTCTGGGGCGGCGCGCTCACGGCGCTCGATCTGGACACCGGCCGCACCGCCGCGGTGCCTTCGCGCAGCTACCAATCCATCGAGGACTGAGGAGACCCGCCGTGGACGCTCCGCACCCGTTGAACTTCCAGCAGTGGATTGAACGCAACCGGCCGCTGCTGAAGCCGCCGGTCGGCAACCGCCGGGTGTTCGCCGACGGAGACTTCATCATCATGGTGGTCGCCGGACCGAACGTCCGGCAGGACTACCACCTCGACCCCGGCCAGGAGCTGTTCTACCAGCTCGAGGGCGACATCGTGCTGAAGACGTTGCAGGAGGGTCGACCCGTCGACATTCCCGTGCGCGAGGGCGAGATGCTGCTGCTGCCGGCGCTGATGCCGCACTCCCCGCAGCGGCCGGCCGGCACGCTCGGCCTGGTGATCGAGCGGCAGCGCCGCGCCGGGGAGCGCGACGGCTTTCAGTGGTACTGCCCCGGCTGCGCCCGTCTGTTGCACGAGGCGTTCATCGAGCTCACCGACATCGAGGCGCAGCTGCCGCCGGTGTTCGAGCGCTTCTATGCGAACCGCGCGGCGCGCACCTGTAAGCACTGCGGCACCGTGCTCGAGCGCTGAGCGGAGCGGATAACTTCCACCGCCGCCGCCGATTCCTTACACTGCGCACCGGGCGGCCGGACCGGCCGCATGCGGAGACTCGCATGGCTCGCGCCCTCGGACTGCGACTCGCGCTCACCGTGCTGGCGCTCGGCTGCGCCGTGTCGGCGTCACTGTCCATCTTCGGCGTGCCGGCGCAGAGCCACTTCCCCCTGCAACTGGCCCATCGCAGCGCTGACCGTTACGAGGTGCGGCCCCTGACGCAGCAGCCCGTACCCGCACCCCTGCGCGTCGGGGATCTCATCGATGCCCCACAACTGTCCGTCGCGGCCCGTGCGGTGCTGTTCACCCATCATGACGTCCCGCCTGGCACGACGTTGACCGTCCCAGTGCTGCGCGCGGGCCGGGCGCTCGTGCTGTCAGTCCGGGCGGTGCCGGACAGTTCGAGTGCGCTCGCGCGCCTGCAGTCGGTATTCTTCGTCGCGGCCGCACTGTTGATCTCGCTGCTGACGCTGTGGCGCGGCCGGGACTGGGCCGCCTGGGGACTCACGTTGCTGTTTCTCGCGCTGTTCGTCAAATGGGGCATCCTCGATGAGGCGGTGGCCCCGCCCATGGTCTTCTGGGTGACGCAGGTGAGCGCCGTGCTGAGGATCACGGTGGACTTTCCGGCGCTGTTCGTCGTGGCCGACGCGCTGGCCGGCGCGAACCTGCCGGCGCACTGGCGAAGGCGAGCCCGCCTGGCGCTGGTCGGGGTGGTGCTGTGCATTCTCGTGCTGATCGAGTTGCAGATGAGCACTCTGTTCCTCACTGGCCACGATGTGGTCGGGAGCGGCGGACTCGCCGTAATCAAGGCGCTGTTGGCCTTCGGTCTGCTGGTTACACTGCTGGTGCTGGGCGGAGGCTATCGATTCGCACCGCATGAGCAGCGCCTGCGCATCCGCTGGGTGCTCTGGAGCACCGCGCTGCTGATTGCCAGCAACATCCTGCTGCTCGTGCTCCCGTCGATCCGGCATCCCTACTCGACGCAGCTCTCCACGGCGATGCAGACGTTGGCCTTGTTCGGTTATGTGTACGCGGTGCTGCGCACCAGGCTGATCGACGTCGGATTCGTCATCGACCGGGCACTCGTGTTCGGACTGCTCACCGCACTCGTGTTCGGGACTTTCTCGATCCTCGAGCAGACACTGCACCAGTTCGCCGTGAGCGACCGCGTCGGCTGGGCACTGCAGGCCGTGGCGGCACTGGTGCTCGCCCTCGCGCTGAGCCCGCTGCACCGGCGCCTGGAGAGCTGGATCGAGCAGGCGTTCTTCCGCGCCCAGCGCCTTGCGCTGCTCGCCCTGGAACGGTTCGCGCGGGAGTGCCCGTACGTGGAGCACGAGGCACACCTGCTCGAGATGGCGATCGAGCGACTGCGGGGACAATGCGGCACGGTCGCGCTCTACGAGCGCAACGCGAACTGCTATCGCCGGCGCGCCACAAGCGACGAGACATGGCCGGCGCAGATCGATGCAGACGATCCGGTCTTCGTCGCGCTGCGGGCCACGCATGAGCCGGTGGCGCTCGCGGCGCAGGCCAATCGCCTCGGGACCGAGGGAATCGCCTTGCCCATGACCGTGGCGGAATCGCTGCTCGGTGCGCTCGTGTGCCGTCCGCGCGACGGAGAGCAGTTCGCGCCCGAGGTTCGCGAGGCGCTGGCCAACGTGGCGCACCACCTCGGCATGGCGCTCACCGGATTGCGGCACCGCGAGCACGCCCGACTGGTCGCCGACGTCGCGGCGGGGCGGATCGATCCGGATGCGGCGCGGCGACGCGCGATATCCCTGATGGATGGCGAGCCGCCGCAAACCAACGCCGGGGTTTAAGCGCCCCGCCGGAGCGACTCAGGCGCAGCGGATCTCGAACCGCCCGCTGCGCTGCCCACCGGCACGCGTCATTCCGGGATGCCGAGCCGGTGGGTCGACTTCACTTCCTCCATCACGAAGTAGCTGTGCGTCTGCTGCACCCCGCGGATGTTGGCAATCGTTTCCCCGAGCAGCGTGCGGTAGCGCTCCATGTCCTTCACGCGCACCTTGAGCAGGTAGTCGAAGCCGCCGGCGACCATGTGGCACTCCATGATCTCGTCGTGCGCGGCGACCATTTCCTTGA
>JAKAZL010000079.1 GCA_021815925.1 Pseudomonadota bacterium | reverse complement strand
ACGGTGCGGGCAAGACGCAGCTGCTCAAGATCGTGGCCGGTTCGGTGTGGCCCACGCCCGATGAGCCCGGAGTGCGTCAGTACCGCTGGCGTGGCGAGCTGTGGCGTACGCCGCACGGCATCCAGGCTGAAATCGGTTATCTCGGTCCGGAGCGCCAGGATAAGTATGAGCGCTACGGCTGGAATCACACCGTCGAGCAGGTGGTGGGAACCGGAGTGCACCGCACGGACATCCCGCTGCACCCGCTGAGCCTCGCCGAACGCTCGCGTGTCACCGCGGTCCTGCGTCGTCTGCGCATCGGGTCGCTGGCCGCCAGGAAGTTCCTGACGCTCTCCTATGGCGAGCGGCGTCTGGTGCTGCTGGCGCGTGTCTTGGTGTCGCAGCCGGGGCTGCTGCTGCTCGATGAGCTGCTGAACGGCCTCGATCTGCTCAACCGCGCGCGGGCGCTGCGCTGGCTGGAGAGCACACAGCGCGCGGCACTGCCGTGGGTGCTGTCGATCCACCGGGCCGAGGATGTCCCGGCCGCGGCCACGCATGTGCTGATCCTGGAGCACGGTCGAGTCGTCTATCGAGGCGCTCGTTCGCGTGCTCCGCTCGAACGGTGGTTGAAGGAAGGTTCGCGGCGCACTCGGGCCGGCCGCGCCGGCGCTGCCGGTCGCCCGGACAAGGCGCAGAGTGCGGCGCCCGTGCCGGGACGGGTGGTGGTCCGGCTGAGCGGCGCAGACGTGCACCTGGAGGAGCATCTCGCGCTGAGCGACGTCTCCCTCACCGTGCGCGCCGGGGAGTGCTGGCTGGTTCACGGGCGCAATGGCTCGGGTAAGACGACGCTGGTGCGTACACTGTACGGTGATCACGGCGTGGCCTGCGGCGGGCGGATCGAGCGCGCCGGGATCGAGCCGGGCGTGCCGCTCGAGGTCTTTCAGCGCCGCGTGGCCTTGGTGGCCCCGCACCTGCAGGCCGACCATCCCCCGTACCTAACCGTCGCCGAAGTCGTGCAGTCCGGCCGGTATGCCAGCATCGGCTTGAACGAGGCACCGAACGCGGCTGATCGTGCGGCGGCACGCCGCGCGATGCGCGAATTCGACGTGCTGCCGTTCGCGGCGCGCGCGGTGCGGGAGCTGTCATACGGGCAGCTGCGCCGTGTGCTGTTCGCGCGCGCCTGGGTCGGCCAGCCGAAGCTGCTGCTGCTCGATGAGCCGTTCGCGGGGCTGGATGGCCCGACGCAGAGCGCGCTGCAGATGCGCATCGAGCGTCTGGCCGGTGAGGGCGTCGCGGTCGTGATCGTCGTGCACCGCCGCTCCGAGTGGCCGCGCTGCGTCACGCACGAAATTGAGCTCGCCGGCGGCGTGGTGCGCTACGCCGGGCCGGTACGGTTCAGTCGAGGGTCATCTCGGTCTGGAACACCGAGACGGCCTGACCGATGATCCATACGGCGGAGGGTACGCCACCGGTCATCTCCAGCTCGATTTCCACCCGACCGGGTCGCTGCAGCCAGCGTCCCTGTACTCCCTGGAACACGGCCTTGCGCCGGTCGTGCGCGAGCAGCCCGTGGTGCACCAGATACACTCCGAGCAGGCCGTGCGCATTGCCGCTGACCGGATCCTCGGCGATGCCGAGCGCCGGGCAGAACATGCGCGCCTCGGTCAGGTGATCGCCCGCCTGCGGCTTCAGCGCGAACACGAAGTAGCCCGCCGCGCCGATCTGGGCCGACAGCGTCGTCAGCCGGGACATGTCGGGCTTGAGGTGATTGAGCGGCTCGGCGCCGCGCACACCGATCAGCAGGCGCGTGCTGCTCGCGCCGGCCACGCGCAGCGGGCAGCGCGGATCGAGGTCGTCCGTGGCAAGCGCCAGGGCGTCGAGCACGGCGAGCCGCTCGCGGTCGTTCAGCTCGCGTCCGAGCGGGGGCGGATTCTGACGGACGGCGATGCGGCGCTCGCGGCCGCTGCCGCGTACCTCGATGTCCACGATCCCGGCCTTGGACTTCTGTCGCAGGCGCACCGGGGCGGCGCTGCGCCCGGAGAGAACGTGGTGTGCGGCCACGGTGGCGTGGCCCACAAATCCGGCCTCGGTGCGCGGTGTGAAGAACCGCACGCGGACGTCGTGATCCGGGCCGTCCGGGGCGAACAGGAACGCCGTGTCCGCATTGTTCAGCTCGCGGGCGATGGCAAGCATCTGCGCGTCGGTGAGGCCGTCGGCATCGAGGACGACCCCGGCGGGATTGCCCGTGAAACGCTCGAGGGTGAAGGCATCCACCTGGTGGATCTGGATCTTGCGGCTCATCTGCATCTCTGTCGCCTGGCTCGGCCATGCGCGGCCCGGGCCGAAGGGCGGCCATTCTAGCCCATCGCGCCCGCAACGGTAGAATGGCGGGCATGGACGTCGGGGTGGAGATCAGCCTGTACCCGCTCGCCGAGCGCTTTGCGCCGGTGATTCATGAGTTTATCGAGCAGCTCTCCGCCCACCGCGAGCTGAAGGTGCTGCCGGGCAGCCTGAGCACCCAGGTGTACGGCGAGTACGACCAGGTCTTCGCCGCCGTGCGTGAGGCGGTGCGCGCGACCCTCGAGTCCCGCCGTGCCGAGGGCGGCCGGGCCGCCCTGGTGCTGAAGGTGCTCGGGCCGCTTTAGGACCAAGCGCGGGCGGGGCAGTGGCGCAAGCGGCGCCGACCCGGCACACTAGCGTGTGACACCCCGTTTTTTGACGCAACGAACCCGGCTAAGAGGTAGGTGAATGGCGCTGCTGCGAGTGATTGACCGTGACGGTACGGAGCACCAGGTCGAGGGCAAGACCGGCTTGAAGCTCATGGAGACGCTGCGGGACCTCGAGTACGGCGTCGCCGCCATCTGCGGGGGCATGTGTTCGTGCGCGACCTGTCATGTGTACGTCGATCCGCAGTGGGTGAGCCGCCTTCCCGAGCCGATGTCCGACGAGCGCGAGCTGCTCACCGAACTTAGCCACTATCAGGACAACTCCCGCCTGTCCTGCCAGCTCGACTTCACCCCGGAGCTCGATGGGCTGCGCGTCACCGTCGCGCCCGACGAGTGACAGCGGTGAGTTACGCAGCTCACGCGGAGTCGCCCCGTGCTTGAGGCGATCATCGGTCTGGCCGTCGGCGGGGTCATCATCCTGGTGCTGCTCTATGTGCGCTTGCGGCGGGCATTCCGTCAGGAGCGTCTGGCCCGCCACGACAGCTGGGACGAGATGATGGTCGGCCGGCTGCGCACGCAGGGCTATCACCCCTTCAATGCCTACCGGGTGGATTTCTTCCTCGGCTTGCCCAACCGGGAGGCCTGCGAAGCGGTGCGCCTTCAGCTCGAGCAGGAAGGCTTCGAGGTCGACGTGAAGCCCATCCAGGACGACACCGATCTACCCTACAGCCTGAACGCCTCGAAATCCATGCAGCTGCTCGTGCCGGACATCCAGGCGTTCAGCCGGCGCATGAGCGCACTGGCCGCCGAGCACCACGGGCGTTACGACCACTGGGCCGCCTAGCGCGCCTCACGCCTCAGGTTTTCTTCTCGGTCTGGCGCTTGACCGCCTCGGCCGCCGCGGCGATTGCGGCGGGATCGCCGAGATAGCGGCTGCGCAGCGGCTTCAGCTGAGCGTCGAGTTCGTAGAGCAGCGGCACACCGGTCGGGATGTTCAGCTCGACGATATCGCTTTCGGACATTCCATCGAGCATCTTGACCATGGCGCGCAGGCTGTTCCCGTGGGCGGCGACCAGCACGTTGCGCCCGGCACGCAGCTCCGGCGCGATGCGGCTGTGCCACAGCGGCAGCACGCGCTCGAGCGTGTCCTTCAGCGACTCTGCGGCGGGAATCTCACCGGCCGCGATTCCTGCGTAGCGCGCATCGAAGCGCGGGTGACGCGGGTCCTCGGCGTCGAGCGGCGGTGGCGGCACATCGTAGCTGCGGCGCCAGATTTTCACCTGCTCCTCGCCGTGGCGCGCCACGGTCTGGGCCTTGTCCAGCCCCTGCAGTGCGCCGTAATGCCGCTCGTTGAGCCGCCAGGACCGCTCGACCGGAATCCACATGCGATCCATCTCGTCGAGCATGATCCACAACGTGCGGATCGCGCGCTTCAACACCGAGGTGAACGCGACGTCGATCCCGATGTCTTCCTCGATCAGCTGGCGTCCGGCCAGGGCCGCTTCGGCCCGGCCCGCGGGAGTCAGATCGACGTCGGTCCAGCCGGTGAACAGGTTCTCCAGGTTCCAGAGGCTCTGTCCATGGCGGACGAGAATCAGCTTTCCGGGCATGCGCATACCTCAGCGTGCGTGGGCGGCCGCCAGCTGCCGGCGTGCGGTGCCGGTGCTCGAGCGCAGGCAGCGTGGAGCGGCAAGTATAGCCGAGCGCGCGCCTTCGGCCGCTACTCGGCGAGCTTGCGCAGCGACTCCACTCCCACGGTGAGCGTGGCGAAATCCGCAGTGCCGGCCGCGCGCATCTCGGTGAGCGTGCGCTCCCAGTGCGCGAGCTTGCGACCCTCGGCCTGCTGCCAGGCGTCGACCCGCTCGGCCGCGGCGCCTCGTCCCGGGCGGGCGAGCACGCGCTCGGCCAGTGCCCGATGGATGCGCATCGCCGCATCGCGCAGGCCGGTGCGGGCGGTGGCCTGCCACGGACCGTCGACCGAAAGCTGATTGATCTGCCCGCGCAACCAGTCGAGTCCCGTCCGCGCGCCGACCTCGAAATACACCCGCGCCGCCTCGATCACCGCAGTGCGATGGCCGGCGGCGATCTCGACGATGTCGAGCGAGGCGTTGTGCGTCTCGAGGCTTGCGACGCGGCCGGCGATCGCTGTTGGCATTCCGGCCTCGACCAGCTGGGCGTGCGCGGTCTCGAAATGCTCGCGCCATGCACCGCAGAGCACCTGCGGAACCTTCGCGCCGATCTCGTGCACGCCGGCGCGGAACTCGCGCACGGCGGCGTCCACCTTCAGCGCCGGCCGGCGCGCCAGCAGCCAATACGTGGCATGACGCAGCAGTCGGCTGGCCTCGAACGCCGCGGCATACTGGTTCTTCGCCGGGGCACGGTTGTCGAGCGCCTCGATGTCCTCCCACAGATCGCGCATCTGGAAAATCTCGCGCGCCGCCGTAAAGGCGCGCGCGATCTGCGCCGGCTCGGCGCCGGTGTCCTCCTGGGCGCGCAGCACGAACGTCGGACCCATGCGATTGATGAGGCTGTTCGTGGTTGCGGTGGCGATGATCTGCCGGCGTAGCCGGTGCCGCTCGATGGCGCGTGCGAAGCGCGTGCGGACCGGCCCCGGGAAGTACCGTTCGAGCTCGTTCGAGAGGTACGGGTCCTCCGGTACGTCCGAATCGAGCAGGTGATTGTTCAGCCAGATCTTGCTGTAGGACAGCAGGATCGACAGCTCCGGGCGGGTGAGTCCGGAGCCGCTCTTGCGCCGCTCGCGGATTTCCTCGTCGCTCGGCAGGAACTCCAGCGCACGGTTCAGTCCACCCGAGCGCTCGAGCAGGCGGATCAGGTGCTGATACTCGCTGAGGCGCGCGCGCGCCTGCTGCTCCAGGGTGCTGATGGCCTCGCTCTGCAGGTAGTTGTTGCGCAGCACGAGCGTGCAGACTTCTGCGGACATGCGTGCGAGCAGGCGGTTGCGCTCGGCGAGAGAGAGCTTGCCGGCGTGCACCAGGGGGTTCAGCAGGATCTTGAGGTTGACCTCCACGTCCGAGGTGTTCACCCCGGCGGAGTTGTCGATGAAATCGGTGTTGAGTCGGCCGCCGGCGCGCGCGTACTCGATGCGGCCGCGCTGGGTGCAGCCGAGGTTGCCGCCTTCGCCGACGACCTTGGCGCGCAGCTCCGCGCCGTTCACCCGCAGCGCGTCGTTGGTCCGATCGCCGACCTCGGCATTCGACTCACCGCTGGACTTGACGTAGGTGCCGATGCCGCCGTTCCAAAGCAGATCGACCGGCATCTTCAGAATCGCACGGATCACCTCGTTCGGCGTCGCGGTGGCGCTCTCGAGGCCGAGCAGAGCGCGCGCCTGAGCCGACAGCGGGATCGACTTGGCGCTGCGGGGGAAGATGCCGCCGCCGGCCGAGATGCTCTTGCGGTCGTAGTCATCCCAGCTCGAGCGCGGCAGCGCGAACAGCCGGTGCCGCTCGGCGAAGCTCACTGCAGCGTCTGGCTTCGGATCGATAAAAATGTGCCGGTGGTCGAACGCCGCCTGCAGCAGGATGTGCCGTGAGAGCAGCATGCCGTTGCCGAAGACATCACCGGACATGTCGCCGATGCCGGCGACCGTGAAGTCCTCCTTCTGGATGTCGACTCCGATCTCGCGGAAATGGCGCTTGACGCACTCCCAGGCGCCCCGCGCGGTGATGGCGAGACCCTTGTGGTCGTAGCCGGCCGAGCCGCCCGAGGCGAACGCATCGCCGAGCCAGAAGCCGTACTCGGCAGCGATGCCATTGGCGGTATCGGAGAAGGTGGCCGTGCCCTTGTCGGCGGCCACCACCAGGTACGGGTCGTCGCCGTCGCGGCGGACCACCCGCGGCGGCGGCGCGATCTTGCCGGCCACGATGTTGTCCGTCAGATCGAGCAGACCCTGTATGAAGGTGCGGTAGCAGGCCGTCACTTCGGCCTGGATCTCCTCGCGGCTGCCCTGCGGCAGGCACTTGGGCACGAAGCCGCCCTTGGCGCCGACCGGTACGATCAGCGTGTTCTTGACATTCTGCGCCTTCATCAGGCCCAGGATCTCGGTGCGGAAGTCTTCGCGCCGGTCCGACCAGCGGATGCCACCACGCGCCACGTCACCCATGCGCAGGTGAACGCCCTCGACACGCGGGCTGTAAACGAAGATCTCGTACTTCGGCCGCGGCAGCGGCAGGTCGGGGATTGCGGCCGGATTGAACTTGAACGACAGATATCCAAGTGGCGCGCCCGCAGCGTCACGCCGGTAGAAGTTCGTCCGCAGCGTGGCCTGCACCAGCGTCAGATAGGCGCGCAGGATGCGGTCCTCGTCGAGACTGCTGACCTGGTCGAGGCCCGCGCGGATGCGCGCGACAATCTGCTCGACGGCCCTGTCAGCCGTCGCGGTGCCGTGCGGCTTGTCCGGGTCGAAGCGCGCTTCGAACAGCTGCACGAGCGCTGCGGCGATCGCCGGGTTGGCCGTCAGCGTGCGTTCCATGTACACCTGGCTGAACGGCACGCCGGTCTGCAACAGGTAGCGACAGTAGGCGCGCAGCACCAGTATCTCGCGCGCCGACAGCTCGGCGCTGAACAGCAGGCGGTTGAACCCGTCGTTTTCCGCTGCGCCGTCCCAGCCGGCCGCCAGCGCCTCCTTGAAGCGCTCGGCCACCCGCGCCAGGTCGATCGCGCCGCCGTCGCGGTGTTCGAGTTCGAAGTCCTGGATCCAGGCCAAGCCGCCTTCGGGCCAGGCAAGCTCGTAAGGCCGCTCGGCGATGACGCGCAGCCCGAAATTCTCCAACATCGGCAGCAGGTCGGAGATCGATACCGGCTCGCCGAGCTTCACGATCTTCAGGTGCAGCCCCGCCGCGGACTGCTGCGCTGCGCGGTGCAGCTTGACGCGCCGCTCCAGCGGTGCGGTGCGCAGCTGCTCGAGGTCGGCGATGTCGGCGAGCGCCTCGGCGGGCGGCACGTCCTCCTCGTAGGCCATCGGAAAGACGTGTCGATAGCGGTTGGCGAGCACGAGCCCGTCGGCCTCGCCGCGGCGTGCGATGAGTACATCGTGCAGGTGATCGGCCCAGGAGAGCGTCGCGGCGGAGATCTGCTGCTCGACGGCGGCGTAGTCGATCTTCTGTGCATCGCCCGGAACGGTGCGCACCACCACGTGCACCCGGGCATGGCTGGCGCTGGAGATCTGCACTTGGCTCTCGACAGCCTTGCCGCCGAATCCGGCGAGCACGATCTGCTCGATGCGCTGACGGACGTCGGTGTTGTACCGATCGCGCGGCACGTAGACCAGGCAGGAGAAGAACCGGTGATACGGGTCGCGCCGCACCAGCAGGCGCACGGTGCGCCGTTCGTACAGATTGACGACTCCACGGCAGATGCGCACCAGGTCGCGGGTGTTCGCCTGGAACAGCTCATCGCGCGGGTAGGTCTCCAGTACGTTCAGCACCGCCTTGCCATCATGGCTCTGCGGGTCGAGGCCGAAGAACTGGATGACGCGAGCCACTTTCAGGCGCAGCACCGGAATGTCGCGCGGGCTGCGGTGGTACGCGGTGGAGGTCCACAGGCCGAGGAAGCGGTGCTCGCCGCTGACCTCGCCGCGGGCATCGAAGGTCTTCACGCCGACGTAATCGAGGTATTCCGCGCGGTGAATGGCAGAGATGGAGTTCGCCTTGGTGAGCACGAGGAGCTCGCGCTCCCGCGCCCGCTCGCGGATCTCGCCCTTCAGCACCGTCGCCGAGGGCCGCTCGCCGGAGCCGCGCGGGCGCAAAATGCCCAGACCGCTGCGCGGCTCGGCGCGCAGCGTGTCCTGGCGGGCGCCGCGCTCGAGCCGGTACTGGCGGTAGCCGAGAAAGACGAAATGGCTCTCTTCCATCCAGCGCAGCAGCTGGCGCGCCTCGGCGGTTTCCTCACTGGCGAGCGGCGGCGGATTGTTCTCGAGGTCCGCGACGATGCTGCGCACGCGCTCGCGCATCGTGTCCCAGTCCTCAACTGCGGCGCGCACCTGCGCGAGCGTGCGCTCGATGTCGGCGCGCAGCCGCTCGAGGGTCTCGGGGTCGGTGCGCCGGTCGATCTCGAACATCTCCCAGGATTCGGCGCGCTGCGCACGCGCGCCGTCGGCGCCGAGCGCCACGAGCCGCCCACGGGCGTCGCGCCGCACCTCGAGCACCGGGTGCACGATCAGATGCACGGCCAGCCCGGCGCGGTTGAACGCCAGTCCGAGCGAGTCGATGAGGAACGGGCGATCGTCGGTGACGACCTGCACGACCGTGTGCGGCGACTCGAAGCCGTCGCGTGCCGGATCGGGATTGAAGACCCGCACCAGAGACTGTCCGGGAGCTCGGCGCTGGCCGAGCTGCAGGTGACAGCGTGCCGCGTGAGCGAGCGCCGTTGGCGCGCGCGCCGCGAGATCCTCTTCACCGACTCTGCGGTAATAGGTTCGCAGGAACTCGCCGGACAGACGCGCCAGCGCGGCGGTCGGGCCGTGCGGCAGGCGGATGCGGGCGATTCGGTCGATGAGCGCGAGACGCGTGGGGGGAATGCTGCGCAGGTGCCGGCCATCGCCGGCGGGGGATGAGGCGTGCATGGTGGGCGGCGATTATATACGTCTGGGCCTTCGTCGGCTGCGGGAGTATTATAGTTGCGTTCGCAACGAAACGGTCGCCGGCGCGCGGCGAGTGTGACGGAGGTACCAATGAGCCAGAATCGCGACAATCCCATGGGTACCGACGGGTTCGAGTTCGTCGAGTACACCGCACCCGATCCGCTGCTGCTGCGCGATCTGTTCGAGCGCATGGGCTTCCCGGTGCGGGCCCGGCATCGCTCCAAGAACGTCACGCTGCACGGCCAGGGCGGCATCAATTTCATCATCAATGCCGAGCCGAACTCGTTCGCTCAGCAGTTCGCCCGTGAGCACGGGCCATCCGCGTGCGCGATGGCGTTTCGGGTGCGCGATGCCGCGTATGCCTATCGGCGGGCGATCGAACTCGGTGCCAAGCCCGGTCCGCAGCTCGCCGGCCCCATGGAGCTGAACATTCCGTGCATCGAGGGCATCGGCGGCTCGCTGATCTATCTGGTGGACCGCTACGGCGATCGGTCGATCTACGACGTGGACTTCCGGCCGGTACCGCCGCTGCCCGGCGCCCGCGAGGCCGGCCTGACGCTCATCGATCACCTGACCCACAATGTGAGCCGCGGCAACATGGACCGCTGGGCGGGCTTTTACGAGAAGCTGTTCAATTTCCGCGAGATCCGCTACTTCGACATCGAAGGCAAGCACACCGGACTGTTCTCGCGCGCCATGACCAGCCCGTGCGGCAAAATCCGCATTCCGATCAACGAGTCACAGGACGACAAGAGCCAGATCGAGGAGTACCTGCGCGAGTATCACGGCGAGGGCATCCAACACATTGCCCTCGCCACCGAGGACATCTACCGCACCGTCGATACGCTGCGCGCCCAGGGCATTGCCTTCCAGGACACCCCCGATACCTACTACGAGGGCATCGAGGCGCGCGTGCCCGGACACGGCGAGCCGCTCGAGGAGCTGCGCCGCCGGCGCATTCTGATCGACGGCAACCCGCGCGGTGGCGAGGGGCTGCTGCTGCAGATCTTCACCGCCAACGTGATCGGACCGATCTTCTTCGAGATCATTCAGCGCAAGGGAAACGAGGGCTTCGGCGAGGGCAACTTCCGGGCCCTGTTCGAGTCGATCGAGCTTGACCAGGTCCGCCGCGGCGTGATCTAGG
>JAKAZL010000078.1 GCA_021815925.1 Pseudomonadota bacterium | reverse complement strand
CCCGGCGGTAATCCCCGCGCACCTGCGCCGTCGCCTGCGCGTCCTGCTGCGCATTCAGCGGATCGAATCCGCTCTGAGCGACGGCCCATGTATTGCACGCGTAGCGGTCATTGGCGGTCTGCTGCTGATCCTGACCCTTCAACGGCGTCACCTGCATGGCGAGCACTCCAGTGCCGCCGGCTGCGCCGCCCGCCGACGGCGGCGGTGCGGCGGACGAGGCGCCGCCGTCGGCCGCGACGGGCGGCGGGTCCGTGACGACGTAGCCGCTGTAGGCCGGGTCCCAGACGTAATAGACCCGGTTGACGTAGTAGTAGGGCACGCCCCCGAAGCTGAGGGTCACCGCCCCAAAGGGGATGGTGGCGAGGAACCACGGGTAGCTCCAGCCATAGTCCACCGGCGGCCAGTAATACCCGCCCCAATAACCCCCGACCCACAGCCCGCCGCGCCAATGCGGATAGCGCCACCGGTCGTCCCAGCCCCCGTAGCCGCGCGGGCCGCGCCAGCCCGGGTAGTCGTGCACGCCGCGCCAGCCGGGGTTGTGCCACCGCCCGGCCCACTCCCGGCCATCCGGCCGACCGCCGCGGGGCGCCCAGTGCGGCTCTGCGCGCGGGCCGGCGAAATGACCGCCCGGGCCCCGTCCGCCCTCGAAGTGGCCACTGAAGTGCGGACCGTCATGCGGCGGATCGGCGTAGGCCCGACCGGGTCCGGCGAGCAGCCCCAGCGTGGCCAGAACGGCCAGGTACAGCCCGGCCCGACGGCGGCTGACCGGGGCCGTACCCGTGCGGCCCACTGCGGATCCGGCGGATCGGGGCAGGGCTGCAGTACGCGCCCTTCCCGCGGGAATGTCGGTGAACATGGCCATCTCCTGCTCGGCGTCGCAACGCCCCGGCGCCCAGGCCGGAAAACTCTATCACTCTACATTGGACCGCCGGTGTCACGCCCCGTTCAAAGCGGGTGCTGGGACTGGGCAGCAATCCGGCTGCGCCCTGCCCCGGCTGCCTCAGGCCAGCGGGGCCTCGGTGCCGGCGATCGGTTCGGGACTTTGCGCCGCGTCTGCCCCCTCGCCACGGTGCGCCTCGCTCGATGCGGCATCGACCCCAGCCGGCGCCGCCGCGCCATCTGCCGCGGCCGCCTCACCCGCCGGGACCGCCTCGATGCTCACCTGGGGTCCCTCGGCGTGCTGGCGCGCCAGCTTCAGAGTGTTGTCCAACTGCAGCGCGATGCCATCGGGCAGGATATCGATGGTCTTGGTCGAGCTGCGCGGCATCGGCACGCGCAGCTTCATGCAGTAGTTGACGATCGCGGCGGCGATGAGCGGTAGAGCGTAGGTGCGCTGCGCGGGCTCTTCGTGCCGCGAGGCTCGCACCGACATCACGATGCTGCGCTCGCCCTGCGGACCGCCATCGCGCAGGACCACGCCGACCAGCTCGGCCTGAGCCGGCCAGCGGCCATGTTTCGTTTCCAGCTCGATGAGCGCATCGACGACGGTGTCGAACGGCAACAGCAGGCGCCGGGACTCGTGGATGATCGTGGTGTCCATAGCGTTGCGCGCACCGCCTCGTAACAGGATCCAGCGCATCCCATCCGCAGCGGCGGGGGATTGCCGCGCAGTATATAGCGAAACGCGAACCACGCGTGCGCACACGCCGCCGCGACGCAAGCCAACACGCACCCGCGCGGACAGTCAGTCCGCCGCCACCACCGTGCCCGCCGCCTGCCCGAAGCCGATGCGGGCGAAGCCGGGCCGCTCGCACCAGGCGCTCAGGATCACCCGGTCGCCGTCGGCGAGAAAAAGCCGCTGCTCCCCGCCCGGCAGGCTCACCGCCCGCGTGCCGCCGGCGGTCAGCTCCAGCAGCGATCCGGCCTGCTCGGGCCGCGGACCGGATTGCGTGCCGGTGCCGAGCAGATCGCCGGGCTGCAGGTTGCAGCCGTTGACCGTGTGGTGGGCCACCATCTGCGCGATCGACCAGTAGCTGTCGCGGAAGCCGGCCTGCGCCATGCGCACCGGCGCCACGGCGTGCGCGCGCATGGCGGCGGACTCGAGCGCCACCTCCAGAGTGATGTCGATGGCGCCGAGCTCGCGCAGCGCGGGGCTGTCCAGGTAGGCCAGTGGCGCCGGGTCCTCCTCGGAGCGCCGCCACGGCACGCGAAACGGCGCGAGCGCCTCGAGAGTGACCACCCAGGGCGAGATCGTGGTGGCGAAGTTCTTGGCGAGAAACGGGCCGAGTGGCTGGTATTCCCAGGCCTGCACGTCGCGGGCCGACCAGTCGTTGAGCAGACACAGACCGAACACGTGCGCCTCGGCACGCTCGATCGGTATCGGCTCGCCGAGCGCGTTGCCCGCACCGATGAGCACGCCGAGCTCGAGTTCATAGTCGAGCCGCTCGCTCGCTCGCAGCTGCGGTCGCTCGGCGCCGCGTGGCATCAGCTGTCCGTGCGGTCGGCGCACCTGCTGCCCGCTCACCCCGATCGAGGAGGCACGCCCGTGATAGGCGATCGGTACCCAGCGGTAGTTCGGCAATAGGGGCTGCTCGGGGCGGAACAGCCGCCCGACCGCGGTGGCATGATGGATCGAGGTGTAGAAGTCGGTGTAATCGCCGATACGCGCCGGCAGCGCGAGTTCGGCCTGCGACTGCGCAACGAGCGCCGCGGCAAGCGCCTCGGTCTGCCCGGCCCCGGCGCGCAGTCGCCGCGAGAGCCAGTGCCGCAGCGCACGCGCGGCACCCGGACCGAGCGCCATCAATTCATTCAGGGCCGGCGCGGCGCAGGCCGCGAGCGCCTCGGCCACCTCGCCATCGCCCCGAGCGGCCGCCCCGAGCATCGTCAGGTCGAGGATCTCATCGCCGATGCCGACTCCGCAGCGCAGCGGCTCGCGGCTCCCGGCGCGGCGGAACACGGCGAACGGCAGGTTCTGCAGCGGGAAGTCGCTCCCCGGCCGGTTTGCCGAGCCGACCCAGCTGGTCAATCCCGGATCGTGCGTCGCATCGATTTGGCGCATGACGGTTCGCCGCTCAGCGCGGTGCGCGCGCGTTGAAGTGCTTGCCGAGACCCTGCCAGCAGCGCGCGTAGTCGCGCTGGCGCTGCGGCAGCGCAAGGGCCTGCGGCGTCGGATGAATCAACGTGCGTGTCTCGAACATGAAGGCCATGGTATCGGCGATGCGCTGCGGTGCGCTGGTGTCGGCGTGAGTTGCGCGCTCGAAGGTCTCAGCATCCGGTCCGTGGCCGCTCATGCAGTTGTGCAGCGATGCCCCGCCGGGCTCGAATCCACTCGCCTTGGCGTCGTACAGGCCGTGGATGAGTCCCATGAACTCGCTCGCCACGTTGCGGTGGAACCAGGGCGGCCGGAACGTGTCCTGCATCGCCAGCCAGCGCGGCGGGAAGATCACAAAATCGATCGCATCGACACCGGGGGTGTCGCTCACCGAGTGCAGCACCAGGAAGATCGAGGGATCCGGATGATCGTAACTCACCGAGCCGATGGTGTTGAAGCGACGCAGATCGTACTTGTATGGGGCGTGATTGCCGTGCCAGGCCACCACGTCGAGCGGCGAGTGATCGAGCTCGGCGCTCCAGAGCGCCCCACCCACCTTGGCCACCAGCTCCATCGGCCCCTCGCGCTCCTCGAACCAGGCGACGGGCGCGAGGAAATCGCGCGGATTGGCCAGCCCGTTCGAGCCGATCGGTCCGAGGTCGGGCAGCTTCAGCGGTGCGCCGAAGTTCTCGCACACATAGCCGCGCGCTTCGGGCCCGAGCAACTCCACCCGGAAACGAACCCCGCGCGGCACCACGACGATCTCCTGCGGCTCGAGCTCGAGCACCCCGAGCTCGCTCGCCACGCGCAGCGCGCCGAGCTGCGGCACGATAAGCAGTTCCCCATCCGCGTCGTAGAAGAAGCGCTCGCGCATCGAGCGGTTCGCGCGGTACCAGTGGATGGCACAGCCGCTGTGCGCCTCGCTCGAGCCGGCACCGCCCGCGCTGAGCAGCCCATCGATGAAGTCGGTCGGCTCCGTGGGTACCGGCAGCGCGCTCCAACGCAGCGGATCCGGCGGCACCGGCAGCTCGGCGAACCGCCCGAGCACCCCCGGGTGCGCGAGCGGGCGGAACTCCCCCTGCACCGCCGCCGGCTGGATCCGGTACAGCCAGCTGCGGCGATTGGCCGCTCGCGGGGCAGTGAAGGCGGTGCCGGAGAGCTGCTCGGCGTACAACCCGTACGGGCAGCGCTGCGGGGAGTTGCGCCCTTCGGGCAGCGCACCGGGCAGCGCCTCGGTGGCAAAGTGGTTGCCGAAGCCGCTGAGGTACTGCAGCGGCCGGGCCGCCTCGGGGGCGGCAGCAGATGCGGAGCGCATGACGGACTCCCGGTATGCTTTGGGCTATGATGACACAATTGGTTGCGCCCGCAACCTTATGGGAGACAGACCGTGCCCGCCCGCCCGACGCCCGAGCGGACGCTCGAGCTTGCCGCCTTCGTGCCCTTCCGCCTGAACCGGCTGGCGACGGGCGCGAGCCAGTACCTGGCCAGCGTCTACCAGCAGCGCTTCGGGCTGGACATCCCGCAGTGGCGGGTGATGGCCACGGTCGGCTCGCGGCAGGACTGTACTGCCCAGCACATCGCCTCGAGCACCCGCATGCACAAGACGCGCGTCAGCCGGGCGATCGCCGAGCTCGAGGGCCGTCAGCTCATCGAGCGCGCCTCGAGCGCGCAGGACCGGCGGGAGCGGCAGGTGCGCCTCACCAAGGCCGGACGCCGCCTGTACGGCGAACTGGTGCCGATCGCGCTCGAGCGCGAAGTCAGTCTGCTGGCGTGCCTGCCTCCCGAGCAGCTGGCCGGGTTTCTGGCCGCGCTCGAGACGCTCGAGCGCTTCCTGCAGCTGGAGGAGTGATGCGGATCATGCGCTTGACGTCCCTCGCCGGAGTGCTCCTGGCGCTGCTCGCACCGTTGGCCGGCGCCGCGGTACCCGCCGCGCCGAGCGTGCAGATCGCCAGCTCCGCGATGCTGGTGCTCGATGCGAGCATCCATCGGCGTGAGATCGTGCTGCACATCACGCGCACTGCCGGCGCGGTACCGGTGGAGGGCGCCGGCAACGTCAGCGCCGCGATCGACGGCCACCCGGTACCGCTCGCCGCGCAGGGCAATGCGTATGTGCTCGACACGCGGGACGTCGATGGCGGCGCGCACACCCTGCAGGTGATCGTCGCACACGACGGAATCCACGAGGTGCTGAGCGCGGCGGTCACGCTACCGAAGCGCCCGAGCCGCCTCGCGCTCCTCGAGCAGCACGGCTACGGCGCGTGGTGGGTGCTCAACATCGTGGTGATGCTGCTCGCCGCGCGACTGATCATGCGCCGCAAGAAGCCGCCTGCGAGCCGCTCGTAGCGGCACGCGGCGGCGTGCTGCGCTGCCTCAGTGAATGACCCGCGAGCACAGGGCAAGCAGCGGCGCCGGCAGAATGCCGAGCACAAGCACCGCAGCGGCGTTCAGCCCTAACGCCAGGCGCACCCCGAATGTGCCCTCGGTCGCCGGTAGCGTCTCGGACGGCTCATCGAAGTACATGAGCTTCACCACCCGCAGGTAGTAGAAGGCGCCGACCACCGACATGGCCGCCGCGATCACCACCAGCCACAGGTGGTGGGTCTCCCACAGCGCCTGGAAGATGCGCAGCTTCGCCCAGAAGCCGACGAACGGCGGCACCCCGGCGGTCGAGAACATGAGCATCGCCATGGCGAGCGCCAGCAGCGGATCGCGCCGGTACAGGCCCTTGTAGTCCTCGAGACGGTCGGCCTCGAAACCCTTGCGGCTGGCCAGCACGATCACGCCGAAGGAGCCGAGGGCCACCAGCACGTACATCAACGTGTAGAACAGGGCGGCGGCGTAACCGTCGGGCGTTCCGGCGACGAACCCGAGCAGGATGAAGCCGACATTGGCGATGGTCGAGTACGCCAGCATGCGCTTGAGATTGCTCTGCGCGATGGCCACGGCGTTACCGACCACCAGGGTCAGCACCGCGAGCGGGGTCAGCATGGCCGTCCAGTCGATCGACGTACCGGCCAGTCCGTGCGCCAGCAGGCGCAGCGCGAGGGCGAAGTAGGCGATCTTGGGCGCCGTGCCGATGAACAGCGTGACGCTGGTCGGCGCACCCTCGTAGACATCCGGCAGCCACATGTGGAACGGCACGGCCCCGAGCTTGAAGGCGACGGCGACCACGATGAACGTCAGGCCGAGGATCACCCCCAGGTCATGCGGCGCGACGAGCGCCACGGCGATGCCGTCGAGATCGAGCGTCCCGGTCAGGCCGTAGATGATGGACATGCCGTAGAGCAGCATGCCGGAGGCGATCGCGCCCAGGACGAAGTACTTCATGGCCGCTTCGGCCGCAACGCCCGACTCGCGGTCGAACGCCACCATCGCATAGACCGACAGCGCCAGCAGCTCGACGCCGAGGTAGACCGTGAGCAGGCTGTTGGCGGAAATCAGCACGAAGATGCCGAGCAGAGCCGAGAGCGCGAGCACGTAGTACTCGCCCTTGAGGATGTCCCGGTTGTGCAGGTAGCTGCGCGAGTACAGCAGCGCCACCGCCACCGAGAGGAAGCCGGAGAGCTTCAGCAGGTAGGCGAGCGGGTCGGCAATGTACGCCCCGTCAAAGAGCACCGTCGGCTGCGCGACGTCGGCGAACACCACGGTGAGGGCCGCCCCGATCACGAGCGCAAACAGCGTGAGCGTGCCGGTGGCGCCGGGTCGTCGTGCACCGACGAACGCCTCGAACAGCAGCACGACGCAGATCGCCGCGGTGAGATAGATCTCCGGAATCGCGGCGGCTATGGAATGCAGGTTCATCATCGGGTCGGGCATCGCGTCTACACCGGAATCTTGGTGGCAGCGGCCTGGCTGACCAGGTGCTGAATCGAGGGCTCCATGACCTTCAGCAGCGGCTCCGGCCAGACGCCGAGCAACAGCACCGCGAGCGCCAGCACGCCGAGGATCAGGAACTCCCGGCCGTTGATATCGTGCAGCTCGGCCACGTGCTCATTGGCGATCGGGCCGAACACGACGCGTTTGACCAGCCAGAGCGTATAGCCGGCCCCGAGGATCAGGGTCACGGCCGCGAGCGCCGCGTACCAGAAGCTCGCCTTGAAGCTCGCCAGGATGACGAGGAACTCCCCGACGAATCCCGAGGTGCCGGGCAGTCCCGTGTTGGCCAGGGCAAAAAGCACCATGAAGCCGGCGAACACCGGCATGGTGTTGACCACGCCGCCGTAATCGGCGATCTGGCGGCTGTGCATCCGGTCATAGAGCACCCCGACGCACAGGAACAACGCCCCGGAGATCAATCCGTGGGACACCATCTGCACCATCGCCCCATCCATGCCCATGCCGGCACCGGTGGTGATGCCGGTGGTGCGCACGATCGCGTACACCAGGAACGCCCCGAGGGTGACGAAGCCCATGTGGGCGATCGAGGAGTAGGCGATCAGCTTCTTCATGTCCTGCTGCACGAGCGCGACGAAGCCGATGTAAATCACCGCGATCAGCGACAGGGTGATCATCAGCCCATCGAGCTCGCGGCACGCATCGGGCACGATCGGCAGGCTGAAGCGCAGAAACCCGTAGCCGCCCATCTTCAGCATGATGGCCGCCAGGATCACCGAGCCGCCGGTGGGGGCCTCGACGTGGGCATCAGGCAACCACGTGTGTACCGGCCACATCGGCACCTTGACCGCGAAGGCGAGCAGGAAGGCGGCGAAAATCCAGCGCTGCTCGGTGAGCGTCAGCGGCAGCGACTGGAAGCTGGCGATCGAGTAGTTGCCGGCCTTGACGTACATGTAGATCAGCGCGGCCAGCATGAACACCGAGCCGAGGAAGGTGTAGAGGAAGAACTTGATCGTCGCGTATACGCGCCGCGGGCCGCCCCAGATACCGATGATGAGAAACATCGGAATCAGCATCGCTTCCCAGAAGAAATAAAAGAGCAGCGCATCGGTGGCCGAGAACACACCGATCATCAGTCCTTCCATGATCAGGAAGGCCGCGTAGTACTGCGCCGGCCGTTTGTCGATGACCTGCCAGCCGGCGATCACGACCGGAATGGTCATGAGGGCGGTCAGCACCACCAGCGGCATCGAGATGCCGTCGACGCCGAGGGCGTAATAGGCCTGAAAGCGCGGAATCCACGCCGCCTTCTCGATGAACTGCATCGCCGCGGTGTGGGTATCGAAGTCCCGCATCAGCGGCACGCACAGCGCCAGCGCCACGAGCGAGGCGGCAAGCGCGAGCCAGCGGCCCGCAACGATATTGCGCTCCCCAAGCAGCAGCACCGCGATGCCGGCCGCAATTGGCAGCCAGATCAGCAGGGACAGCAGGTGATCGTGCATTCTTGTGCTTTCTCCGAAATGCGCCGCGCAGGCCTACGCGTGGACCAGAAACCAGCCGAGCAGCGCCGCCAGGCCAATGACGATCCAGAACGCGTACGAGTACAGGTAACCGCTCTGCACCCGCCGCACCACGCCGCCGAACCAGCCGACCGAAGCGGCGGTGCCGTTGACCATGCCGCCATCGATCAGGCCCTGGTCACCGACCTTCCACAGCCCGGTGCCGACGGCGCGGCTCGCGCGCGCGAGTACCTGCTCGTTGAACCAGTCGAAGTAGAACTTCTGATCGAGGATGCGCTTCAGCCAGGCGAACTTCACCGCGGCCGCATCCGCCCAGTCCGGCCGCTTCAGCACGAACAGCCACGCTGTGACCAGTCCGGCGAGCGCGAACCAGAACGGCAGGCCCGTGAACCCCTCGAGCGCGAGTGCGGCCGGCCCGTGATAGTCGGCTGCCAGGCGCGCGAGCACGTCATGCTGCGGCAGCACCTCGATGGCGCTGCCGAAGTACGTGCCATAGAGCACCTTGCCCACGGTGAAGTAGCCGATGAGCACCGAGGGGATGGCGAGCGCGATCAGCGGCACCGTCACTACCCACGGACTCTCGTGCGGCTCGTGCACCCCGTGCCCACCGTGTGCGTCATGCGCATCGTGTCCATGTCCGTGACCGGCGGCCACGTCCCGGAAGCGCTCCTTGCCGTGGAACGTCATGAACAGCAGCCGGAACGTATAGAGCGAGGTGACGAACGCGCCGAGCAGCACGCACCAATACGCGTACGTCCCACCCCAGCGGTGGGTCAGCCCGACCGCCTCGATGATCGCGTCCTTCGAGTAGAAGCCCGAGAAGAACGGCGTCGCAACCAGCGCCAGTCCGCCGATCCAGCAGGTCACCGCGGTGACGGGCATGTACTTGGCGAGCCCGCCCATCTTGCGCATGTCCTGCTCGTGATGCATCCCGATGATGACCGAGCCGGCCGCGAGGAACAGCAGTGCCTTGAAGAAGGCATGCGTCATCAGATGGAAGATCGCCGCGCTGTAGGCCGAGGCGCCGAGGGCGGCGGTCATGTAGCCGAGCTGCGAGAGCGTCGAATAGGCGATGACGCGCTTGATGTCGTTGTTGACGACACCGAGCAGCCCCATGAAGAACGCCGTCGTGGCGCCGATCACGAGCACGAACGACAGCGCCGCATCCGAGTGCTCGAACAGCGGCGACATGCGCGCGACCATGAAGATGCCCGCGGTCACCATGGTGGCCGCGTGGATCAGGGCGGAGATCGGCGTCGGGCCCTCCATCGAGTCCGGCAGCCACACGTGCAGGGGAACCTGCGCGCTCTTGCCCATTGCACCGATGAACAGACAGACGCAGATCAGGGTCAGCGCATTGACGCCACCGAACACCGGCAGCGTCTGCTGGGCGATCTGCGGGGCTGCGGCGAACGCGCTCGTATAGGACAGTGAGTGCGTGAAGGAGAACACCGCCGCGATGCCGATCACGAAGCCGAAATCGCCGACGCGGTTGACGATGAACGCCTTGAGATTGGCGAAGATCGCGCTCGGACGGGTGTACCAGAAACCGATCAGCAGATAGGACACGACGCCGACGGCTTCCCAGCCGAAGAACAGCTGCATGAAGTTGTTCGACATCACGAGCATGAGCATCGCGAAGGTGAACAGCGAGATGTAGCTGAAGAAGCGGGTGTAACCGGGGTCATCGCTCATGTAGCCGATGGTGTACACGTGCACGCACAGCGACACGAACGTGACCACGGACATCATCAGGACGGTGAGCCGGTCGATGAGGAATCCGACCTGGATGTGCACCCCGTCGCTCACCAGCCAGGTGTACACCGGCCCGTTGAACGCCGCGACGCCACCCCAGTAGAGCTGCTTCAATACGTACAGCGACAGGCCGCAGGCGAGCGCGACGCCCGCGATGGTCAGCGTGTGCGCGCCGATGCGTCCGATCCAGCGCCCGGCAAGACCCGCGATCACGGCCGCGATGAGCGGCGCGAGGGGAATGGCGATCAGCAGATGCGGGTTCATGCGGCCTCAGCCCTTGAGAGTGTTCAGATCTTCGACGTTGATGCTGCGCCGCTCACGGAACAGCACCACGAGGATCGCCAGTCCGATGGCCGACTCGGCCG
>JAKAZL010000077.1 GCA_021815925.1 Pseudomonadota bacterium | reverse complement strand
TGAGAAAAGCCCGCAATTGCGCGACGCGCCGCTTGCCGATGCGGCGCGCGGCCGGAGTGATCAGCCGCGGCGGAATCGACCGCAGGAACCCCCGCAGCGTCTTCACCGCGGGGGCGAAGCTCGGCGCCTTCTCGCCGGTGAGCGAGAGGATGCGCGCCGCGCCGATGTCGCCGAGGAAGTCGAGCGAGTCCGCATCGTGCAGCACGATGGCCGTGGGATTGGAGCCCGGATTGCTGTAGTACATGTGTCCGCGCTCGGCCTGCTGCACGAGCGGGATCTTCTGCACGGGAAATCCGACGCGCCTGAGGATCGCCGGGCTTTGCAGCGCGGCACATGCGCCGTGCCTTATCTTCAGGCCGACGCAGGGCTTGAACGCCGCCATGTCGTGCAGAAACGCCGCCGCGAACAGCGCGTCCTTGTCGATCTTCAGGTGATCCACCCGGGCCAGATGCAGCGCGAGCTGATAGTCGCGCTCGGAATGCTGCCAGCCCCAGGCCGGGTGCAGGAACTGACTGTGCGCGAGCGCGTAGATCTTCACCTTCCATGGCGTATCCAGGCGGATGCCGGTTGCCGTGCGCGGCACCGCCTGTGCGGCGCGTCCCGGAGGGCTCAGCGCGAACGCCAGTACCAGCGCGCCGAGCAGCACCCCGGCGCGGACCCTCGGACCGATGCACTTCATCATGGACGCCCCCCGAACGGAACAGCAGCTCGGCGTGCCTCACCGCCACTGCGCAAGCGCCAGAGCGGGTGGTGCGCCGGATCAGCCCGAAACATAGACGATCCCCGGCCGCAATACCAACGTGGCGCAGCGGGCGGCCCGGCGGATCACTTGAGCTTCGCGCCGCTGCCGTCGAACACGGATACATCGGTGGGAATCGCGGCGCGCACGCTGGCCCCGACCGTGCAGAAATCCTCGAACTGACCGAGCACCCGCTCCAGGTGCTGCAACTGCTCGGCGCGCGCGCCGCAGCGGATCTGGACCTCGATCTGCAACACGCGCAGCCGACCCGCCTCGTTGCGCCCGATGCGCCCCTGGACCGTGGTGGTGATCCCGCCCGGGTCGTTCTTGAACTTGCGCAGCGCGAAATACAGGCTCGAGCTCATGCAGCTGCCGACCGCCGAGAGCAGCAGGTGCGCCGGCGAGGGCCCCTGGGCCGACCCGAGCGGCGGCCCCTCGTCCGAGGTGACGTGCGCCATCCCCGGCGCGAAGGCGATGTCGAACTGATACTCGTGGGTCTGATGGAGCGTGACGCTCGGCGACTGCTCGGACATGACGGATCCCTCGGGCGCGCCCCGTCACCCTACGGCCGGCAGCGCAGTTCGCCCGGATGATAGCACCGCCCCTGCGGGCTCCGGCGCGGCCTCGCGGCCGCGCCGGAACGCACAGCTCGCGCGGGAGGCTACTTGATCAGCCCCTCGGCGCGCATCGCGGCCTGCACCGCGGGGCGTGCCGCAGTGCGCTCCTGGAAGGCGAGCACGTTGGGGAACGGGGCGAGATCGAACTGGACCATCCGCGCCCAGCTCGACACCGTGAACAGGTACGCATCCGCGACCGAGAAGCGCTCGCCGAACAGATAGGGTCGACCCTGCAGTTGCTTCTCGACGTACCCGTAGCGGCGGGTGAGGTACGCCGCGCGCTCGGCGCGCGTCTGTGCAGGCGTCGCCGGGTTGAACAGCGGCGAGTAGGATTTGTGCAGCTCGGAGTTGATGTAGACGAGCATCTCCTGCAGCCGATAGCGCTCGAACGACGCCGGCGGCGGCGCGAGGTGAGATTCGGGCTTCAGGTCGGCCAGGTACTGCACGATCACCGGGCCTTCGGTGAGCAGCTCGCCGTTGTCGAGCTGCAGGGCCGGCACGTATCCCTTGGGGTTCAGCGCCAGGTAATCGCCCTCGCGGGTCATCGTCTTGGTCTTCAGATCGACCTTCTGCAGCTCGAGGGCGATACCGGCCTCATGGGCCACGATGTGCGGGGAAAGCGAGCAGGCGCCGCTCGCATAGAACAGTTTCATGCGGATCTCCCGTTGAATGTGAGTCCAGGCGGCGGCCGGCCGGCCACCGTGGTTACGATTGTATAGCAGATCACTTTAAGTAAGTCACAAAGTGCACTATCCTTCCGGCCAGGAACACGCATGTGACCGAAACGACCCGCAACGCCTCCGCCGGCGCCGCGCCCTGTCCGATGGGCGCGTGCATGCGCCTGCTCGGAGGCACCTGGACGACGAGTGTGATCTGGCAGCTCAGCGCCGGAGCGCGCCGCTTCGGCGAGCTGCACCGGGACATCCCGGGCATCTCCCCGAAGATGCTCACCGCGCGGCTGCGCGAGCTCGAGGCCAAGCGCGTCGTGATCCGCGAGGTTACCCCGAGCTCCCCGCCCGCCGTGCTCTACAGGCTCTCGGCGCTCGGTCGCGAGCTCGTCCCCGTGATCGACGCAATGGTGCGGCTCGGCACCCGGTTGCTCAACGAGACGCCGCAGCGTGCGCCGCGCAGGCCCCGCGCCCGTTGAGCACGCAGCGCCGCGTACCCCGGTAACCGTCGGTGAGCGTATCGAGAAAGGCGATGACCTCGCCGATCTCGGCGCCCGTCAGCGCCGGTGCATCGCCGGGATGGCGATTGAATGGGGCGTCCACCGTGTCGACGTTGCGCCGGTCCTCAGGCGGCAGATCGTTGAACTTGACCACTTGTCCCCGGGCATTGCGCGGATAGAAGCGCCCGGGGTGAAGATCGCGGTTGACGTACCACTCGAGCACCTGGTGCAGCGAGTGAAACACGCCATTGTGAAAGAAGACGTGCCGGGTCGCCACGTTGCGCAGCGAGGGGGTCAGAAACATGCCGCAGTACTGGCGCTCGGTGTGCAGGTCACTACGGAACGGGCCGCACAGGCCGAGGTCGTAGTAGCGCGGGTTGCGGTTGGCCGGGATCGCCGGGTTGCGCGGCACCCCGAGCGCCTCGTACTGGAAATCGGTGAACAGCGGCGGCAGGCCGTCCGGACCCGGGCGGTCGAGGTGACAGGCCGCGCAGTTGCCCTTGCGCGGATCATTGAACAGCGCGTAGCCGCGCAGCTCGGCCGGCGTGAAGCGCGCCTTGCCCTCGAGCCAGGCGTCGAACTTGCTCGAGAAGGGATGAAAGCTCGGATCCTCGCGCTCGAAGCGTCCGATCGCGAACATCGCCTCGGCGACCGCCAGGTGCGGGTTGTCGAACACGCTCGGGCCGAACAGCCGCACCAGCGTGGCCGCATAGCGGCTGCGGCGCAGCTTGGCAGCGACCTCGGCCGGCGTGCCGCCGTCCATCTCCGCGGGGTTGTACAGCGGCCCGTTGATCTGCTGCTCGAGCGTGTCGGCACGCCCGTCCCAGAACAGTCCGCCCTGCGGCACCCGGTTCGCCGCCGCGGCAAGCGGCTGCCCGGCGCTCTTGAGCACCCGCCGGTGGCGGCCGGCGCGGCGCACCTGCCGCGCGAGCGGTACGGGCACATCGGTGCCGTTCTGCAGGTCCGGACCGATCGTGAACGGCGGCTGGCGGTACAGGTAACGCAGCGAGGGCACGGCACGAAATCCCGGCGTGCGCCGCTGCGGACCACCGAGCATCACCGCCGCGCGGCCCGGCGGGCCATAGGCCTGCGCCGGGCTGTGGCAGCTCGCGCAGGACATGCGCCCGGAGGCGGAGAGGCCGGGGTCGAAGAACAACGCGCGCCCGAGGCGGGCCACCGCCGAGAGCGGCCGCGCCGGCGGGACACGCAGCCGCACCGGGTGCGGGTTCCACCCCGCCGCGAGTCGCTGCCGGCCGCACGGCACCGCGGCGAGGCCCGCACCGCACTCGACGACGGCCAGCGCCGCCAGCAGCAGCGCAGCGAGCGCCCCGGCGCGGCGCATGCGCTCAGGCGCCGGCGTGCACGGGCTCGCCGGTGCTCTCGTCGAGGAACAGGCGCGGGGCCGGGCGAGGCCGCTTGAAATCAAACAGGTTGAGGATGCTGCCGGCGCTGGCGTCGAACGAGCCGTGACCCAGCCGTTGCCCGTGCAGCCAGTTGTCCTCGATGAAGCGTACGACCGAGGCCTGCGTGATGCGCACGTGACTCACGTAATCGATGCGGGCGAATGGGGAGATGACCAGGAACGGGATGCGCGTGCCGGGTCCACAGCGGCCGTTCACCGGGCGGCCGGCGATGCCCGCAAGCGGCGTGCCCCGTCCGCACACCCCGGGCCCGTCGAGCTGATCGGCCGTCTTGTCGTAGGAGGGATTGGTGGGCGTGACGAAGGCATGGTCGTACCAGCCGTCCGAGTCGTCCCAGGTGATGATCACGGCGGTGTCGCGCCACTCGGGCTGCTGCTCGAGGAAGTTGATCACCTTGACGATCCAGGCCTGCTCATCGAGCGGATCGGAGTACCCGGCGTGCCCGTCCTGGAAGGCCGGCGCCTTGAGGAAGGACACCGCCGGGAGGTTCCCGGTGCGCGCCGCGGCGTAGAAGTCCGTCAATCCATACTCGTGGTTGGCCGGATCGCGCTGGCCGTTCGCGTCGTAGGTGTAACCCACCGCCGCGAGGGAGGCCGGCCGGGCATGCGTCGGATTGGCGGTTGGCTTGAAGTACTGGAACCAGTTGTGATGCGGAATGTAATCGCGCACCCGCTGTCCGACGACGGTCGAGTAGGTGCTGCGGGCACAACCGCGCGTGCCGTTGGAGTCGGTGCGCTTGAGGTCGAATCCGCCCATGAACCCGCCCCAGCTCACCCCGTGCGCGCTCAGCAGCTCGCCGATGTTCGGCCCGAGCATCCGCACCTGGTTGCGCGGGCTGGAGCAGACGTCATAAGCCGGATCGACGTCGCTGACGAGCGTATAGCCGCCCGCTCCGTCGGCAATGTAGTACTGGTGGTTGGTGCTGCGCACGACCCGCACGCCGTTGGTCTGACCCGAGACCACCTCGAGCGCACCGGGGGTCGAGGGTCCGTAGGTCCCGGTGTAGGCAGCATCGCTCATCGCGTAGTGCTGTGCGTAATGCCACAGCGCCGTCACCGTGTTGCCGTCGAAATATCCCATCACCTGCCCCGGCGTGCCGAACGCGCCGGCGCCGCCCGGGGTCCCCTGGCCGGTATGCAGCGGGAACAGATCCGCCGCGCCCCCGTGGTAGGCCAGTTGCTCGGCGGTGTAGCCGTGATTCTGGTCGGCGGTGGCCGCCTGCGAGCGATCCAGGCGGAACGGATTGGTGGCGCCGCGCCCGTTGCGGGGGTTGAGGTTCGGGTTGTGCCTCAGCAGCTGCCCGCCGAGCAGGTTGTTCACCGCCGGGGTGCCGGGCAGCGCCGCGAAGTGCGGCTCGCCGGGCGGATTGGCGGCCTGAGGATAGGTCCCGAAATAATGATCGAACGAGACGTTCTCGTCGAAGATCACCACCAGGTGCTTGATCGGCGTGGCCGTCGGCTCGCGCTCGGCGGGCAGTCCACGGGGTGCCGCCACGGCGGCGGTGGCGCCCAGCGCCACGGTGCAGAACAGAGCCGGCAGCACATTCGCAATCGGACGCATGAACGGTTCCTGGTGTATCACTGCGGGGGTGCCAATCTGCGCGACCTCGCCCCGACGGTCAAGTCGCCCCGTGAGCCTAGCGCGGGGGCGTGACGTGCCGATGACGCGGGGCACCGCCGGCGTGACGTCACGGCGCGGCGCGCCTATCATCGCCTGCAGCCCCATCCGGCCGAGCAGCGAACCCGCAGGGTGAGCACCGCCACGTTCATCGCCGTGCGCCGACCCACCGGTCCGCGCCACGCACTCTCGCCCTCGCTGCCCGGCCGCGAGTCGAGCCGCGGCGCCTGCGCGCTGCGGCGCGCGGGGCACTGCCGATGAGGCGTTCCAGCGCGTGGCGGCTCGCGCTTCTTACGCTGCTCGGGGTGCTCGCCGTCTGGGCATTCTTGCATCGCGGCGCGCTCGATCCGCGCTCCCTCGGCGCGGCGGTCGCCCGCGCCGGCGCCTGGGGACCGCTCGCCTTCATGGCCATCTACGCCGCCGCGACGGTCGCACTGCTGCCCGGAACCGTCATGACGCTCCTTGGCGGGGCGCTGTTTGGCCCGTTGGCCGGCACGTTCTACAACCTGACCGCAGCCACCCTCGGGGCGACCGGCGCCTTCCTGGTCTCACGCTACCTCGCCGCAGACTGGGTGCGCGCACGCCTCGGCGCGCGCGCCGAGCAGCTGATCCGGGGCGTCGAGCGCGAAGACTGGCGGTTCGTCGCGCTGGTCCGCCTCGTGCCGCTCGTGCCGTTCAACCTGCTCAACTACGCCCTGGGCCTGACGCGCGTGCGCGTGTCCCGATACATGCTCGCCTCCTACCTGGCGATGCTGCCGGGCACCTTCGCCTACACCTACCTTGGGTATGCCGGGCGCGCGGCCCTGGCGGGGCAAGTCGGGCTGCTGCACAAGGGCCTGATCGCCCTCGCCCTGCTCGCCTGCGCGGCGCTGCTGCCGCGCATCATCCGCCGGCTGCGCACCCCAGGACCGGGCGAGGCGCCCTGATCGGCCGCTCAGAGCGGCAGCCCGCGGCTGAGAAAATACAGCTGCAGATACTTCCGTCGCACGTAGTTGGACTCGATGAGCGCGAATACCAGCCCGCGCCAGCCATCGAGGAACCCCAGCCGCAGTCCATAGCCGCGCACGAACCGCCAGGCCGGGTTCGCGAGCACGCGGCCGAGTCCGCAGCGCTTGCCGCGGGCATACAGTGCCGCGGCCATGAGCTCCGCGTAGCGCTGCATACGCCGCTGATGATCGGCGAGGCTGCGGTAGGCGTAGTGTTCCAGGTGACCGCTGAGCCGCGCGACCCGGCCCTCGACGCGGGTATTCTCATGGATCTCATCGCCCACCCAGCGGCCGCGACGGCGGTCGAACAGGCGCACCAGCCGGTCCGGATAGGCGTTGCCGTGGCGCAGGAAGCGTCCGAAATAATCCGTGATGCGCGGCAGCGAGCAGCCGGCCAACCCGGCGAATCCCCCCGCGCGCAGCTGCTCGATCTGGGCGCGCAACGGGGCACTGACCCGCTCGTCCGCATCGAGGCACAGCACCCAGTCGTGGCTCGCCGCCTCCACCGCGAACTGCTTCTGCGAGCGGTATCCCGGCCAGTCGCGCTCGATCACCCGCGCCCCGAGCGCGGCGGCGCGCTCGCGCGTGCCGTCCGTCGAGTGCGAATCGACCACGATGATCTCCTCGCAGAACTCGAGCGAGCGCAGGCACGCCTCGATGCGATCGCACTCGTTGAAGGTGATGATGCAGGCCGAGAGGCCGCAGCGCTGCGCCATGCGCACTTCCCGCCCCGGGGGATTGAGCGAATTGGATGGTGCGCCAGTCTACCGCATGCGCGTCGCGCTGAGCACCGCAGGGGCCCGAAACGAAAGCGGCACCGGCTGCGCAGGCAGCCGGTGCCGGGTAAGGAACCGAGGCCGGTCCCGGCTGCCCGCGCAGCCGGGACCGCGCTCGCGCGTCAGTCGAGATTCGCCGTGACGCCCACGTAGTAGGAACGGCCCATCACATCGTAGGTCGCCGCATCGGTCAGAAGCGGCGCCCCCGCCACACGCGGCGGCTGCTTGTCGAACAGATTGGTGATGCCGCCAGCCACCTTGATCTGCGCGGTCGCCTGCCAGCCGACGTTCAGATCGAAGTAGTTGTAGGCCGGAACGCCCGGATCGCCGCTTCCCGGTCCGTCCATGAGGTCCGACATGGCGGAGATGAACCGCCAGTGCAGCGCCGCCGAGACCGGTCCGTTGGCATAGCCAAGCATCGTGTTCGCCTTCCAGCGCGGATGCGAGATGTCCGAGGCGGTCGTGCCGTCAGCCTGCATCACCGTCTGCGTATCCCCGATCGAGCCGGCGAAGTTCACGTTCGGCACGCCGGGCACGCCGTTGATCGTCAGCTTGTCGAGGTAGGACACGTAGCTCTGCAGCATGACGCGGCCCGCCCGCGGCGAGAGACCCAGGTCATGCAGCGGGAAGCCCCAGTGCCCCTCGATGTCCACACCCTCGGTCAGATACGAGCCGATGTTCAGCGAGAACTCCTTGGCCAGAACGATCGCGCCCGAAGCCGGGTCGCGGGTGATCTGCTGGCAGTAGAAGTTGCTCGCCGAGTAGCTCGGATTGGTGCCACCGGTGTTGAAGCAGTTCTGCACGATCGCATTCAGCGTCTCACCGGCGATCGCGCCGTTGATCTGAATGTGGTAGTAGTCCACGGACGCACCCAGATCGCGGGCCATCGGCGCCTCGAAGTGCGGCGTCAGCACGAACCCGAAGGAGTAGGTGTTGGCCACCTCAGGCTTCAGGTTCGGATTGCCGCGAATGATGCCGTTCGCCGACTGCAAGCCGTAATTGAACGTCGCGGTGCCTGCGGCAGGCGACTGCGCTGCACACAGAGCCTGCACCTGAGCCGCGTTCGGACCGGTGCGGTAGCTGCTGTTGTAGTTGCAGGGATCGACGTTCAGCGCGTCCTGCGCCTGCACGGTCGGGTTATAGAGGTCCTGCAGGCTCGGGGCGCGGATCGCACGCTCGAAGCCGCCGCGGAACATCACGGCGTTGTTCACCTGCCAGCGCAGGTCTGCCTTCCAGGTATTGGTTCCGCCGAACAGGTCGTACTGCGAATGACGGCCGCCGATGTCCACCGACAGGTCCTTCGCAAACGGCTTGTTCCTGAGCAGCGGCGCACGCAACTCGACGTACACCTCACGCACGTTCTGCGTGCCACCCGCCGAGCTGATCAGGTCGTAGGACGGGGAGATGATGTCCGTGACGCCGTAGTTCGAGGGCATTACGTTGAACGCCGGGTTCAGCAGCGGACTGGCCTGGTAGTTGAAGCTCTCGCCGCGATAGTCGGCGCCGAGGGCGAACTTCAGGTGACCCTCCGGCAGCTTCCACAGGTTCCCCGAGAGGGTTCCCTGGAAGTACTTCTGGGTGATCAGGTTGGTGTTCTTCGCCGTGCCGCTCGCGTACTGCCGGCAGCCGGCGCTCATCGGCTGGCCACCGAGCGGGTTCCAGGCATAGCCCACGCAGTTGTCGCCATTGGCGCCCTGGAAATTGGCCGTACCGTACAGGATGGTCTCAAGCGCCGGCAGATTGATGTTGTTCTGCTCGTCGTTCTCCATGTAGGTCTGACCGTAGGACCCGAACACGTTCCAGCTGAGGGACGTCTCGCCGATCCCGCCGCGCAACCCGGCGGTCACCTGGTAGTCGTTGTACAGGAACGTCTCGATGCGCGGTCCCATGCTGGTCAGCCAGTCTTCCATGTGGATCGCATTGCTCGAGCCAACGTTGGCGCCCACCGGCACACCGGCGGCGGTGAGGATCGAGTTCAGCGCCGAGTTGCCGTAGACGTACGGATTGTTCGTCGGCACGTAGAGGAACTTGCCGGGCCCGAGGTAGGAGGCGGCATTGACGTCACCGGACGTCGAGTGCATGAAGTTGATCTGCCCGTACGCCTGGACGTTGTCATTGATGTTGTACGTCACGTGCGAGAACAGGTTGTAGCGCTGCAGCGGCGTCTGGACGTAGAAATACGGCCCGAGGTAGGACTTGATGGCCGTACAATCCGGCGTGACCGAGAGCCCCGGGACCTTGCCCACCGGACCCTGGTAATTCTGCACGCAGCTGCCCGGATCGCGGGTCGTGAACAGCGAGCCGTTGCTGTTGATGCCGATGTAGCCGGGGTAATTGCCCGAGCTATCGCCTGCGACCGGGCTGGTGCCCGGGTACTGGGCGAGAACCCCATTGACCGCCGAGAGCGGGATATTCGCGCCGAGCTCCCCGGCACTGAAGATCGCCTCCGGTCCGCGCGGCACGCCACGATTGAAGTTCACGATGTTCGAGAAGAACGGGCTGTCGTTGCCCGTGATCGCCCCGCGCTCGTTGTACTCCAGATCGATCACGGCGTTGCCCTTGTGGTGATCGAAGTTCCCGCCCATCAGGATGCTGAGGCTGTCCTCCGGCCCGTAGCCACTGGTGGTCGCCCCGTGCTGGTAGGAGAGCTGGATGCCGTGGAAGTGCTGACGCAGGCGGAAGTTGACCACGCCCGCCATGGCGTCCGAGCCGTACACCGCGGAGGCGCCGCCGGTGATCACATCGACGCTCTTGATGAGCGCCATCGGGATCACGTTCAGGTCGACCGAGCCGTTCGGGTTGGTCGGGACCAGGCGCTGCCCGTCGAGCAGCACCAGGGTGCGCTGCGGGCCGAGCCCGCGCAGGTCGGTGTAGGACTGACCGCCCTGGAAGCCGGTCGCGCCCTGCACGTCGCCGACCTCGGCCTGGCCCTGGGCGGCGGCGAACTGCGGCATCTGACCGAGCGCCGAGTCGAGCGACACCTGGCCGGTGGAGGCAATCTGTGCCGCCCCGACCGTCACCAGCGGGCTGGAAGAGGTGTAACCGCGGCTGGCAATGAGGCTGCCGGTCACGACAACCTCGGTGAGGTTGCCCTGCGGCGCGCTCGCGGCGGCCGGCTGCGGCACGGCCTGGCTCGCCGCAGCGGCGAGCGGCGGGTCGCCGGCCGGGGGATCGCCGGCCGGCGGATCGCCGG
>JAKAZL010000076.1 GCA_021815925.1 Pseudomonadota bacterium | reverse complement strand
CGGTAGACGCTCGAGCGTGTCGGATCGCCCTCGAAGCGCACGCGGAAGCGGCGGCGGAATTCCTTCACCGCCTCGGCATCGAGCGGCAGCTCGCGCGCCGGCAGCAGCCGGACCTGCTCGATCGGCTCGAGCGAGCGCTGGGTGTCCGGGTCGAAGCGGCGGATCGCCTCGATCTCCTCGTCGAACAGGTCGATGCGCAGGGGCTCGTCCGAGCCCATCGGAAAGACATCGAACAGCGAGCCGCGCACGGCGAACTCCCCGGGGCTGCGCACCTGGCTGACGCTGGCGTAGCCGGCGTCGATGAGGCGGGCGCGGAACGGCTCCAGATCGAGCCGCTCGCCGCGCGCGAGCTCGAAGGCGCGCGCCTGGACGTACTGGCGCGGCGGCAGGCGCTGCATGAGCGTGTCGGCCGCGACGATCAGACAGCCGTGCTTCAGGTGCGGCAGCTCGTACAGCGTGCGCAGCCGCGCCGAGATGATGTCCGGATGGGGAGAGAACAGGTCGTAGGGCAGCACTTCCCAGTCGGGAAAGGTGAGCAGCGGCAACGCCGGTCCGGCAAAGAAGGCGAGCTCGGCGCTCAGGCGCGCGAGCTCCCGCGCCGCATCGGCGACGATGACGTAGAGCTTCTGGTCCGAACGGGCCGCCTCGGCGAGCGCCAGGGCCGCGGCGCTGCCACGCAAGTGCCGCCAACGCAGGTGCCGCCGGGCCGGGCCCGGAACGGGCGGATCGAGTACTCTCAAACTGCGACCGGATCTGCCGTGAGGTGAAGACGCGGCGCGGCGGCGGGCACGCAGAAGATGTCGATGGTGCGGCTGCTGCCGCGCAGCTGAATCGGGGGCAGGGCTGTCGCGCCCACGTCGACGCCGAGCGCATCAAGCGATTGCTTGATGGTGCGCGAGAATAGCATCTCGCCGGCCCGTGCGCGCTGGCACAACCGCGCCGCGACGTTCACCGTGTCGCCGATCAGCGTGTAGCTCATGTAGGAGCTCGAGCCGATGTTGCCGGCGACCACGTCGCCCTCGTTGATCCCGATCCCCAGGCCCGCCTCGACCCCGTAGCGGCCGATCCACGACCCGGCGAGCTCGGCGAAGCTCGTGAGCATCTCCTGGGCGGCGCGCACGGCGCGCCCCGGCCCGTCGGGCTGCTCGAGCGGTACCCCGAAGCCGAGCATCAGGCAGTCCCCGGCCATGTGAAAGACGGTGCCGTCGTGGCGCAGCGTGATCTCGGTGAGCAGCGAGAAGTACTCGTTCAGCAGCGGCACGACCTGGCGCGGCTCGAGCCGCTCAGAGAGGCCCGTGAAGCCGCGCAGGTCCGCGAACAGCACCACCGCGTGGGTGCGCAGGTCGTTGGCCGAGAGCAGCGTCTCGCGCAGCTGCACGTCATCGAGAATCCGCTCGGCGAGCTGCGGGGAGACGTAGCGGCGCACGGCGCGGCGCAGCACTTCCTCGCGGCGGCGCACCTCGGCCTGCAGGTGGGCCTGTGCGAGCTCGCGACGCGTGGCGCCGGCGCGGATCAGCTCGTCGATGTTGAGCGATTTATCGAGCGGCAAGGGACGGTTACCCGATCATTCTTCTGTGAAAAGTGAGCCTACCATAATCCGCAGGACCTGCGTCGCCACAAGGCGACGCAGGAGGCGGCTCGGTCCATTCCAATCGGATAGCGGCCCGGCGGGCCGCCGCTTGAACGTCCTGCGGGGGCTAGTGCGCCGAGGGGGCGTGCACCACGGCGTGTACGACCCGGTTGTACTCGAAGAAGACGCTGAAGTCGGGGTAGTCCCAGCGGGTGATGGGCGGGCGGCCGACGGCCGCATAGCGCTTCTCGGGGGTGCCGAAGCGCTGCTCGACCTGGTGCATGGTCTGGCTGCGGTGGGGGTGGGGTACGCCGCTCGAGGCCAGCCGCAGCTGGCCGTCGACCACGACGGTTTCGGCCGCCGCCGTGGCGGCAACCGAGCAAGCGATCAGCACTGCCAAAAGAACTCGGGCGCGCATGTCCAGACCTCCCGCGCCGACTATACACCCGGGGGCATTCTGTCAAAGCCGCCGTACCCCTCCGGTGCGCAAATCTGTGACGCGCGACAACCGGCAGCGGGGGCGGGGACTATGGTTAAATTCGCGGATGTTCCACCCCCTGTCGATGTTCGTCGGCTGGCGCTACGTGCGCGCCCGCTCGCACAAGTTCTTCGTGTCGTTCATCACCTGGACCTCACTGGCGGGGGTGTGCGTCGGGGTGGCGGCGCTGATCGTCATCCTCTCGGTCATGAACGGCTTCGAGGGCGACCTGCGCCATCGCCTGCTCGCGCTCGATGCCGACGCACGCGTGGTGGCGAGCCGCTCGGCCGAGAGCGCCGGACCGCCGTCGCCGGCGGCCTGGGCGCGCCTGGCGCGCACCGTGCGCGCCACCCCGGGGGTGAGCGGGGTCGCCCCGTTCGTTCAGTCCCAGGCCCTCGCGGTGCGCAGCCCGGAGATGCTGCCGATCCTGCTGCGCGGGATCGATCCGGCCGCGGAACCTGCGGTGACGCGGCTCGGCAAGGTGAGCACCGCCGGGGCGCTCGGTGCGCTGCAGCCGGGCTCGGACCGGGTGATTCTCGGGGAGGTGATCGCCGAGGCCCTGGGGCTCGAGCCCGGTGACCGGCTGACGCTGCTCATCCCGGGGGTGAGCGCCGGCGGTCTGCCCACCCCGCAGCTGCACCGCTTCACCGTCGCCGGCGTGTTCTCGGTGGGGCTCGCCGACAGCGATGCGACGCTGGTCTACGGCAACATCGCCGATGTGCGCGCGCTGCTGCCGGCCGGCGGGCTCGATCAGGGGTTGCGGGTGCGCTACCGCGACGCGCTCGCTGCTCCGGCGATCTCGGCGCGGCTGCGGGCGCGCTTGCCGAGCGGGTTCCAGGTGATCGACTGGACCGAGGACAACGCGGCGTATTTCCACGCCATCCGCATCGAGAAGACCATGATGTCGCTCATCCTGCTGCTGATCGTGGCAGTGGCCGCCTTCAACATCGTGGCCATGCTGGTGATGGTGGTCACCGACAAGCGGACCGACATCGCGATCCTGCGCACCTTCGGCGCCTCGCCCGGGCGCGTGCTCGCGATCTTTCTCACCCAGGGGCTCACCATCGGCTGGCTCGGCGTCGGGCTCGGCGTCGGCCTCGGGCTCGCGCTCGCCTATCACGTCAACACCGTGGCGAGCTTCCTCGAGCGCACCTTCGGCTTTCAGATCTTCAACCCCAGCGTCTACTACATCACCCGCATCCCCTCGGTCGTGAACTGGAGCGACGTGGCGGTGATCGGTGGCGCGGCGCTGCTGCTCACCGCGGCGGCCACCGTCTACCCGGCGGCCCGCGCCGCGCGCGTCGCGCCGGCCGAAGCGCTGCGCTACGAGTAACCCGATGCGCTGGCCCTCCTACGAATGGCTGATCGGCACGCGCCACCTGCGCTCCACCCACCGCCGCGGGTTCGTCTCGTTCGTGGCGGTGATGTCGGTCTGCGGACTCGCCCTCGGGGTCGCCACCCTCATCGTGGTGCTCTCGGTTATGAACGGCTTCGGCCGCGAGCTGCGCAGCCGCATTCTCGATGTCACCGCCGATGCGACCATCGAGGGCCTGCACGGCAGCATCGGCGATTGGCAGGCCGTGGCGCAGCGGGTGCGGCGCGAGCCGCAGGTGCGGGCCGTCGCCCCGTACGTCGAGCAGCAGGCGCTGCTCACCCACGGACTGTACATCGCCGGGGCGGCGGTGCGCGGGGTGCTGCCGGGCGAGGAGGGGCACGTGACGGCGCTGGTGCGCCATCTCGAGCACGGCGATCTGGCGGATCTGCGGCCCGGGGGCTACGAGGTGATCCTCGGGGTCGACCTGGCCCGCGCGCTGCACGTGCGTCCCGGGGACTCGGTGGTGCTGATCGCGCCGGAGGGGATCGCGACGCCGGCCGGCGTGATGCCACGCATGCGCCGCTTCCGCGTCGTCGGGCTGTTCCACTCCGGGATGTACCAGTACGACCGCGAGCTCGCGCTGGTGAACCTCACCGATGCGGCGCGCTTGTTCGCCCTCGGGCCCGGGGAGGTGACCGGCCTGCGCATGAAGCTCGCCGATCCCTGGCAGGCGCCGAGCATTGTGCGCCGCATCGCCTATTCGCTCGGCGGCTCGGGCTATTACGTCAGCGACTGGACGGATCACCTGTCGAACTTTTTTCGCAACATCGAGATCACCAAGTCGATGATGTTCGTGATCCTCTCGATGATCGTCGGCGTGGCGGCCTTCAACATCGTGGCGACCCTGGTGATGATCGTGAAGGAGAAGCAGGCGGACATCGCGATCCTGCGCACCCTTGGCGCCTCGCCCGGCAACGTGCTCGGGATGTTCGCGATTCAGGGGCTGCTGATCGGGCTCGCCGGCACGCTGCTCGGGGCTGCCCTCGGGGTCTTCATCGCCCATCACCTGCAGAGCCTGGTCGGGCTGCTCGAGCGTCTGCTGCACACCCAGTTTCTCAACCCCAAGGTGTATTACATGAGCGAGCTTCCCGCCTACGTCGAGGGATTCGACGTGCTGCGCGTGTGCGGTGTGGCGTTCCTGCTGTGTGCGCTGGCGACGCTGTATCCGGCCTGGCGCGCCGCGCGGACCGCCCCGGCCGAGGCGCTGCGCCATGAGTGAGGCGGTGCTCGAGGCGCGCGACGTCGGGCGCAGTTTCGTGCAGGGTCCGACGACGCTCGATGTGCTCCAGGGCGTCACGCTCACGGTGCGCGCCGCAGAGCGGCTCGCCATCATCGGCGCCTCCGGCTCGGGCAAGACCACGCTGCTGCAGATCTTGGGCGGGCTCGATCGGCCCACCCGGGGACAGGTGCTGATCGCCGGGCGGGACATCCATGCGCTGAAGGAGCGCGAGCGCGGCATGCTGCGCAACCGCACGCTGGGCTTCGTGTACCAGTTTCATCACCTGCTGCCGGAGTTCTCCGCGCTCGAGAACGTGGCCATGCCGCTGCTGGTGCGGCGCACCCCGATCGCCGAGGCGCGCGCGCAGGCGGCGGCGCTGCTCGAGCGGGTCGGTCTCGGTGGTCGGCTGACGCACCGTCCGCACCAGCTCTCCGGCGGCGAGCGTCAGCGCGCGGCGGTGGCGCGCGCGCTGGTGACGCAACCGAAGATCGTGCTGGCGGACGAGCCCACGGGCAATCTGGACGGGATCAACGCCGAGGCGGTGTTCGAGCTGATGCTCGAACTGAACCGTGAGCGACAGACCAGCCTGGTCGTGGTGACGCACGATGCGCGACTCGCCGGGCGCATGGATCGCATCTGCGAGCTCACCCTCGGGCGGCTGCGCGAGCAGGGCGCTACGGCGTCGCCCAGTGGCGCGCCCGGTAGCGTCGCCTGACTTCCCAGCGCCAGATGAACTCGAGCGCGCACCAGCCGGCGAATCCTGCGGCCAGCGAGCACGCCAGGCAGCCGACGAGAAAGGGCCGCCACAGCGGCCCGAGTCCGTACTGGAGCCACTGCCAGCTCAGGTGGAAGGCGAAGTGCCGCGCCGGGGTGCCGAGCAGCAGCGCGCCGACCCGGTAGGCGAGGTAGTAGATCGGCACCATGGTCAGGGGGTTATTGACCAGGAAGATCGTGCCGTAGATCGCCGGCACGTTCAGCCGCCAGGCGAGCGCGATCAGTCCGGCGAGCAGGGTGTGTACCGGCAATGGAACGAAGCAGATGGCGAGCCCCACCCCGAAGGCGCCGGTGACGGCACGGCGGTGTACGACCCACAGGCGCGGGTCCATCAGCCGGTCGCCGAACACGCGCAGCAGCCGATGTCCCTCGATGTGGTGGGGCTTGGGCAGAATCCTCTTCAGCATGCGGCGCGGCATACGCGGCGCACTGTACCACGGCAGGTCCGGTGCCGGTCGCGCCGCGCATTTCGGGCTCCGGCGCACTCCGGTATGATGCCGGCACACCGAATCAATGGGGTCGATTGATGTGGGAAATCGTGCGGGCCGGCGGTCCGCTGATGTGGCCGATCATCTTCTGCTCGATCGTGGCTGCGGCCATCGTGCTCGAGCGGCTCTGGACGCTGCAGGACCGCCGCGTGTTGCCACGCGAGCTGCCGCAGAAGGTGTGGCAGCTGATCGAGAGCGGACAGGTCACTGACAAGGTGATCAGCGCGCTCGAGCAGCACTCCCCGCTCGGGCGGCTGCTCGCGGCCGGGCTCGCCAACCGGCACCGGCCGCACGACATCCTGATGGAGCGCCTGGAGGATGCCGGACGGCACGTGGTGTACGAGCTCGAACGCTTCCTCAACACCCTGGGCACCATCGCCGGAATCTCTCCGCTGCTCGGATTGCTCGGCACCGTCACGGGCATCATCCGCGCCTTCGATGCGATCCAAAGCAGCAGCGCGGGCGATCCGCGCGCACTCTCCGGCGGCATCGCCGAGGCGCTGGTGTGCACGGCCGCGGGGTTGTGCGTGGCGATCCCCGCGCTCATCTCCTACCGCTATCTGCGCGGCAAGGTGGAAGGCATCGTCGTGGAGATGGAGAAGCACGCCATGCGCATGGCCGATGCGCTCGAAGCGGCGGGCGACGCCCCCGCGAGCGGCGCTTGATCCGTCCATGAACCTCAAGCCGCGGCGCCACGAGGAGCCGGAGATCAACGTCGTCTCGCTGATCGACGTGGTGCTGTTGCTGGTGGTGTTCTTCATGCTCTCGAGTCACTTCACCCAGGAGGGCCGGCTGCACGTGGTGCTGCCGCGGGCCGGTGCGGTGCCGCCCGCGAGCGGCCGGCCGCAGCCGGTGGTGGTGACGATCACCGCCAACGGCGATTACCTCGTCAACGGCCGCGAACTGCTCAACAACAGTCCCGACACGCTGCGCACCGCGCTCGCCGGGGAGCCGGCGGCCGATCGCAACGCGGCGGTGCTGATCCGCGCCGATGCGCGCGCCACGCAGCAGTCGGTGGTCACGGCGATGGACGTGCTCGGCGGACTCGGGTTCGTCAAGCTCGACATCGCGACGATCAAGGCGCGAGCCGAGGGAGGCTCGTGAGCGACAGCGGCGAGGGGGAGCGCGCGGCGGCGCGCACCTACCGGCGGCTGCTCGGCTACCTGCGTCCACACTTCGGCGTGTTCGCCCTCGGGATGCTGGGCGGGGCGCTGTATGCGGCGAGCACGGCGAGTTTCGCCTACCTGGCCCAGCACCTCGGCGACACGCTGGCGCACCCGAGCGCTCGCATGATCATCTGGATCCCGGTGGCGCTGGTGGTGCTGTTCATCGGCCGCGGCATCGGCAACTTCACCCAGACGTACTGCATTGGCTACGTCGGCCGACACATCGTCAAGCGCCTGCGGGGACAGGTGTTCGCGCGCATGCTCGATCTGCCGGTGGCGTTCTTCGATCGCCAGGCGGTCGGTGCGCTGCTCTCGCGCCTGACCTACAACTGCGAGCAGGTCGGCCAGGCCTCGACCAGTTCCATCGTCATCCTGGTGCGCGCCGGGCTCACCATCGTCGGGCTGCTCACCTACCTGTTGTGGAAGAACGCGCATCTGACGCTGATCGCGCTCGTCGTCGGACCGTTCGCCGGCTGGCTGGTCTCGGTGATCAACAAGCATTTCCGCCGCTACGGCCGGCGCATCCAGCATTCCATGGAGGACGTGACCCGCCTCGCCAAGGAGAGCCTCGAGTCGCCCCGTCTGGTGAAGGTCTACGGCGCCCAGGAGCACCTCGTCGGACAGTTCGAACGGGTCAACGAGCACAACCGGCGTTCCAACATGAAGGCCATCCTCACCAACGGGCTGGCCAACCCGACGGTGCAGATGGTCACGACCCTCGGCGGGGCGGTGGTGCTGGCGCTGGCGATACGTAGCCGCGTCGAGGGCCACATGAGCCTCGGGGATCTGCTGGGATTTTTCACCGCGCTCACCAGCATGGCGCAGCCGCTGCGCGAGGTGGTGAGCCAGTCCGGCCCCATCCAGCAGGGCGTCGCCGCGGCGCAGAGCCTGTTCGAGGTGCTCGACCTGCCGGGCGAGCCCGAGCACGGCGCATATCGCCCCGAGCGCGTGCGCGGGGACGTCGAGTATCGCGACGTGTGCTTCGCGTATGAGCAGAACAAGGAGGCGGCACTGCACGCCGTGTCCTTCACGGTGCCGGCGGGCACACAGCTGGCGATCGTCGGCCGTTCCGGCAGTGGCAAGTCGACGGTCGTGAACCTGCTGCCGCGTTTCTACGAGGTCGCCTCCGGAGCGATCCTCGTCGACGGGCACGACGTGCGGGAATTCGACCTGAAGGCGCTGCGTGAGCAGATCGCGGTGGTCAGTCAGGACGTGACCCTGTTCGACGACACCATCCGCAACAACATCGCCTTCGGCCGCGAGGTGTCCGATGAGGTCGTGCGGCGCGCCGCCGAGGCCGCCCATGTGCTGGAGTTCGCCAGCGCGCTGCCGCAGGGACTCGACACACTGGTCGGGGACCGCGGTGTGCTGCTCTCCGGCGGCCAGCGCCAGCGCATCGCGATCGCCCGGGCGCTGCTGAAGGATGCGCCGATCCTCATCCTCGATGAGGCGACCTCGGCGCTCGACACCGAGGCGGAGCGGCACATCCAGGCGGCGCTCACCCACCTGATGCGCAATCGCACCACCTTCGTCATCGCCCACCGTCTCTCGACCGTGGAACAGGCCGACCGCATTCTCGTGCTCGATGCCGGCGCGGTGGTCGAGAGCGGCACGCACGCCGAGCTGCTCGCGCGCGAGGGACTGTACGCGCAGCTGTACCGCCTGCAGTTCAGCGACTGAGGCGATGCAGGCCTGGCTCAACCGGCGTTGGTACGGCCCCGAGGCGGGTGCGTGCCGGACGCTGCGGCCGCTCGAGTGGCTCTACGGCGCAGCGGTTCGGCTGCGCCGGGCGCGTGCGCCGGCGCCCAGCGCGCTGCCCGCCCCGGTAATCATCGTCGGCAACCTGACGGTGGGCGGCACCGGCAAGACACCGCTCACCGTGTGGCTCGCCCGGCAGCTGCGGCAACGCGGGCTCGAGGTCGGGCTGATCTCGCGCGGCTACGGCCGGCGCGAGGGCACGGTGCGAGTGCTCGATGCGCAGGCGGACTGGCGCGAGGTAGGCGATGAGCCGCTGATTCTGGCGCGCTCGAGCGGCTGCCCGACCGCCGTGGGACGCGACCGGGTGGCGGCGGCACGCGCGGTGCTGAGTCGCGGGGCACGCGTGATCCTGTCCGATGACGGCCTGCAGCACCTGCCTTTGCCACGTGCGTGCAGCATCGTCGTCGTCGACGGCGCGCGCGGCTTCGGCAACGGCCATCTGCTGCCGGGCGGACCGCTGCGCGAGCCGCTGGGCGCTCTGGCGCAGGCCGATGCGCTGGTGATCAACGGGGCGGCGGAGCACCCCTCGCTTGCGGCGGCAGCGGCAAGCTTCCCGCCGCGGGTGGTGCGCATGGATCTTAAGCCCGCAGCGGCGGTGGCGCTCGGCTCGCCCGAGCGCCGAGCGCTCGAGGCCTTTCGCGGCGGTCCGGTGCACGCGGTCGCGGGCATCGGCCACCCGCAGCGCTTCTTTCGTGATCTGCGCGCGCGCGGATTGGAGCTGATCGAGCATCCGTTTCCCGATCACCATCCGCTCGGGGCGCAGGAGCTGGATTTCGGCGATGACCGGCCGGTACTCATGACCGAGAAGGATGCCGTAAAATGCGCGCCACCCTTCGACCGGCGGCTCTGGTGGGTCCCGGTCGAGGTGGTGCTGAGCGACGCCGATGCGGCACGGCTGATCGAGCTGTCGCTGCGCACGATCGAATCATTTGCACGACCGCCCGGAGGTTAGCGCGTGGATGCCCGCTTGCTCGAGATACTCGCCTGCCCGGTCTGCAAGGGCGCGCTCATCTACCGGCGCGAGGAGCGCGTGCTGGTGTGCCGCATGGATCGGCTCGCCTACCCGATCCGCGACGGGATCCCGGTGATGCTGGAAGAGGAGGCGCGCCAGCTCGCCACCGACGATCCGCTGCTCGAGCGCTGAGCGGCCGCTCCGGTGTTGCGCATCGCCATTCCCGCCCGGGCCGGCTCGAGCCGGCTGCCGGGCAAAGCGCTCGCGCTGCTCGCCGGCAAGCCGATGCTGCAGTGGGTCTATGAGCGCTGCTGCGCCGCCGGCGCGGCCGAGGTGCTGATTGCAACCGATGATGCGGCGATCGCGGCGGCGGCGCGCGCGTTCGGTGCCGAGGCGCGATTGACTTCGCCGGCGCATGCCTCCGGCACGGACCGCATCGCGGAGCTCGCGGCGCTCGCGGGCTGGGCGGATGAGGACATCGTGGTCAACGTGCAGGGCGATGAGCCGCTGATTCCGCCGCGGATCATCGGCCAGGTCGCCGGGCTGCTCGCCGCGGCGCCCGAGGCGGCGATCGGCACGCTGGCGACGCCCGTCGAGTCGCTCGAGGAGTTTCTCGATCCGAACGTCGTGAAGGTCGTGACCGACCGGCACGGCCGCGCGCTGTACTTCTCGCGTGCCCCCATACCCTGGAACCGGGACGATGCCGCGGCGGGCCTGAGCACGCAGAGGAGCTGGGCGGGAGCACGGCGCCACGTCGGCCTGTATGCCTACCGCGTGGCGGCCCTGCGCCGGCTCGCGGGGCTGCCCGGCGCGGTGCTGGAGGGCCGCGAGAAGCTCGAGCAGCT
>JAKAZL010000075.1 GCA_021815925.1 Pseudomonadota bacterium | reverse complement strand
ACGCCGGGCGACTTAACAGGAGGAGATCATGTCGCAGGTTCAAGCAGCGGTTCAGATGCGAAGGCTCGGTCGCTTCACGCTGATTGACCGGCTCGGCGCGGGCGGTCAGGGCGAGGTGTGGCGGGTCCGCGATGAGACGGCCGACGTCGATCTTGCGCTGAAGATTATCGATGCGAACGCGGCGGACTCCGCGAAGGCGTGGGCGGCACTGGAGCGAGAGTACGGGATGTTGGCCCTGCTGAGGCACAAAGGGATTTTGCGGGTCCTGCCTCCGGAGCGGATCGAGGATTGTCTGGTGTTGCCGATGGAGCTGGCCGATGGCGGCAATCTCACCGCGCTGCGCGGCATGGGGTATCTGCAGATCGTTCCGGTGCTCCTCGAGGTCGCCGCTGCGCTTGGCTATGCACACTCGCGGGGCGTGGTGCACCGGGATCTCAAGGCGAGCAACGTGCTGCTCGACAGCTCCGGGCAGATTAAACTCGCTGACTTCGGAGTCGCCGCCGTGCTGCGCGGCTCAGGTGCGGAACAGGACGTCGCGCGGGCGTGCGGTGGCTCGCCGTTCACGGCGAGTCCGGAGCAGCTGCGCGGCGAGCCTCCCAATCCGGCCGATGACATCTACGGCTTCGGGGCGCTCGCCTACGAGTTGCTCGCGGGACATCAACCGTACTTTCCCAATTTCGATGCCGGTCAGATCCAAAGCGGCACCGTGCCGCAACTCGTTCCGGCCCGCCGGGCCCCGGTTCAATTGATCGAGCTGGTCATGCAGATGCTGGCCAAGCGTGTCGATGAGCGGCCCGGCAGCATGCACGAGGTGGCCGAGGCGCTCGAGCTGACGCTGAACGCGACGCTGGCGCTCGACCTGACCGAGCTCGCTGATCTTTCCGCCGCACCGACGGAGTCTGCGCGCGCCGATGACCGCAGGCCATTGGCGCCGCCGGACCCGCTGGATGCGGTGGCGGCGGCGGCCGAGAGCGTGGCAATCGCTGCGCCTGCGCGAGCGGAGGTCGCGCCGCAAGGCGCCGCAGCCGAGCCGCAACCGGAGGTGAGCAACGTCGTGCGCGAGCCGCCGCAGATCGCAATGTCGAGTAATCCGTACCTGGATGAGGTGCCCGCACTGCGCGCAATGCCCCTGTCGGAGCCGTGGGAGCGACCCGGACGGTACAGCGCTCGAAGGCCACGGCGGCATCGCGGACGTTTCCTGACGTTCGGACTGATCTGCGCGGTGGGCGGTGCGGCCGTGACGCTGTGGGGGAGTGGCCCGTTGTCCGGTGACAATCTCCCGAAGGCATTGTCCACGGTCGTGGCGCAGTTGCAGGGCCGTCCGAGCGACGGCAGTGCGCCGGCTGGCGAGGTCGGTCCGACAGTGCCCCCGAGCCCGCCGAGTCCGGCGACTCTGCCGGACTCTTCGAGCGCGCCGAGTTCGTCGGGTTCACTGGGTTCACCGGGTGCGCCGAGCTCGGGCTCCCCGACGGTGCGCGGTGTGCGGATCGAAAGGCGGCTGAGCAATCTGGCGGCACGCGGCGCTGCAACCTGGGACGCGGGCGATTTTGCGGCAGCGAAGCAGCAGGTTCTCGAGGCACGCACGGCAGAGCAGACGCGCCGGTCCGTGGCCGCACGCCGGCACTGGCTCGCCGCCGCGGCTCTGCTTAAGCGTATGCGCAAGCAGGCACCGCGTGCCGTGACGGCGCAGGTCACAGCCGGAGAGGCGGCACTCGCCGCGGGACGGCAGCGCACGGCGGCGCGGGCGTTCGCGTTGGCAATGCGGATCGATGGTGGCGGTCGGAAGTCGCCGGCGAGCCGGGGAGGGGCTCACGCGCCGAGCGCTGTGCTACCGCTGCTGAGTCAGGGCCGCCGGGCGGAGCAGGCCGGCGATTATTCGCGCGCCGCGCACTATTTCAACCGAGTGGTCGCCCGTGCGCCGCACGATTCGCCGGCCAGGGCTGCCCTGACGCGCGCGCGGCGCAGTTTCCGCAGCGTGGGTTACCGCAAGGCGGTCCGCGCGGGGCTGGCGGCCATTGCCGGCGGGCATTGGTACCACGCGCAGGCGGATTTCCTGCAGGCACTGGTGTTCCGGCCGCAGGGCATCGAGGCGGCCACCGGGCTCGGCAGAGTGGACCAGGTGTTGTACAAGCGAACTCCTGTGTCAGTGCGTGCCGTTGCGCAGCGGATGGGATCGGACTAGCGCGAAGCGCCTGGGTGCGCGGCACGTGGTCACAGTGATGGGCAGGTGGCGCGATCGGGCGCAGCAATCGTAAAGCCCTGCCAGGAGAGGAGGACGGGAGAGCTGGCCAGCGGGCCCGACTGGATTGCGTCATCTGCGAAGCGGTGCCGCAGCTGCATGGATCAGTGCCTGCTGCGGCGCTCGGCAAAATGAACCCGGGTGTGCTCGGCAGGATCAGTCCGCCTTGGTCACAAGATCTGACGCACGGCTCAGCGCAACATCAATCGTGGTCAGCGTTTCCGATGCTCCGGTGACGTTGCATCGCGGCTCTTTTCGCAATGCGGTCCTGGCATGTGAAGGTGTCAAGATGCGCCGCCCGTCCGGGCGGCGCACGAGGGAGAGCGCCGATTCGCGGCGCACGCGATGAACAACGTGAGACATCGCCCGAAAGCAGCGACCGCGGGTAGCACGCTGATCGTCGCGAGACGGGCTCGGGCCCCGGGGTTGATGTGGCTACGCTGCGAGGCGCGGAACTTTGCTGACGTCGACCTTGAGCGAGGCGTGCCACGCGTCGTAGGCAGCCTGCATGCGCAGCCACACGTCAGGGCCATCCCCGAAGGCCGCGCCGAGGCGGACTGCAACCTCGGCAGAGACCGGCTTGCGCTCGCGCAGGATGTCATACAGGTGCTGCCGGGAGATGCCGAGCGCATCCGCGATCGCCGTCTTGGGCAGCTTCAGCGCCGGCAGGATGTCTTCGCGCAGCAGCGCACCCGGATGGGTAGGACAGCGCTTTGGATTCCGTTTTGCAATGATTTCGGCCATAGCAGTTCTCCAGCTAATGGTATTGCTCCAGGTCCACGCGCAGCGCGTCCCCGCCTTCAAACTCGAACGTCAGACACCAGGGTCCATTGACGTGCACAGAGTAACGCTGGGGCATGCCATGCAGGGGGTGGAAATCAAAGCCTGGCACATCCATCTGCTTCACCGCTGTGGCGGCATCCAATCTGTCCAGCCTGCGCAAGATGCGCGCGTGCAACCTGCCGTCAATTTTCCGGCATGATCCACTGGACCACAGTTCCGCAAGTGCCTTGTTCCTGAAGCTCTTCAGCACGGAGGTAGTGTAAGCGGATGGCGGACTTGTGTCAAGTAGTAGCTTACATGAGCTGATTTCTGATCAGCCAGTTTTGGCCGTGCTCCTCCGCCGAGGGATGGACTCGACCAAACCTGGACTTGAGCTGCCCAGGAGTCCACGGAACTCGTCGCCGCCGCCTGCGGCGGTTGGCCCGGCGCATGCGCCTTGAACGGGAACTCGAGGCCTACACGCTACGCAGGTCCGGGTTTGATGCGGATCTGGGCGTGGCGGCAAATGATGCGGTGCCTCGCTGAGGGCGCAACGCGGAACCTCGTGCCGCGGCCATTTCAAGCGGTGCGCGGGCTCGAGCGCATCGTCGCCTTGTGCCGCCGCGACTCGCGGGCCTCCGGGGCGTACAGACACGGCGGACCGGGGTGTCTCAGAAGCGAACGCTGGCGCGCATGTAGTAGAACCCGCCGTTGATGCCGAAGGGGGAGAACATGGGGTACTGGAAGACCCCGAGGGTGTCGCCGTAGCGGAACGTGTTGTAGTGGGCGAGGAGGGTGGCGTTGTAGCGGTTCGGGTAGCGGTTGAACAGGTTGACGGCGCCCACGTGGACCGTGATGTGGTGATGCAGGCGATAGCCCAGATCCAGATCCGTAATCGGCGTCACCTTGATCGTGGACTTGAAATAGAGCGGCACGTTGGCCGGGTTGTCGCCGTCATCGTTCTCCCATTCCGAGCTCGGGCCGTAGATCTGCTCCTTCAGATCGACCGAGAGGCGGCGCTCCGTCCACAGGCCGCCGAGATTGATGACGTACCGTGGGCTCGCGGTGCTGAGGTCAGAAAGCGCGGTGGCGTCATAGAGGGTCAGTCCAGCGAGTGAGGCGGGAGTGAGCGGCACGCGGGTGACGGTGGTCTCATTGTAGTTCGCCCCGAGAGACCATTCGACGTGCCCGAAGTGGTAGTCCTCGGGCAGCACGAAGCTCAGGTCCGCGCCCTGGGTGGCGGTGTCGAGCCCGTTGGCGAACAGGGTGACGCCGGTGGTGCCCGTGGCGAGCACGCTCGGGTCGAGCTGGTTGCCATTGGCGCTGATCGCCGCATCGATCGCGGCGGCCGACGGCTGCGGCACGCCGTTCAGTGTGCCGTACAGGTTGCCCGTGGCGACGATCCGGTGGGTGATGTTGATCCGGTACAGGTCCAGAGTGCCAATGACTCCCGGAGTCGGTCGCCAGACCACCCCGAGGCTGTACTGGATGGAGTGCTCGGGCGTCAGGCCGTTGCCGAGCCCGAGCAGGCGCCCGCCCGGGGAGTTTGGCGGCAGCTGCACGAATGCGCTGCTCGGGGTTACGTTCGTCGAGGAGTAATACTCTTCGGCGAGGGTTGGCGCCCGGAACCCGCTGCTCACCGTGCCGCGCACCGCGAGGCGTGGGGTGAGCTCGTAGCGGCCGGTGAATTTCCCGACGGTGGCGGTGCCGAAGTCGCTGTAATGCTCGTAGCGGCCGGCCACATCCAGGTGCAGCCGGCCAACGGGGCGGATTGCCAGGTCGACGTACGCGGCCGACACGTGCCGGTCATGGATGCCGGCGTCCGTGGGGGTGAAGCCGGGGTAGGACTGCGCGCCGCCGTCGAGGTAGGAGATCGGGATACCGGCACCGATCGAGTAGCTGTCCTGGCGATACTGCACGCCCCACGCGACGTTCAAGGGTCTGGCGAGACCGACCTCGAAGCCGCGGTCCACGTCCAGGTTCGAGGTCCACTGCGCCGCCTGCAGGTACCCGTCATAGTAGTTGAGCGGGGTGGGCTCACCGGTGGCGGCATAGACCCCGGCGTTGGCCGAGTTCAGCGTGTCGATCTCGAGGTGATCGCGGCCGTCGGTGGTGCTCAGATCCCAGTGCCAGCCGGCCCACACGGACTTCAGGCCCACGGTGGCGGAGAAATCGGTCTCGCGGGTCGCCTCCTGCGGCAGGAAGCCGAACGGGAACGGGTAGGTCGTCACGCCCGTGGTCGGATCGGTGAAGGACACCTTGCTCGGCAGGCGATACTTCTGAAAGGATGCCGCGCGCTTCAGTCCGTACGTGCCGAACGTGTAGAACGTGAGGCCATCCGCGAAGTGCACGCCGGAATTGAACTCGAAGAGCTTCAGGTCGTACTGTCCATCGCCCTCCTCGGCGCCGAGATAGGGGTAGCCGGCGATCTGCGGCATGTTCGAGTTCGGGTAGCTGGCGAGGTTCGCCGGGTTCACCACCCGCTCGTCCACCGCGCTGCGGTTGCTGGTGCCGTGGTGATGGAACTCGGCGGTGACGTTGAAGTAGCTGTGCTTAAGCGGCGCGAAGCCGGCGTTCATTGACACATCCCCGGTGACACCCCCGCCGTCCATGTAGCCGCCGTAGGTGCCGCTCAGCGTCCCGCCCGAGGCGCTCTTTTTCAGGATGATGTTGATGACCCCGGCGACGGCGCCGCTGCCGTACTGGGCGGCTGCGCCCTGGGTCAGTACCTCGATGCGCGAGATGGCCGCCACGGGGATGAAGTTCAGGTCCGTACCCGCGCAGCCCTGGTAAGGACCGCTGTCCACCTCGATGTTGGCGGTCGTGTGCCGGCGCTTGCCGTTGACGAGCACGAGCACGTCGTTGCAGCTCAGTCCGCGCAGCTTTGCCTGCAGGGTCTGACCGGCCATGTCGTTGCCGAACGGCTGCGCGGTGTAGGCCGGTACCAACTGGGCAAGCGCCGCCACCGCGCTGGGGTTGCCGGCGGCGCGCTGCAGCGCCGCGGCGCGCAGGATCTGTACGGGCGCGGCGCTCTCGCCGGCGGTGATGTCGTGTTCCCGTGAGCCGGTCACGATGATCTCGCTCAGAGCGCCGTTGCCCGCCGGGCTCGCCACGGGCGCGCTGTGTGCTGCAATGCTGTGCAGCGCGAACAGGGCGGCGCTGACGGCTGCCATCGGGATTCTGCGGGCAAAGCGCGGCCGTGGTCCTCTCATGGGACGCATCTCCTGGGCGGGAAAGGGGAAGTCAGTCGTTGACGCCGATCAACACATGGGAGGCCTTCACGAGGGCGCAGCAGGGGCTGCCTTCGGTGAGCGCGAGCTCACGTACCGCCTCGTTGGTGACGATCGCGGTGAGGATCCGACCGCCGGCGAGAGCGAGCTTGACCTCGCTGTTCACGGCTCCGACGGTGACCGAGGAGACGACCCCGCACAGGCGGTTGCGCGCGCTGATGCGCAGCGTCTGATCGACCGTGAGCATCACGAAGCTCGACTTGATGAGCGCGAAGGCCGTTCGTCCCGGACGCAGCTCGAGCTCCTCGACCGCCTCGTTGGTGATCGAGGCGAAGACCTCGAGCCCCTCGCCGACGTCGAGCACTACATCGGCGTTGACCGCGCCCTTGCGGACGATCTTGACGGTACCCCGAAGCTCGTTGCGCGCACTCGTTCTCACGGTGATGGCCCTCAGCAGATCGGTGAGTCCCTGCGTATCGTCGATCCGGGACTGCATGCGGGTGAGCAGCTGGCGCCAGCCGGTCTCGAGCAGGCGGTAGAGCGCGACGGCGCGCCGGCCGTGCTCGGTGAGCGTGCTGCGCCCGCCGGAGCGCCCGCCGACGGCGCGCGCGACCAGCGGTTTCTCGGCGAGGTTGTTCATGGCATCGACCGCGTCCCAGGCCGCCTTGTAGGACAGGCCGATCGCCTTGGCGGCCTGGGTGAGTGTCCCGGTGCGCTCGATGGCTTCCAACAGCTCGATGCGGTAGCCGCCGAGGAAGTTGTGCCCCTTGCGGTCGAGCCACACCTGGCCGGTCACCTCGAGGGGCTTGGGTTTGGAGGCGCTCATGGCAGGCCTTGTTGCAGTCGTAATATACATAACTATATAACGAAGATCGGGCGAAAGGGAAGCGCCGCCACGGGCCGGTTGCCCAGGGCTGCGCTGCCTCAGGTGATCGATGCAGCCGGTGCGGGGGCGATTCGGCGCAGAACGTCCCGAGCGCTGTACCGCCAGAGCCGATCCGCAGCGCTTGGAAGCAGTGCTAACACTGGCGGCGAGCCTCGAGCCTGCGAGTGTTACCGGATGGGCCGTGCGGGACCTCATGGGCTCAGGGCGCTCAGCCGTGAACTCAGAGGAGGTACGCCGGGGCGTGAGCCGGCGCGATCGTTCAACGCACCGCGCCGCAAGAGATCTCAAGACGGTGGCCGGAGGGCGGATGGGTCAGCTGGATGACTCGGCGCGCGGCGGGGAGCAGAGCGCGCCGGTGCGTGCGAGCTTCGCGCGCGGCTCAGTGCGTCGCGATCGTGAAAGTACTCAATCACTGAGCAAAATTACTCAATGACTGAGTAAATAGACGCCCGAGCCCGCGGACGATACGCCCCTGGAGCCGGCGCGGTCCGGTGTCCCTGCGTCGATTTCGCCGCATACGTATGCGCGCCGGACCGGCCGGCCGGTGGCGGAATTCATCACACTTTTGGCGCTCTTCGGGGCATACTCGCCGCTCGCGGCGGGTCCATCCGCCGCGAGCGGCGATCGGCCGAATTGATGGGGGGACGGATGAGCAAGGGCAATACGGGGCTGGTGGTCGCGCTCACCTTCGTGGCGACGCTCGGCGGCCTGCTGTTTGGCTACGACACGGCGGTGATCTCCGGCGCGGTGAGCGCCATCGATCATTATTTCATCAATCCGCAGCACCTCGCGCAGACCGCCGCGAGCAGCCTCTCGGGCTGGACGATCTCGAGCGCGCTGCTCGGGTGCGTGATCGGCTCGGCCGTGGCCGGCTGGATCTCGAGCCGCTTCGGGCGCAAGGGCGGGCTGATGATCGCAGCCCTGATGTTCCTCGTCGGCTCGATCGGCTCGGCTGTCCCGGAGCTTGGCCTGGGGACGATCGGGCAGATGGGCCCGGCGGCGCTCGATCCGTTCATCATTTACCGCATCCTCGGCGGGATCGGTGTCGGGGTCGCCTCCATGATCTCCCCGCTCTACATCGCCGAGATCGCCCCGAGCGAGATCCGCGGCCGGCTGGTGTCCTTCAACCAGCTCGCCATCGTGATCGGCATCCTGCTGGTGTACTTCGTCAACTGGTTCATCCAGTCCCTCGGTACCCCGCAGTGGTATTACCACACGGCCTGGCGACTGATGTTCGCCTCCGAGGCCATCCCGGCGCTGCTGTTCCTCGGACTGCTCGTGTTCGTGCCCGACACCCCACGCTGGTTCGTCATGCGCGGTCGCAATGCCGAGGCGCTCGCCGAGCTCGAGCGGGTCAACGGGCCGGAGCAGGCGCGCACCATCCTCGCAGACATCGAGCGCTCGCTTGCGGTGCGCGGCGAGCGGCTGCTTGCCTTCGGCGCCCCGGTGCTGCTGATCGGCATCCTGCTCTCGGTGTTCCAGCAGCTGGTCGGCATCAACGCGGTGCTCTACTACGCGCCGCTGATGTTCAGGAACATGGGCGCCTCGACCAACTCGGCGTTCCTGCAGACGGTGGTGGTCGGCGCGGCGAACCTGCTGTTCACCTTCGTCGCCATCGCCACGGTCGATCGGCTCGGGCGCAAGCCGCTGCTGCTGATCGGCTCGCTCGCCATGGCGGCGGCGATGTTCCTGCTCGGCGGACTGTTCGATGCGCAGGCGGTCGGCCTCTGGGCGCTGGTGGCGGTGGTCGCCTACATCGCCGGCTTTGCGCTCTCCTGGGGACCGGTGGTGTGGGTGCTGCTGGCCGAGATGTTCCCCAACTCCATCAAGGGCAAGGCGATGGCTATCGCGGTTGCTGCGCAATGGATCGCGAACCTGTTCGTCTCCTGGTCGTTCAAGGTGCTCGACGGCAACGGCTGGCTCAACCATCACTTCCACCACGGTTTCGCCTACTGGGTGTACGGGGCGATGAGTGTGCTGTCGGGGATCTTCGTGGTGCGTTACGTGCCGGAGACCAAGGGACGCACCCTGGAGTCCATCCAGGAGCTCTGGCACGGTGAGCGGCGCGCCGCACCGGTGACGGCCCGAGAGTAGGGGAGCGCGCGCCGCCAGGTGCATGCTGACGGCGCGTACCGGACCGTCTCGATCGTCACGTGGTCGTCGGCCGGTGTCCCGGGGTAAAACGCGAACCTCCTCGGGTGGGAGCGTCACAGCGCGTGAGGCCGCCGGGTTGGCCGGGCGCCCGAGCAGAGAGGGCCTCTGCGTCTGCAAGCTCCTTGGCCGGCATGAATCTGTGACCCTCCAGGAAATAGGGTCGCTCCGCCATGAGCGAGCGACTGACGGGGCTCGATTTCTCGTGCATCCCCGTCAGCGCCAATAATTGAGCACGTGAAAATCGCCGGCAATCGTGACGCCAGAAGTTTCGAGCCGGCGGATCGCCAGCGCGATCTGAGTGTGGCTCATGTTCTTGGACGGATCGGAATCCCGAAAGACCGCCATGATCCCACGATGAGCGGGCCGGTCCCGATGCAGTGGGTTGAAATCTTCCGTGTTGTGAGTCAATAGCACCCGCTCGAGCGACTGGGCGAGATCGAACACTTCCGCATCGGGTATGCCATTCTTGGCCAGCTCGCCGATGGCCACCACATCGTGTCCGTCGGCGCGCAGCATGTTCAGCTGAGCGCGAGCCTGCGAGTCTTCATCAACCAGGATTCTCAACCCTGCGCCCTGGCCTCGACATCGACATTCGCTTGCTTCAAGCGCTGCCGTTCTTCGCTGGCTTCGGACTCGATCAGAGCTTTATTGGCCTCGCAGTATGCGAAGATCTCCTCGCAGGCCTCTAAGGGCAGATCCCAATTTTGCGCCGCCTCGCGCGCGCCCATGTCGTTCGTCAGTGCATCGAGCCACACTGCCGATGCCAATAGCTTGCGTCCTTTGACCCAGAGCTGTCGGCGCCACGGATGGGGACGCTCGACGAGCCAGCGCCATTGGCCAGGGGCTCGAGCCTCGAGCTCCGGAATCGCCAAGCGGACAGCGGTGGTAGGAGTCTTGCCGACGAAGAGCCGATTGCCCTGACGGACCTCCTCCAGGAGCACCGCCGTCAGTTGTGCCGCCTTCAGCACGGCCTCTTTGGTGCTGGAAGCGGCGAGTTGGGCGCGCAGATTCGCCAGCAATTCTTCCTGCTCGGGAGACAGATCGAAATTGGCACGCTTGGTGGTGGCAGTCATGGCAACGGAGCTCGCTGGTGAATGAGTACAATATACTCATTTTCCGTGTATCAAACGAGTTTTCTGGGGAGTGACTCCACAAGAGAGATTTTAAGTTATTGATAATTAACAAATAATTATACGTGCTGCGCAACCCTGGACCGAATTGATCGAGCGATCGCCCTCCGGGGTGAAAGAGCAATGCTCGACCCTCGTCGCAGCGAGAGCCGATGTGGCGCCCACCTGCAGCGCTGCAGAGACTGGCAAAGTGGATTTTGCTCTCATGCCGAACGGCTCAGGCTTTCGGTGCTATCGCCCAGTGCCG
>JAKAZL010000012.1 GCA_021815925.1 Pseudomonadota bacterium | reverse complement strand
GCGTGCGGTAGCGCTCCATGTCCTTCACGCGCACCTTGAGCAGGTAGTCGAAGCCGCCGGCGACCATGTGGCACTCCATGATCTCGTCGTGCGCGGCGACCATTTCCTTGAAGCGCTCGAACGCCTCGGGCGTGGTCCGATCGAGTGTCACCTCGACGTAGACCAGCAGACCGAGGCCCAGGCGCCGCGCATTGAGCCGCGCGAAATATCCGCTGATGAAACCCGCAGCCTCGAGGCGACGGATGCGCTCGAGCGTCGGGGTGACGGTGAGATTGACCTCGCGGGCGAGCTGAGAGACCGGCACGCGCCCGTCCTCCTGCAGTCGTCCCAGCAGCTTGCGGTCGATCCGGTCGAGTGCCGGGACACCGCTGGCGGTGGTTTTCTGTCTCATTGGCAGTAAATTTTACTGTTAATAACGACAAAACGTAAAAATATCCTCTGCCTACGCAATTATCATAAGGATATTCTCCTGTCCACCGCGTGACCCATGAACGCCATGCCCGCCCACCGGGTGCTCTCCCAGGATTCGAACGACCTCGACAGTCTGCGCGAGCGCATGCGCGCATCGACGCTGTACCCCGAGGCGCCGGCCGTCGAGGCGCTGCGCGCTGAGCTGCTCACCGTGGAGCAGCCGCTGCAGGCGGCCCGTGCCCAGGCCCTGCACTGGGTGAGCGCCGCCCGCGCGCACGCGCGCGCCGGCTCGCTGGTGGAGTCGTTGCTCGGGCAGTTCCCCCTCGACAGCGCCGAGGGCAAGGCGCTGATGAGCCTCGCCGAGGCACTGCTGCGCACGCCGGATGCGCTCAGCGCCGACCGCCTGATCGCCGAGCGGCTGGCGGCGCTGCGCGGGGGCAACGGGGAGGCGAACCTGCAGGTGCGCCTGGGCCTCGCGCTGCTGCGCACCGCTGGACGGATGCTCCCCGATGCGCACGCCCTGCTCACGCGCTCACCGGCGCCGCGCAATCTCCTGGCGCCGACGACCCGCCGCATCATGCGGCGGGCGATGCGCCTGATGGGCCACGCGTTCATCGTCGGGGAATCGATCGAAGCGGCGCTCGCGCGTGGCACCCGCCAGAGCGACCTGGCGCTGTGCTCGTTCGACATGCTGGGCGAAGGGGCACGCACCGATGCCGACGCGGAGCGCTATTTCCAGGCGTACCGGAACGCGATCGAGGCGCTCGGCCGCCAACCCGCCGGGGCCGTATACGCGCGCTCCGGGATCTCCGTGAAGCTCTCCGCGCTCGAGCCGCGCTACCTGCTGACGCAACGTCCCCGCGTCCTCGAGCGCTTGGTGCCGCGCGCCGTCGAGCTCGCCCGGGCGGCCTGTCGCGCGGGCATCGGGCTGACGGTCGATGCCGAGGAGGCCGACCGGCTCGACCTCTCGCTCGATGTCATCGAGGCCATGGCGCGCGACCGGCAGACCCGTGACTGGGAGGGACTGGGACTGGCGGTGCAGGCCTATGGCCGCCGCGCACCGCTCGTGATCGAGTGGGTCGCCGCGCTCGCGCGCGCAACCGGCCGGCGCATGAGCATGCGCCTGGTGAAGGGCGCCTACTGGGACGCCGAGATCAAGCGCGCCCAGGAGCGGGGACTTGCGAGTTTCCCGGTGTACACGACCAAGGCGGTCACGGACGCGAGCTATCTGGTCTGCGTGCGGCGGCTGTTCGCGGCCGCCGATGTGATCTATCCGCAGTTCGCCACGCACAACGCGCTCACCGTCGCGGCGGTCGCCGCGCTCGCCCCGAGCAGCGCGCGCTACGAGTTCCAGCGGCTGCATGGCATGGGACAGGCGCTCTATGGGGTGGTGCGCGCCGAGCAGCCGCAGCTGCCGCCGGTGCGCGTGTACGCGCCGGTCGGCACCCATCAGGACCTTCTGCCGTACTTGGTACGCCGGCTGCTCGAGAACGGCGCCAACACTTCCTTCGTCCACCACTTTCTCAACAAACGCATTCCCGTGGAGCACGTCGTGGGACAGATCCTTCCCGAAAACCCCCAGCGCCCCTCCGGCGTACGCGAGCCGCCGCACCTGTACGGCTCGCGCCTGAACTCGCGCGGCGCGGATCTCGGCAACCCTAAGGAGCTCGCGGCGCTGCTCGAGGGTCTCGCGGCAGCGCGCGGCCGGCCGTACACGGGCGGCCCGATCCTCGCCGCCGGCGCCGGTGCGCCGCCTGAGACCCCGGTGCACTGCCCGGCCGACGGTGAGCTCGTCGGTGTGAGCCGCGATGCGAGCGAGACGGAGATCAGCGCCGCCATGGACGCCGCCGCGGCGGCGCAGCCGGCCTGGGACCGACGTCCGGCGGCCGAGCGCGCCGAGTGCCTCGAGCGCGCCGCGGCGCTGCTCGAGCAGCGCCGCGAGGCGTTTCTCGGCCTGCTGGTACGCGAGGCCGGTCGGACGCTGCCCGATGCGCTCGCCGAGGTGCGCGAGGCCAGCGATTTCTGCCGCTACTACGCCGAGCAGGGCCGCAGGCTGTTTGGTTCCGGTGAGGTGCTGCCGGGACCGGTCGGTGAGCGCAACGAGCTGTGGCTGCAGGGCCGCGGGGTGTTCGCCTGCATCAGTCCGTGGAACTTCCCGCTCGCCATCTTCACCGGCCAGATCGCCGCGGCCCTGATGGCCGGCAATGCGGTGCTGGCCAAGCCGGCACCGAGCACCCCGCTCGTGGCCCACGCCATGGTGAGCCTGCTGCAGGAAGCGGGCGTCCCGCGCGCGGTGCTGCAGCTGACGCCCGCGGACGGCCCGCCCTTCAGCCGCGCGGCGCTGACGCACCCGGCGCTCGCCGGCGTGGCGTTCACCGGCTCGACCACGACGGCGGCCACGATCAACCGCACGCTCGCCGGCCGTGACGGCCCGATCGTTCCGTTCATCGCCGAGACCGGCGGCGTCAACGCGATGATCGTGGACGCCACGGCGCTACCCGAGCAGGTCGTCGACGATGTGATCCTCTCGGCATTCAACAGCGCCGGACAGCGCTGCTCGGCGCTGCGGGTGCTCTACGTGCAGGAGGAGATCGCCGAGCGGGTCATCGAGATGCTGGTGGGCGCGATGCGCTGCCTGAGACTCGGCGACCCGGCCGATCCGGCCACCGATGTCGGACCGGTGATCAACGCCCAGGCGCGCCAGCGCCTCGAGCGGCACGCCGAGCGCATGCGCCGCGAGGCGAAGCTCCTGCATGCCTGCCCGACCGACGGCTGTGCCGCTGGCGGGCAGTTCTTCGCCCCGCATCTGTTCGAGCTCGGCGCGTTCGATCAGCTCAAGAGCGAGGAGTTCGGCCCCATCCTGCACGTGGCGCGCTACCGCGCCGAGGAGCTGCCGCAGGTGCTCGCGGCCATCCGCGCGAGCGGCTTCGGGCTGACGCTCGGCGTGCACAGCCGGCTCGAGACCATGGCCGAGCACGTCTTCCAGTCACTGCCGGCGGGCAACACCTACGTCAACCGCAACATGATCGGCGCAGTGGTTGGCGTGCAGCCATTCGGCGGCCAGGGCCTGTCCGGAACGGGCCCGAAGGCCGGCGGTCCGCACTACCTGCTGCGCTTCGCGACCGAGCGTACGCTCACGATCAACACCGCGGCGATCGGCGGCGCGGTGGAGCTGCTGACTTGAGCTAGGCGCGCAGCGCCTCGGCGAGCGCGGCGAAGCTGTCGATCGGCTCGCTGCAGACGCTGCCGCGGCAGAGGTAAGCGGTCGCCGCGCCGCGCGCCGGCTTGGCCGCGAGCGCCGGCGGCAGGCCCGGGGCGTCCGCGGCCGCCGCGAGCACCATGCGCTGCGGCGCATACAGCCGCGCGAGCTCGCGCTGCCAGGACTCGATGGCCGCCGGCTCGCCGCGCAGGATCACGATCTCAGGTGGCTCGAGCAGCTCCTCCAGCACGTTGAGCAGCGTCGCATGCGCCTGGGGATGGTGCTCGAGCGGCGCCCAGCCGGCGCGCACGACGCGCTCGGCCGCCTGCAGGTAGCGCCCCTCGCCGAGCAGATAGCCCAGGCGCAGCAGCACGCGCGCGGCGATGGCGTTGCCGGCCGGCAGCGCCTCGTCGGCGAAGGTCCGCAGGCGGTGCAACAGCGGCTCGTGATCGTCGGCCGTGAAGTAGAACCCGCCCTCCGCGGCGCTGAAGTGCTCCAACACCACCTCCATCAGCTCGACGGCGAAGGCGAGCTCCTCGGGCCGCAGCCGCAACTGCTGCAGCTCCAGGACCGCATCGGCGAGGAAGACGTAATCGTCAAGATAGGCGTTGAGCCGCGCTCGGCCACCACCTGAGGTGGCCAGCAGCCGTCCCTCGCGCCACAGCGCGCCGCGCACGAACTCGAGCGCGCGGCTCGCCGACTCGCCGAGCCCGGCGCACGGCAGCGCGCGGGCGGCCCGGGCAAGGCCGGCGATCGCCAGACCGTTCCACGCCGTCAGGATCTTCTCGTCGCGCGCGGGACGCTCACGGCGCGCACGCGCCGCCAGCAGCTTCTCGCGGGCGCTTGCGAGCCGCCCGGCGAGTCGCTCCGCCGGTTCGTTGAGCAGCCCGGGAAGCGAGTCCGGCTCGCGCGCCACGTACAGGTGCCAGCGTCCTTCGAAGTTCGGCGCTTGATCCAGGCCGTAAAGCGGCGCGAACGCGGCGTATTCCTCCGCGCTCAGCAGTGCGCGGACCTCCTCGCGGTCCCAGACGTAGAAACTTCCCTCGTGCCCGGCGGCATCCGCATCCAGGCTCGAGTAGAAACCGCCCTCCTCGGACTGCATCTCGCGGCACATCCACTCAGCCGTGTCGCGCGCGACCTCGGCATAACGCGCATCGGCGCTCGCCACGTACGCATCGGCGTACACCGCGAGCAGCCAGGCGTTGTCGTAGAGCATCTTCTCGAAGTGCGGAATCCGCCATCGCTCATCGACCGAGTAGCGGTAGAAGCCGCCGCCGAGCGCATCGTGGATGCCGCCGTCGGCCATGCGCCTGAGCGTCAGGCCCGCCATGTACAACGCGCGCAGATCCGGGGGATCGTGCCGGACGGTCGTGCGCCAGTGACGCAACAGCCGCTCGATCGAGCTCGGGTGCGGAAACTTCGGCGCGCCGCCGAAGCCCCCCTCGCGCGCATCGAACACACGCTCCAGGTCCGCACGGGCCCGCTCGAGCGGTCCGTCATCGAGCACCCGGCCCGCCTCCGGGGGCGGCGGATCGATGCTCTGGAATGCCGCGACGAGCGCCTCGCCCTGCGCGGCGAGCGCCTCGCGATGCTCCGCGTAGTAGCGCGCGACGCGCTCGAGCAGGTCCCGAAAGCCCGGCAACCCGTGGCGCGGCTCGGGCGGGAAGTACGTCCCGCCGAAGAACGGCCGGCGCTCGTCAGTGAGAAACATGGTCAGCGGCCAGCCACCCGGGCCGTGCGTCAGCATCTGCTGGGCGATCTGGTAGATCCGGTCGACGTCCGGCCGCTCCTCGCGGTCGACCTTGATGTTCACGAACCGACTGTTGAGCAGCTCGGCGGTCCGCTCGTCCTCGAAGCTCTCGGCAGCGAGCACGTGGCACCAGTGGCAGGCCGCATAGCCGATGCTCAGATGCACCGGGCGGCCGAGTTGGCGCGCGAGCTGGAAAGCCTCCTCGCCCCAGGGATGCCAGTCCACCGGGTTGTGGGCGTGCTGGCGCAGGTACGGGCTGGTCTCGCCGATCAGGCGGTTGGTGTATTTCGGTGTGCCATCGGCGTTGAGATGTCGGCTTTCCATGGAACTTCCGTGCAGGCTCCGGGAGCGGGACCGGGCGGCCAGCATACCGCGCGGGGCGGCGCCGGCGCCTGTATACTGCCGCCCCCGTAATCGACCGCCGGCTGCCCCCTTGAGTGTCCCGACGTCCCCCGCCGATGCCGTTCCGAACACCGGACGCACGCTGCGCCTGAAGCGCGGCGAGGAGCACCGCATCCTCGCCGGCCACCCCTGGGTATTCAGCAACGAAGTCGACGATGACACCCCGCTGCGCGCGTTCAGCCCCGGCGAGCACGCCCGCATCGAATCGCACCGTGGGCAGTTCCTGGGCCACGCCTACGTCAATCCGCACGCGCTGATCTGCGCGCGGATCGTCAGCCGCACGGCCGAGCGGCCCATCGACGGGGCGCTTATCGAACAGCGGCTCGAAGCGGCGCTGCGGCTGCGCGAGTGGCTGTACCGCGAGCCGTACTACCGGCTGGTGTTCGGCGAGTCCGATGGTCTGCCCGGCCTGGTGCTCGATCGCTACGGGGACGTGCTGGTCGGTCAGATCGCCACCGCCGGCATGGAGGCACTGCGTCCGACGATCGAGGCCGCCGTGCGCGAGCGACTCGCCCCGGCGGGGCTATTCTGGAAGAACGATTCGGGTGCGCGAACGCTCGAGAGCCTGCCGGCGCTCGCCGAGACGGCGTTCGGGCAGATCCCGGCCGAGCTCACGGTGCGCGAGGCGGGACTCGCCTTCGCCGCTCCGCTCGCCACCGGGCAGAAGACCGGCTGGTTCTACGATCAGCGCGCCAACCGGGAGCGGCTGACCCGCTACCTCACGCGCGGGGCGCGCGTGCTCGATGTGTGCGGCTACGTCGGAGCGTGGAGCCTCACGGCGCTCACCGCCGGCGCGGGCTCCGCCCTGTGTGTCGACGGCTCGCAGGCCGCGCTCGACTACGCCGAGCGCAACGCGCAGGCGAACGGGCTGGCCCTGCAGACCCTGCGGGGCGATGCCTTCGAGGCGCTTGCGGCACTGCGCGAGCGCGGCGAGCGCTTCGACGTCGTGGTGCTCGACCCGCCGGCCTTCATCAAGCGCAAGAAGGACATCCCGCGCGGCCAGGCGGCCTACCGCAAGCTCAATCAGCTCGCGATGGGGCTGATGGGCGAGGAAGGCCTGCTGGTGTCGTGCTCCTGCTCGTATCACCTCTCCGCCGAGGCACTCGGGGAGGTGCTGCAGACGGCGGCGCGGCACGGCGGCCGGGGCGTACAGATCCTCGAGGCGGGCGGCCAGTCCCCGGACCACCCCGTCCACCCGGCGGTTCCCGAGACGCGCTATCTCAAGGCGTTCTTCTGCCGCATATCGAGCCAGGTCGGATAAACTGCACCGCCATGATCAAGTACCCCGACATCAATCCGATCGCCTTCCGTATCGGCCCGCTGAAGGTGCACTGGTACGGGATCATGTATCTGCTCGGCTTCATCGGCGCCTGGGCGCTCGCCCGCTACCGCGCCGCGCGCCGCGAATCGACCTGGAAGGCGGTCGACGTCGATGACCTGATCTTCTACTGCATGCTCGGGGTCATCCTCGGCGGGCGGATCGGCTACGTGCTGTTCTACGGCATGAGCTTCTGGACCCGCAGCAACCCGTGGTACCCGATCGAGGTGTGGGACGGGGGCATGTCCTTCCACGGCGGGCTGCTCGGGGTCATGCTGGCCATGAGCATCTTCGGCCTGCTGCGCAAGCGCAATGTCGCCGACGTGTTTGATTTCACTGTGCCGCTGCCGGCGCTCGGTCTGTTCTTCGGGCGCATCGGCAATTTCATCAACGGCGAGCTGTGGGGCAAGCCGACGACGCTGCCGTGGGGCTTTCTCTACCACGGGGTCGTGCGCCAGCCCTCGCAGCTGTACGAGGCGTTCTTCGAGGGCGTGGTGCTGTTCTGGACGATCTGGCTGTTCACCGCGCGGCCGAAGCCGCGCCTGGCGGCCTCGGGGCTGTTCCTGCTGATGTACGGCTCGTTCCGCTTCCTGGTGGAGTTCGTGCGTCTGCCCGATCCGCAGCTCGGCTACCTCGCCTGGGGCTGGGTGACCATGGGGCAGGTGCTCTCCTTCCCCATGATCGTGATCGGCGCCGGACTGCTGATCTACGCGTATCAGGCCCGCAGGCCCTCGGGTAACTACCTCCCCGCCGCTGCGCGCTGAGCCGCGATGCGACCGTATCTCGATCTGATGCGCCGCATCCTCGAGAGCGGTACGGCCAAGGGGGACCGCACCGGCACCGGCACGCGCTCGCGCTTCGGGGAGCAGCTGCGTTTCGATCTCGCGGCCGGCTTCCCGCTGGTGACCACCAAGCGCGTGCACCTGCGCTCGGTGATCGTCGAGCTGCTGTGGTTCCTGCGCGGGGACACCAACGTGCGCTGGCTGCACGAGCAGGGAGTGAGCATCTGGGACGAGTGGGCCGATGCGAACGGTGAGCTCGGTCCGGTGTACGGCCGCCAGTGGCGCGCCTGGGCGGCGGCCGACGGGCGCAGCATCGACCAGATCAGCGCAGCGATCGAGCTGATCCGCCGCGACCCGGACTCCCGGCGCATCGTGGTGAGCGCCTGGAATGTCGGGCAGCTCGAGCAGATGCGCCTGATGCCCTGCCATGCGCTATTCCAGTTCCACGTCGCCGCGGGCCGCTTGTCCTGTCAGCTCTATCAGCGCAGCGCCGATGTGTTCCTCGGCGTGCCCTTCAACATCGCCAGCTACGCGCTGCTGACGCACATGATGGCCCAGCAGTGCGATCTCGAGCCCGGAGAGTTCATCTGGACGGGCGGTGACTGCCACCTGTATGCCAACCACCTCGAGCAGGCGCGCACGCAGCTCGAGCGCGAGCCCTTCCCGCTGCCGCAGTTGCGCATCCGCCGCCGTCCGCCCACCCTGTTCGACTATCGCTTCGAGGACTTCGAGATCATGAACTACCAGCATCACCCGGCCATCGCAGCGCCGGTGGCCGTCTAGAGGCGCCCGTGGCCGGTAAGACCACCGCTCGCGGCACGCCGCTGTTCAAAGTACGCCGCTCGCGCGTGCACGGCCGGGGCGTGTTCGCCGCGCGCCGCATCCGCAAGGGCACCCGCATCGTGGAGTACCTCGGCGACCGAGTCTCGCACCGCGAGGCGGACCAGCGCTACGCGGACCGCGACGAGCGCGACAACCACACGTTCCTGTTCATCGTCGATGCGCGCACCGTGATCGACGCGGGCGTCGGCGGCAACGATGCCCGCTTCATCAATCACTCCTGCAATCCGAACTGCGAGACGGTGATCGAGGCGCGCCGCGTGTTCATCGAGGCGTTGCGCACCATCCAGCCGGGCGAGGAACTGCACTACGACTATCAGCTCGGACGCTCGCGGGACGATCCGCCCGACGTCGACGAGATCTACGCCTGCCGCTGCGGCCAGGCGAACTGCCGCGGCACCATGCTCTGGCCACCGAAGAAAAAGGCCAAGGGGCGCACAACAGCCGGCGCGCAGCGCGGCAGGCGCTCGACGAGCGAGCCGGCCGGCGCGACGCCTGCGGCCAAGCGCAAGCGCGCCTCCCGGCCGGTCCGGTGAGATGATGCGCGTCGACTCCGGACAGACGCGCGGCTGGTCGCTCGCGGCCGTTATCGGCGCCATCGGCGTCGTCTACGGCGACATCGGCACCAGTCCGCTCTATGCCCTGGAGTCGACGCTCACCGAAGCGGGACACTTCGATCGGCTCTCCGTGCTCGGCTCGCTGTCGCTGATCGTCTGGGCGCTGACCATCTCGGTCACGATCAAGTACATCAGCATCATCATGCGCGCCGACAACGAGGGCGAGGGCGGGATCCTGGCGATGTTCGCGCTCGCGCAGCGCAACAGCGTCGCCGGCAGCCTCTGGGCGCGAACGGTGGTCGGACTGGCGCTCGCCGGCACGGCGTTCTTCTTCTGCGACTCGCTGATCACCCCGGCGATCAGCGTGCTGAGTGCCGCCGAGGGCCTGGAAGTGCTGAGTCCGGATTTCGCGCACCTGGTCGTGCCGGTGACCGTGGCGGTGATCGTGGCGCTGTTCATCTACCAGCGGCGCGGCACGGCCAAGGTGGGCGCGCTGTTCGGGCCGATCATGATCGTGTGGTTCCTGGTGCTCGCGGCCACCGGCATCAACGCCATTCGCGCCAACCCGGTCGTGCTCTACGCGCTCAATCCCCTCTACGGCATCGAGCTGCTGGTGCACCGCCCGGGCGTATCCTTCGCCGTGATCGGCGCGGTGTTCCTGTGCCTCACGGGCGGCGAGGCGCTCTATGCCGACATGGGCCACTTCGGCAAGCGCCCCGTGCGCATCGCCTGGTTCACGCTCATCTGGCCGGCGCTGATCCTCAATTACTTCGGCCAGGGCGCGCTGCAGCTCTCGCAGGGACATTTCATTCCGCAGACGCTCTATCTGATGGTCTCGCCCTCGGCGCTGCCGTGGATGGTGATCCTGGCCACCGCCGCCACCGTCATCGCCTCCCAGGCCGTCATCTCCGGGGCGTTCTCCATGGCCCGCCAGGCCGTGCAGCTCGACCTGCTGCCGCGCATCCGGGTGCTGCAGACCTCGGCGACCGCCCTCGGCCAGATCTACGTGCCCGTGGTCAACTGGCTGGTCTGCGCCGCGGTCATCGCGTTCGTCGTCGGGTTCGGATCCTCCGATGCGCTCTCGGCAGCCTACGGCTCGGCAGTGGTCGGCACCATGCTGATCACGACCATCCTCGGTGCATTCGTCGCGCTGCAGCAGTGGAACTGGCCGAAGGGCGTGGTGGCGCTGCTGTTCGGACTGCTGTTCATCGTCGATTTCGTGTTCTTCGTCGGCAACATGACCAAGGTGCCGAACGGCGGGTGGATTCCGCTTGCGCTCGCCGCGGTGCTGTTCACACTCTTCATCACCTGGCGCAGCGGTCGGCTCGAGCTGCGCGCGGCGCTCGCGCGCCAGGCCATTCCGCGCAGCGAGCTGCCGAATCTTCTCGCCGGAGTGCACCGCGTACCCGGCACCGCGGTGTTTCTCGCCAGCACCCCGGACCTGGTGCCCTCGGCGCTGATCCGCAACCTCGAGCACAACCGCGTGGTGCACGAGCGGCTGATCATCATGACCCTCGAGATCGTGCGCACTCCCCGGCAGGACCCCGCCAACCGCGTGGAGATCGACGAGGCGCTGCCGGCGGTCTACCTGGTCACGGCGCGCTTCGGGTTCATGGAGACCCCCGATGTCGCCGAGGCGCTGCGCGGCTGCCGCGCGCGGGGCCTGAAGGTGTTCATGGAAGACAGCTCGTTCTTCGTCGGCCAGCACGTGGTGCGCGCACGCGAGCTGCCCGGCTGGCGCGGCCTGCAGCGGCTGCTGTTTGCGCGCATGCAGCGCCACAGCACCCAGGCGGCGGAATTTTTCCGCATGCCCTCGCGCGGCGTCGTCTCGCTCAACACCGTGGTGGAGATCTGAGACCGCGCACGCGGCCGGACACCGATGATGCGGCACCGACCATGAGCCTCCCGCAGCCGCACGTCTCGCTGATCGTGGCCATGGCCGAGAACGGCTGCATCGGCCGCGACAACGGGCTGCCGTGGCGCCTGCCGGAGGATCTGCGCCGCTTCAAGGCGCTGACCCTCGGCAAGCCGATCCTGATGGGACGGCGGACCTACGAGTCGATCGGCCGGGCGCTGCCCGAGCGGCGCAATCTGGTTCTGACCCGCAATCGCCAATGGCAACGCCCCGGCGTGCTCGCCGTACACTCCCTCGGCGATGCCCTCGGCTACCTGCGCGATGCCGATCAGCTGATCGGCATCGGCGGAGCCGAGGTCTACCGGCTGCTGATGCCCTTCGCCCGGCGCATCTATCTCACGCTGGTGCACGCCGAGGTCGCCGGCGACACGTTCTTCCCGGCCATCGACCCGACGCAATGGGCGGACGTTGAGTGTCAACGCCACGCGGCGGGCGAGCACAACCCCTATGCGTTCACCTTCATGACACTCGAGCGCAAGAGCGCCCCGCAGCCACCGGGCGCTTACTGAGCGAGCGCCTGGGCCACCGCCTGGGCGAAATACTCGATGGTCTCCACGCGCAGTCCCGCGACGTTGATCCGGCTGTCCTCAGTCATGTAGACGTGGTGCGCCGCGCGCAGGCGCTGCACGGTCTGCGCCGAGACGCCCAGGTAAGAGAACATGCCGCGCTGGCGGAGGATGTGGCTGAAGTCCTTGCTCGGGCAGGCCGCGGCGAGGGCCTCGGCCGCCGCTGCGCGCAGTTGCTGGATGCGCGTGCGCATCGTGGCGAGCTCATCCTGCCATGCCGCGCGCAGCGGCGCGGTGGTGAGGATGTGCGCCACGATCGCCGCGCCATGATCCGGCGGCATCGAGTACAGGCCGCGCGCGATGCGCACCAGCTGGGTGAGCGCCGCATCGGCCGCAGCGCCGCTCTGCGCGAGCACCATCAGTCCGCCGACCCGTTCGCGATACAGGCCGAAATTCTTCGAGCAGGACGTCGCGATGAGCGCCTCGGGCAGCTCCGCGGCGAGCAGACGCAGCCCGTAGGCATCCTCCTCGAGCCCGCGACCGAGCCCCTGGTAGGCCATGTCGATGAACGGCAGCAGCTCACGGCGGCGCAGCAGTGCGGCAACCTCGCGCCACTGGGCGTCCTCCAGATCCGCACCCGTCGGGTTGTGGCAGGAGGCGTGCAGCAGCACCACCGAGCGCGGCGGCAACGCATCAAGCGCGCTCAGCATCGCATCGAATGCGACCCCGCCCGTGGCCGCATCGAAGTACGGATAGCGCTCGAGCTTCAGGCCGCAATTCGAGAGCAACGGCACGTGGTTGGCCCAGGTCGGCGCGCTCACGTGCACGACCGCCTCGGGGCGTGCGATCCGGATCAGCTCCGCCCCGAGGCGCAGCGCGCCGCAGCCACCGGGCGCCTGAACTGCGCAGAGCCGCTCGGAGCGGGCAAGCGGGGAGTCCGCACCGAGCACCAGCGCGCGCATCGCCTCGTTGAAGCTCGGGTTGCCCGCCGGCGCCACGTAGGTCTTGCTCGTCTGTCGCTCGAGAACGGCCCGCTCGGCCTCGCGCACGGCCTGCATGACGGGTGTCTCGCCCCGCTCATCGCGGTAGACACCGACGCCGAGATCGACCTTGCGGGGATCGGGATCGGCCCGGAAGGCGGCCATCAGGCCGAGGATGGGGTCCGGCGCCAGCCGGTCGAGATGCTCAAGCACGGGGGTCTCCTCGCCGCAACCTTCGGACGGCGGTGGCGCCAGTTTACACGGTCAGCGTCACAGTTCCGGTCTCCCACGGTTCAAGATCGACCCGTCCACGCCGATACTCGCATCAGTACCGCTGCACAGTGGACCGACTCGCCCTTGAGCGGCGCAAGGCCCCCGGGCGGCATCATTTAGAACAGGCTTGCGCAGCTCGTGATCCAGATCATCGGTAGCGTCGTCGTCCTCGCCTGCGTGGCCGTGGGCTTCATGATCGAGGGAGGAAAGCTCCTCGCCCTCTGGCATCCTGCCGAGTTCCTGATCATCATCGGGGCGGCCTTCGGCGCATTCCTCACCAGCAACCCGATCAAGGTCGTCAAGGCCTCCCTCGCCGGCATCGTCGGACTGTTGAAGCAGGAGCGCTACGAGCACGAGGACTACGTCTCGATCCTGAAGCTCCTCTACGAGGTGCTGCTGCGCATCCGCAAGGAAGGACTGATGGCGATCGAGGCCGACGTCGATGCGCCGAACGGTGGCCAGCTCTTCAAGAAATATCCGCAGATCGCGGCCGATCATCACCTGCGGCATTTCGTCACCGACAGCCTGCGCCTGATGGTCGGCGGCAACCTCGATCCACACGAGTTCGAGAGCCTGCTCGATGAGGAGCTCGAGACCTTCCGCCAGGAAATCCACGAGCCGGCGCATGCCGTGCAGCGCATGGCCGATGCGTTGCCCGGATTCGGCATCGTGGCCGCCGTGCTCGGCATCGTGAACACCATGGCGTCGATCGCCGGCGCCGACACCGCGAGCATCGGTGCGCGCGTGGCCTCGGCACTGGTCGGCACGTTCCTCGGGATTCTCGTCTCGTACGGTTTCGTCGGACCGCTCGCTGCCGCGATGGCCCATGCCGCGAACGACGAGGTCAAGGCATTCGAGCTGGTGAAGATGGCCTTGGTGGCGAGCGTGCGCGGCTACGTGCCTGCCGTCGCGATCGAGTTCGCACGTAAGCTGCTGTTCAGCGATGTCCGGCCGAGCTTCGCCGACCTCGAGGCGAAGTTGAAGGACAAGCCTGCGAAAGCCGCTGCGAAAGCCTGATGGCCGCGCAGAAAGACGAACGGCCCCTCATCGTCGTCAAGCGGGCGCGGCGCGCAGAGGGCGGACACCACGGCGGGGCCTGGAAGGTCGCCTACGCCGACTTCGTCACCGCCATGATGGCCTTCTTCCTGGTGATGTGGATCGTCACCGCGGTGAACAAGGCCGAGCGCGCCGCGATCTTCAACTACTTCAAGAACCCGAGCATGCAGACCGGGCACAGCCCGCGCGCGGCTCCCGGGCCCCAGGGTCCCGGCGGCGCCAGCACCAGCCCGATCAATCTCGGCGGCGGGTTGAACGGCATGAACTCCAGTCCCCATCCGATCCCCGCGATCAATGCGCCGAACAAAGGCTCCGGCAGCATCGACACGCTGCAGTCGCGCCAGAGCATCAGCGCCGAGGAGGCGCGCAAGCGCCTGGAGAAGGCGGACCACAAGCGCCTGGAGTCCCTGATGGCCGAGCTGCGCCAGGCAGTCAACAAGAGCCAGGCACTCAAGCCATTCAAGAACCAGCTGCTGCTCGACATCACCCCGCGCGGCGTGCGCATCCAGATCGTCGACGCCAAGAACCGGCCGATGTTCGACCTCGGCAGCGCGCGACTGCGCGGCTACACGCGCCGTATCCTCACGACGCTGGCGCCGTACCTGAACTCCGTGCCGAACCAGATTGCCATCATCGGGCACACCGATGCGCATCCCTATCCTGGGCACAACCACTACACCAACTGGGAGCTGTCGGCGGACCGGGCCAACGCGGCGCGCCGGGCCCTGGTGCAAGGCGGTCTGGCGCACCAGAAGGTCGCCCGGGTGGTGGGCCTCGCCTCGACGGTGCTGTTCGACAAGACCAACCCGTACGATCCGATCAATCGGCGCATCAGCATCATCGTCATGACCCGGCGCGAGGCCGAAGCCGCCCTGCGCGCCGATACCGGCTCATCGAACACCGCGCCCGCTGCGACACCGGCCGCCGCTGCGGCCACAGCCCCGGCCGCGGCAACACTCCCGGTCCCGGCGAAGAGCTCCCCGGGCACGCCGCCGCGGCGTTGAGCGCCGCGCCTTTCCTCACCCCGCGCTCACCACCCGGCGCATAGCCTTGCGGTGCGCATCCGGCCGTGCGCCCGCGCGCGGCCGCATGCGCACCGATTCGGTGCAGGCGCATGCCGTGCAATCGCCACAGCCTTGGGATTTCAAGGGCCTGCATCGCGCCCCGCTCCTGGCACGGCGCGTGCTTGGCTCCCCCTGCCCGTGCCGACACGCGCTCATCAGAGGCCGCCATGCACAAGCTCGTCCCGACACTGTCCCGCACCGGGGTTGTCCTGGCCGCCCTCGCAACCGCAGGCGTCCACGCCGCCGAAGTGTCGCCGGAGAGGCTGGCGCAGCTCCTGGCCGACACGGGCATCAGCGCCTCGGGCTATCTGGCGGCGTCCTATTACGACTCCACCGCTGAGAACACGTACCACCAGTTCGACACGGCGCACGACGCCTTCCAGCTCGATCAGGCCGGTCTCACCCTCGGCTATCAGCCCAAGCAGGGCTTCGGCGCGCTGCTCGATGTGATCGCCGGGGAGGACGCCAAGATCGTCAACGCGGCCGAGAGCGCCGCGGCCACGAGCAACAATGCGTTCGATCTGCTGCAGGGCTACGTGCAGTACGTCCACGGGGGACTCGATCTGCAGGCCGGAAAGTTCACCACGCTCGCCGGCGCCGAGGTCATCGCGCCAACGGGTAACACCAATTTCTCGCGCTCTTTGCTGTTCTACGCCGAGCCGATGACCCATACCGGCGTGCGCGCCACGTACACCGTGAACAGCGCCGTGAGCCTCATCGTCGGACTCAACAACGGCTGGAACTACACCCGCGTCAGCTCCGGCTCCAAGACCGTGGAGCTGGGCCTTGCGCTGAACCCCTCCTCGCGCCTCGCGCTGACCGCGCAGAGTTACATCGGCAACGACCCGGTCGATCTTGCCCGGCGCACGCTGATCGACACCGTGGCCACCTACAACGCCACCGCAGCGCTGCAGTTCGTGCTCAGCTACGACTGGGGCCAGCAGGACGGGAGCGCCGTGACCCCCGGCGGGCGCTGGAGCGGGATCGCGGCGTACGTCAATCAGCGGCTGAGCCGCCGGTGGCGCCTCTCCCTGCGCGCAGAGTCGCTCCACGATCGCAACGGGTTCGTCACCGGGACGGCGCAGCGGCTCGCCGAAGGGACCGTCACCGTCGGCTATGACCCGACGGCTCAGTTCGAGCTACGCCTTGAGGGCCGCTACGACCACTCGAACCGTCCGACGTTCCAGGATTTGCACGTCGCGGCCTCCACGGGACGCCCGCTCGTCCGCTACAGCGAGCACCAGAGCGAACTGGCCGTGCAAGGGGTCTACAGCTTCTAGCCCGCCCCGCTCGCCGCAGGGACGTCCGGCACGCCTCGCCGGGGTGATTTCGCGCATGCCCGCGCCGAACGGAACGTGCTATGGTTAATGGGTCGCAATTCATCGCCGCAGAGCGGCCCTTTGCCATGCCCAAGTCATCCGCCCAGGTTCCGCAGACCGTCGAGACGGCCCCGCCGATCTGGACCAATATCATATTGTTTTCTTTGACATTTCTGGCCGCCGCCGTGCTCGTACCCTGGTACGGCATCGTGCACGGCTACAGCATCTCGGCCTGGGTGCTCCTCGGGGTCTTCCTGACCGCGAACGAGCTGTCGATCACGGCGGGCTACCACCGCCTCTGGGCGCACCGCGCCTACGAGGCCCACTGGAGCCTGCGGGCGGTCTATCTGGTCTTTGCCACCATGGCCCTGCAGAACAGTGCCTGGAACTGGTGCAGCGGCCACCGCCGCCATCACCTGAACGTCGACGACGAGCAGCTTGACCCGTACTCGGCGCGGCGGGGCTTCTGGTTCTCGCACATCGGCTGGATGGTCCGCGAGTACCCGAGCGGCAAGTCGGACTTCAGCAACATCCCCGATCTGCGCCGCGACCGCATGCTGGCATTCCAGCACCGCTACTACCTGCCGCTCGTGCTGCTGACCAACATTGGACTGCCGCTCCTCGCCGGCTGGCTGACCGGGGATCTGTGGGGGGTATTCCTGCTCGCCGGCGTGCTCCGATTGGTGCTGAGCCACCACTTCACGTTCTTCATCAACTCGCTCGCGCACATGTGGGGCACGCGCCCGTACACCGAGGAGAACACCGCCCGGGACAACCCGGTGCTCGCGGTGCTGACCTTCGGCGAGGGCTATCACAACTTCCACCATATCTTCGCGCACGATTACCGCAACGGGGTGCGCTGGTGGCAGTGGGACCCGACCAAGTGGCTGATTGCCGGCCTGCAGTGGGTGGGCCTCACCCGCAAGCTCAAGCGCACGCCGGTGTTCCAGATCCAGCGCGCGCTGCTCGCCATGCAGTTCGCGCGGGCGCAGAGTTCGCTCGAGCGCGTCGCGCCGACCGCGGCACCGTCCCGCATCAGCGAGCTGCACCAGCATATCGCGCGTGAATACGACAGCTTCCACGCGGCGATCGCCGACTGGGCCAAGGTGAAGGAGCAGTGGCTCAACGAGAAGAAGCGCGCCGTCGTCGAGCACTGGGAGCACACCAGCTTCCAGCTGCGCTTCAAGGAGCTCGAGGAGCGTCTGCGACTGCAGCGCCGCCGCCTGCGCGTGCTGCAAGCGCAGCTCGCCTGATCCTGCACCCCGTACTCGAGCCGACACTCTCGCATGGGACGCATTTTCGAAGTCCGCAAGCACACCATGTTTGCGCGCTGGAACCGCATGGCCAAGCAGTTCGCGCGCATCGCCAAGGACATCACCATGGCGGTGAAGGCGGGCGGGCCCGATCCGACCAGCAACCCGGCCCTGCGGCGCGTGATCCAGAACGCCCGTGCGGTCAACATGCCGAAGGACAAGGTCGAGGCGGCCATCAAGCGGGCGAGTGGGCGTGACGCCGCCCACTACCAGGAAGTGCACTACGAGGCGTACGCGCCCCACGGCGTGGCGATGCTCATCGAGGCGGCCACGGACAATCCCACCCGCACGGTGGCCGCAGTCCGCAACATCGTCACCAAGGGCGGGGGCAACCTCGCCACCTCGGGAAGCGTCTCGTTCCTGTTCAAGCACATGGGCGTGTTCCGCCTCGATCCGACCGGCATCGACTCGGATGACCTTGAGCTGTACCTGATCGATCACGGGCTCGAGGAGATGGGCGAGAGCACCGGCGAGGGCGGCGAGCCGCAGCTGGTGATCCGCTGCGCGTTCGAGGACTTCGGCCGGATGCAGGAAGCGCTCGAGGCGCGTGCGCTGACGCCGCTGTCGGCCGAGCGCGAGTACGTCTGCACGGTACCGACCGAGCTGCCCGAGGCGCAGGCACAGGAAGTGCTCGCGCTGATCGACAAGCTCGAGCAGGACGATGACGTGCAGCGGGTGTTCCACACCCTGGCGTGAACCGGCGGGGCTCCCCGGCGGTCTAATCCGGCATGGGCGTCATGCGCGTGCCGAGGGCATCCTCGAAACCGAAGTTGCGCATATCGCGGACGCGCTGCGGGTAAAGGATTCCATCGAGGTGATCGACTTCGTGCTGCACCACCCGCGCATGGAAGCCCTCCACGGTGCGATCGATGGGCGCGCCGTGCAGATCGAATCCCCGATAGCGCAATCGCGTATGCCGCGGCACCAGCCCGCGCAGACCCGGCACCGACAGACACCCTTCCCAACCTTCGGCCTGCTCCTCACCGAGCGGTGTCAGCTGCGGGTTGACCAGCACGGTGTAGGGAACCGGCGAGACGTGTGGATAGCGTGGATTGTCGGCCACCTCGAAAATCACCACGCGCAGACTGACGCCGATCTGCGGCGCGGCGATTCCGGCGCCGTTCAGCGAGCGCATGGTGTCATCCATGTCGCGCACCAGCGCTTCGAGCTCGGCATCGAAACGCATCACGGGCGCAGCCACCTGCCCGAGCAGGGGCTCGCCCATCTTCAACACCCGTCGTACGGTCATGGGTGTACAGTACAATATTTCTCGTCCACGGGAGTGAGGCCAGATGTGGAACAAGACTGACCCCGAAGAGTCCTTCCGCAACACGGTCATCTGGGTGGCGGCCGCCGTGGTCGCCGCCGCGCTGGTCGGAGTCGGCGTCTACTACCGCTTCCACAAGCCGCACCCGGCTCCGGTCGCCGCGTCGGCAGCGATACCCCCGCCTGCGACCAGCGCGCCGACTCCACTGCCGGGCGCGCAGCAGGCACCGGCCGTTCAGAACCCGGTTCCGCCCGCCGCCGCTGCCGCGAGTGCCAAGCCCCTGCCGCCGCTCAATGACAGTGATTCGGTGGTGCTCGCGGCGCTCGACGGACTGATTGGTCATCCGGCGGTGACGCGCTTCCTGGTGCCGAAGAACATCATCCGGCGCGTCGTGGTCACGGTGGACAACCTGCCGCGCGCGAAGATCGCCGCCGACCTGCGTCCGATCCAGCCGACCGCCGGCTCGACCCTCGTCGATCGGCAGGGCGGCATCACGCTGCTCAGCGCGCGCAACTACGCGCGCTACACACCGTTCGTGGACGTGGTCAGCAAACTCGACGTCAACTCGCTCGCGCAGCTGTACTTCCGGCTGTATCCGCTGTTCCAGCAGGCCTACGAGAGCCTCGGCTACCCGGGCAAGTACTTCAATGATCGCCTGGTGGCGGCGATCGACAGCCTGCTCGCCACCCCGACGGTGAGCGCTCCGGTGACCCTGGTGCGCCCGAATGTGTTCTGGCAGTACTCGGATCCGAAGCTCGAGGCACTGCCCGCGGGACAGAAACTGTTGATCCGCATGGGACCGCAGAACGCGGCCATCATCGAGGCGAAACTGCGCGCGTTCCGCGCACTCATCGCCAAGCCGCCCCGCTAGGGCGCGGCTCAGCCGGCCCGGGTGAGCGCCTGGCGCAGCTGCGCCAGGAGTTCTCCGTGCACGAGCGGATCGAACGGCGCACCCGCCTGCCAGTCGTACGCCCAGGGGTGCGCCGTACGCAGGGCCTCGGGCTCCTCGGCATAGCGGGGAATGACGTGCGCGTGCAGCGCCGGCTCGAGGTTGCCGAGCATGGCGTAGTTGATGCGCAGCGCCCCGGTGACTGCGAGCACCGCATCGCCGAGCCGCGCCAGATCGAGCAGGAAACGCGCCCGTCCGGGCGCATCGAGCGCATTCAGACTCGGCACCACAGGATCCGGCAGCAGCAGCGCATACCCGGGCAGAAACTGCCGCTCCCCGAGAACGGCCCAGCCCGACTCCAGCCGGCCGATGACCCGCGGCTCGGCGGCGGCGCGCGCCGCCTCGACCTGGCGGTGAATCGCGGTGTCAGCGCTGCTCAGCATTCAACGCCCAGCACGCGCAATGCGCCGACCGTGGTGGCGTACCCGGTGTGTTCGATCGCCTGCCAGCCGCGCCCGCGCGCCGCCTGAACGTTCTCGGCCCGATCGTCGATGAACACCGTCTCGGCCGGCTCCAGGGCGAAGCGCCGCTCGGCCTCGGCGTAGATGCCCGCCTCGGGCTTCATGACCCCGGCGAGAAACGACGGCAGCGCGCCGTGACCGATGCGATGCAGGCCGAATTCGCGCGACAGGTGGGCCCAGTGCAGATCGCCGATGTTCGACAACAGGTAGACCCGGTAACGCTCGCTGAGCCGGTTGGCCAGTGCCACCATCGCCGGCTGCAGCTCGAACATATCGAGCCAGCGCTCCTGCGCTGCGGTGAGGTCCATCGGCTGCGGGGCGATCTGCGCGAACCGCTCGAGCAGCTCCCGACCGCACAGCCGGCCGCACTCGTGCTCGTGCAGCGCCACGCGGGTGAGCACCGAGTTCAAGTCCCGGGCGTCCGCCCCGTGCGCGCGCAGAAACTGCAGAAACCGCTCGCTGTCCAGGTGCACGAACACCCAGCCGATATCAAACACCACGTTGCGCATCAGACGATCTGCTCCTTGGATTCTCGCGCGGCCACTACAGCGGGAACGGCATCACCATCCCGGCATCGCCCGGCGTCAGATTCACCGCCACGACGGTCGCCTTGGGAAAGAAATTGAACTCCGAGGCACTCGCCCAGGTATAGGCGCCCATCGCCCGTCCGATGATCAGGTCGCCCGCCTCGAGCTTCGGCAGCAGCAGATTCTCGGCGATGACGTCAATGCTGTCGCAGGTCGGGCCGGCGAGCACCGAGGGCAGGCGCTCCTCGGAGTCCTTCAGCGGCTCGACCGGGTAGCGCGCGTGATCGTAGAGCTGGCCGCTGTAGGAGCCGTACAGGCCGTCATCGAGGTAGTACCACCAGTGTCCTTCCCGGCGCGCACGACCCATCACCGAAGCGACGCCGATCGCGGCCGGGCCGACGATGAACCGCCCGGGCTCGGCGATCACCCGCACTCGCTTCGGCAACGCCTCGAGCGCGGTGCGCAGCGGCTCACAGAAGCGCTCGATGTCCTGCACCGGCTGCGTGTAATCGATGGGGAAGCCACCCCCGATGTCGAGCGTGTCGAGCACCCCGAGCCGGCGGCGGCGACCTGCGGCCATCAGGCTCGCACAGGCGTGCAGCGCCTCGACGTGCTTGGCCGAATCGCCCGCCTGGGAGCCGACGTGGAAGGACAGGCCGCGCACCGTGATGCCGAGCTCGGAAGCGAGCCGTGCGAGCGCGAGCGCATCCTCGGGGTCACAACCGAACTTGCGCGACAGGTCGCACACCGCGCCGGGGCTGCGGAACGAGACGCGCAGCAGCAGCTCGGCACGATCGGCGAAACGCTCGAACTTGCGCACCTCATCGGGGTTGTCGGCCACGAAGGTGCGCACGCCGAAATCGAGCGCGTTGCGGATGTCCTGCGGGCGCTTGATCGGATGGGTGTGGATGCAGCGCGCCGGATCGACGCCGAGCCGGCGCACGAGCTGCACCTCGCCGCTGGTCGCAAGGTCGAGAAAGCCTCCCTCGCCGAGCACGGTCTGCACCACGGCCGCATGCGGCATGGGCTTCAGCGCGTAGTGCAGATCGACGCGCCCGAGCGCCGCGCGCAGCTTGCGGTACTGCACGCGCACACGCTCGCAGTCGAGGATGAGCAGCGGGGAGCCGAACTGGCGCACGAGGCGACGGATCTCCGCCGGCTGGAAAGGATCGACGAATCGAGTGCGTCTGACGCTCATGGAGTCTCCTGCTTCGCGCCGGCGGCCGCGCGACGCAGCCGGTCGCGGATCGCCGCCCAGGCTTCGCCGTCGGGCACGTCCTGCACCAGGATGCGCTCGGCGCCGCTTTTGTCGAGGGTGCGCAAATGCGCATACAGGTCGTGCGCGTATTGCGGGGCACGCGCACCGGCGTCGATCCAGAGGACACCCGGATGCGGTGCCGCGCTCGGGCGCCAGGCCAGCACGGCCACTGGCCGACCGCCGTGGGCGAGCGCGGCGCTACGCGCCTCGATCTGCTCGGACGGCACGATGCTCAGGGGCGTGCTCGGGGCGTAGTGCGCGGGCGTGCTGCCCGGGACGCGCGGGGAGCCTGCATCGGCGCCGATTGCGAGCGGGCCGATCAGCGCGGTGATTTCCCCGGCCGTGATGCGCCCCGGCCGCAGGAGGCGAGCCACCCCGTCCTGGAATGCCACGATGGTCGACTCCAGGCCGATGGCGCACTCCCCACCGTCGAGCACGATGGGCACTGTCTCGCCAAACTCCTCGCGCACGTGCTCGGCACAGGTGGGCGAGACCCGCCCATAGCGGTTGGCCGAGGGCGCCGCGATGCCTCCTCCGAAGGCGGCGAGCAGCTGCTGCGCCACTGGGTTGGCAGGCACCCGCAGTGCCACGGTGTCCTGTCCGCCGGTCACGCTGTCCTCGACACCCGCGGCGCGCGGCAGCACCAGCGTGAGGGGTCCGGGCCAGAACCGCTCGGCGAGCCGCCGCGCCGCCTCGGGCACCTCGCGCGCCCACGCCGGAAGCTGACCGATGTCGGCCAGGTGCACGATCAGCGGATGGCGCGCCGGGCGGCCCTTGACCGCGAAGATGCGCCGCACCGCGGCCGGGTTGCGCGCATCGGCACCGAGTCCGTAGACCGTCTCCGTCGGGAAGGCCACCAGCTCGCCGGCGCGCAGCGCACGCGCGGCAGCCGCGATCTGCGCAGGTGTCACTCGACCCATCCGCCCGCTCCGTCGCGCCGGCTAGGGCAGCGCGCGCCGCACCCAGCCACTACCGTCGGTGCGCACCAGCTCGTAGGCCGGCCAGTAGTGATTGTCGAGCGTCAGGGTGATGACGTGCGGGGCGTTGTTCCAGCCGAGCGTAGTGATCCGCACCGAGGCGTGATCGGGCCGGTGGGCCACGGCGCGCAGGAACGCATCAAGGTCCACAGTGGGATGGCCGTCGACCGCGACGATGCGCAGCCCCGAGTACAGGCCATATCGGGCCGCCGGCGAACCGTAGTCGAAGTTGTCCACGTAGACCCCGACCGGCGGCACGCCGCGCTGCGCCAGCATCGAGTGGAACGGCCGCTGCAGCGTCGCGCCGGCCCACTGCACCACCCGGTGCAGACGCGTGCCGGAGAGCACGACCGTCGGCACGTTCAGCGTCAGCGCCTGGCGTCCCCGCCACACCGTCAGGCTCACTTGACTGCGATCGGCAGTGGCGCGCTCGACCTGCTCGAAGCGCGTGACCACGTGACCGTCGATCGCGAGCAGCAGGTCCCCGGGCTCGAGCAGCCGCGCGGCCGGTGAACCGCCGGTGGTGCGGATCACCGTCAGCACGACGCGGCGCGTCGTGCTGTGCGCGGCGAGCCGCTCAGCCCAGAGGGGGGTGAGCCCGATCAGCCGTGCGCTGGCAAGCGGCGTGAGCCCGAGCTCCACGTCGAGGGAGTGCAGCGGCTGGCCGCTGCGCATGCGCTCGATCATGTCGTGCACCGGCCCGATGGGCACGCCCTGCAGATCCTGACCCACCCCGTTGGCGGTGTCGAAGGCGAAACTCGACCACAACCCGATGACCTCGCCACGGCCGTCGGTGAGCACCCCATCGAAGTTGTTCGGTGGGTTGACCAGCTGGATGCTCTCGATATTGGTGTCGCGGAAGCGCATGGTGCGCGACAGCGGCAGCCCGAGCGGCTCGATGCTCGAGACCTGGGTGCTGCGGAAGTGCAGATCGTTGTCGTTGCCGATGCCGACGACGTCGATCGGCTCACCCGAGACCAGCGGGTGCATCACCAGGTGCGCGGAGCGCACCGGCGTCGAGCCGATCAGTCGCGGGTCGTAGGCGACGACGGCCAGGTTATGGATCGGGCTGACATACACCACCCGGCCCGGCACCTGCACGGTGCCGGCGAAGGTGATCGTGACGTCCCCCAGCGAGACCGGAACGGTGTTGCGGTCCACCACCACCCAGCCGCGCCGGGCGTCCACCACCAGGCCGGTGCCGTGGTAGAAGTGCTCCGTCACACCGGAGACCGAGTACGGCATGCTGAAGGTCACTGCCACCAGCGAGTGGGCCAGGCGGTTCAGCACCGGATTGCGGTAGACCGGAAAGCCGGTCGACATCACCGGATGCGGTGGCCGCGGCGGGCCGGCCGGCAGCGCGCGGCAGGGCCACAGCCCGATCTGATCGTCGCGCACGCAGTACTCGGCCGGAAACCAGCGCCGCTCCATGCGGAAGTAGGCGAGCTCGGTGCTGTTCGGATCGCTGGCGAGCGTGAAGCGCACCGTCGCGTAAGCGCCGTCGGGAATCCGGGCGATCGCCCGGCGGAACTGGCCCAGCGTGTCGATCGGCCAGGCGTCGATGGCATGAATGACCGCCCCGCGCGGCACGCCCGCGCCGCCCAGCACGTAGCCGGGGTTGGCGACCCAGACTCCCCGGGGCGGCACGTTCAGCTGCAGCGCCATCTGGTAGGACAGCGTGTTGACGACCGCATCGCCGAACTGCACGTAGGCGTCCGGCGTGATGGCGTTGAGGTCTCCGACCGGCAGCGTCACGGAGATCGTCTGCCCCCCGCGCTCGAGCTGGAGCTGGATCTGACGGCCGACCGAATCATCCAGGAGACGCTCGAGCGGCCCGAAGGTCGTCACGTAATGCCCGTCGATGCGCACCAGGATGTCCCCGGGCTGCAGCACGCGCGCACTCGGCGAGCCGGGCAGCACGGTGCTCACCACCAGCATCCCGGTGCGCTGCGGAAACGCCTTGCGAACGGCCGCCTCGAGCGGCGGGGTCAGGCCGAGCCGCCCCAGCTCGTCGAACGGGGTGTAATGGAAGATGGTGTAGAGCGTGCCGCGGCTGACGGGCCGGCCCCGCTGAATCAGACGCAGCGCCCGCTGCACCGCCGCGAGCGGCAGGTAGAAGCTCGAGGCCGCGTTGTTGGCGCCGCCGGCGTTCAGGGCCACCACGTGCCCGCGGATATCGATGACCGGCGAGCCGGAGGAGCCGCCGGAGGTGCCGGAGGCCGCCTGCAGGTAGAACGTGTTGAAGTCGTTGTAGTTGCCGAACCCGTAGTTCGGTGCCCGGCGGTGCAACCGCGCGAGCGTGCCGGCGAGGATCGACAGCTGCTCCCCGGCGTTGTTGCCGATCACGCGGATTTCCCGCCCGACCTGGGCCCCGGCCGGATCGAGCTCGAGCGCCTTGGGGTGGATGTAGTGCAGCTTCTTCGGGTCGAACCGGTAGAAGCCGAAGTCGTGCACCGGGTCGCGGTAGATCGGGTAGATCGGAATCTGCTCGCGATCGAGGAACGTGGCGGTCGCCGTCACCGGCCCCGGCGTGACGACGTGGCGGTTGGTGAGGATGATGCCGCGCTTGGCGTCGACGACGAATCCGGTCGCCTCCGCGGTCTCATTGACGTCCGTGTCGAACGCCCGGTCCTGGTTGAAGTTGATCGCGACGACGCTGCTGGCAATGCGCGCGAGCGTGGCGGCCCAGGTGGGGTTGGACTCCAGCGCCGCGGCCTGGCGCGCCAGGTGAGCCGCCACGGCCGTGCCGCCCGGCAGCGCCCGCGGCGGCGGAGCGGCGCGCGCGGCACCCGCGGCCAGAGCGAGCGGGACAATCAGCAGACCCAGGTACGGCAGTCGCAGCAATCGCATCGTCCCCCCGAATCACAGCGGCCTAGCGGCCGAGCAGCACCAGCGCCCACACGGCAAAGAGCAGTACGAACGACATGAACACGGCAGCCGAGCCGAAGTCCTTGGCCAGTCCGGCGAGCGCGTGGCGTTCGAGCCCGATGCGATCGACGGTCGCCTCAATGGCACTGTTGAGCAGCTCGACCACGAGGATCAGCAGGACCGGCGCGAGCAGCACGGCGCGCTGCGTGCCGTCGCGCCCGAGCCACAGCGCGAGCGGGCCGGCCAGCGCCGCGAACGTCAGCTCCTGGCGGAAGGCCGCCTCGCCCCTGAAGGCGCCGGCGAGTCCCCGCCAGCTCGCTCCGAAGGCACGCAGGACGCGAACGACGCCTCTGGGCTTGATGCCACGCTCGATGGCTATGGGCTCGGTTTCCACGCAAGGTCCAGCTGCTTGGCCGCCCGCACGTCATCGAGCCGCCGTACCGGCATGGTATGCGGAGCGCTCGTGACCTGCTCGGGTTCTTGCGCAGCCTCGAGCAATATGTCCGCCATGGCCTGCGCGAAGGCGTCCAGGGTCGCCTTGCTCTCGGTCTCCGTCGGCTCGATCAGCAGACATTCCGGCACCAGCAGCGGGAAATAGGTGGTCGGCGCATGCAGGCCATGATCGAGGAGCCGCTTGGCAAAGTCCATGGCCGTCACCCCGAGCTCGCGCGCCTGGCGGCGCAGCGTGAGGATGAACTCGTGGCTGGCCCGGCGGTGCGGATAGGCGGCCTCGAATCCCGCCCGGGTGAGCCGCGCCAGCAGATAGTTGGCATTGAGAGTGGCGTACTCACCCACCTGGGCCATGCCCGCGCGGCCCAGCATGCGCATGTACACATACGCACGCAGCAAGACCCCGACATTGCCCGCGAAGGCCGACAGCCGGCCGATCGAGTGCGGCAGGTCGCGCTCGGCGAGCCACACGTAACGCCCGTCCCGGCGGGCCACGACGGGCACCGGCAGGAATGGCGCCAGGCGCGCCGCGACGCCCACCGGGCCTGCGCCCGGGCCGCCGCCGCCGTGGGGCGTCGAGAAGGTCTTGTGCAGGTTGACGTGGATGACATCGAAGCCCATGTCGCCGGGGCGCACCTTGCCGAGGATGGCGTTGAGGTTGGCTCCGTCGTAGTAGAGCAGACCGCCGGCCGCATGCACGATGCGCGCGACCTCCTCGATGCGCCGCTCGAAGACTCCCAGCGTCGAGGGATTCGTGAGCATGATGCCGGCGGTCTTCGGTCCGACCACGGCCTTGAGCGCCTCGATGTCGACGTCGCCCGCGGCATCGACGGGCACTTCGCGCACGGTGCAGCCGCACAGGGTCGCGGTCGCCGGGTTGGTGCCGTGCGCCGCCTCGGGCACGATGATCTCGGTGCGCGCGAGGTCGCCGCGCGAGCGGTGGTAGGCGCGCATCATCGCCACCCCGGCATACTCGCCCTGCGCGCCGGCCATCGGACTGAGGGCTACCGCCTGCATGCCGGTGACCTCGCAGAGCATCTGCTGCAGCTCGAACAGACACTCGAGCACGCCCTGACCGAGTGACTCGGGCGCGAGCGGATGGCGCGCCAGGAACTCCGGCAGCATCGCGTACTGATTGCACGCCTTGGGGTTGTATTTCATCGTGCACGAACCGAGCGGGTAGAAATGCGTGTCGATGGAGAAGTTCAACTGCGACAGCCGTGTGAAGTGCCGCACCGCCTCGAGCTCGCTCACCTCGGGCAGCAGCGGCGGCGCAGCGCGCCGCAGCGCCGCCGGCAGATCGGCGCTCGCCTCGGCGCCGGGCAGCGCCGGCCACTGATCGTTGGCCCCGCGGCCGCTCACCGAGTACTCGAAAATCAGCTTTTCCAGGCGTGTGTCTCGTGCAGCGCTCATCGGTTCAACTCTCCTCACGCGGCGCGCGCATCGCGCAGGCACTCATCGAGGGCGCCGCGGTAGCGCTCGATGTCCTCAGCCGTCTTGGTCTCGGTGGCGCACACCAGCAGCGCCGGGCCGAGCTCGGGATAGTCCGCACCGAGGTCCCAGCCCCCGAGGATGCCGCGCGCCGCCAGACGCTCGAGCAGCGGCGCGACCGGCCGCTCCAGGCCGAGGGCGGCCTCGTGAAACACCGGCTCAGGAAACAGCGGCCGAACGCCAGGCACAGCGCCGAGCGCCGCGATCAGCTCCCGGGTGCGCGCGTGCGAGGCGAGCGCGGTGCGCCTGAGCCCCTCGGCGCCCATCAACGACAGGTGGATCGCGGCGGCCGTGACCATCAGGCCCTGGTTGGTGCAGATGTTCGAGGTGGCCTTGGCCCGCCGGATGTGCTGCTCGCGCGCCTGCAGCGTCAGGGTATAGCCCGGCCGGCCGTCGGCATCGACGGTGCGCCCGACGATGCGCCCGGGCATCTGGCGCACGTGCGCCATCCGCGTGGTCATGAAGCCGAAATACGGCCCGCCGGAGGACAGCGGGATGCCGAGCGGCTGGCCCTCGCCGACCACGATGTCCGCGCCCTGCGCGCCCCACTCGCCCGGCGGCTTCAGCAGCGCGAGCGAGATCGGATTGACCACCGCGATCACCAGGATGTTGTGCGCATGGGCCCAGTCGGTCAGCGCATCGATCGCCTCGAGGCGACCGAAGACGTTGGGCTGCTGGATGACGAGCGCGGTGCAGTCCTCGGTCGCGTAGGGCTCGAGCGACTCGAGCGCCGTGCAGCCGCTTGCCAGCGACAGCGGCAGCTCCTCGAAGGTGATGCCCTGGTTCCCGGCGATGGTGCGTGCGACCCGACGGTAGTGCGGATGCACCGTGCGCGGCACCAGAATGCGCTGGGCATGCGAACGCCGATTGGCGCGCACGGCCATCAGGCTCGCCTCGGCGAGCGCGCTGGCGCCGTCATAGAGCGAAGCGTTCGAGACGTCCATGCCCGTCAGGCTGGCCATCATCGTCTGGTACTCGTACAGCAGCTGCAGCGTGCCCTGGCTGGCCTCGGCCTGGTAGGGCGTGTAGGCGCTGTAGAACTCCCCGCGTGTCGCGACCGCCCAGACGGCCGCCGGGATGTGATGCTCGTAGGCGCCGGCGCCGATGAAGCATAGCGGCCGCCCGTCACGGCGTGCGCGCTCGCTCATCAGCCGTGCCAGCTGCATCTCGTTGAGCGCCTCGGGCACCCCGGCGAGCGAGCCGACACGCAGCGCCGCCGGGATCTCCTCGAACAGCCGCTCGATGTCCTCGACGCCGATGGCCGCGAGCATGGCCGCGACGTCCTCGGGCGTGTGCGGAACGAAGGCCATCAGTCACTCTCCTCCGCGGTCAGCTTCTCGTACTCCGCCGCACTCAGCAGCGCCCCGGGCGCGCCCGTGGGACGGATCCGCGCAAGCCAGCCCTCGCCGTAGGGATCGGTGTTGAGGGTCTCCGGCGCATGCTCGAGCGCCGGATTGCCCTCAATAACCTCTGCGGCAAGCGGCGCGTACACGTCGGAGGCCGCCTTCACCGATTCGATGACGGCGAACGGTTCGCCCGCGGCGACCGTGCGGCCGGCCTGCGGGACCTCGACGAACACCAGGTCGCCGAGGGCATGCTGGGCGTGATCGGTGATGCCCACTTCCACCGTGCCATCGGGCCGCGTCCGCAGCCACTCGTGGGTTCGGGTGTATTTGAGATCGGGAGGAACCTTGCTCATGCGACGCTCCGTTGGGTCGGACCGATGGGACTGGAGGAATGAGGGATCGGAACTCAGCTTGCGGTAGCCGGCCGCTCAGCCGATCAGGGATTTGCCGGCCCGGACGAACGGCGGCCGCACGAGGCGCGCGGCGAGCCGCTTGCCGCGCACCTCGACCTGCACCGTGCCGTGGGCGGCGGCGCGGATGCGGGCCAGCGCAATGGAACGCTCGAGCGTCGGGGAGAAAGTGCCGCTGGTGATCTCCCCTGTGCCCCCGTCCGCGTCGATCACCCGCTGATGCGCGCGCAGCACACCGCGCTCCTCGAGCACCAGACCGACGAGCTTGCGCTCAATGCCGCGGGCACGCTGCGCCTCGAGCGCCTCGCGACCGATGAACGCGCGGCCCGGCCGCAGCGCGACCGTCCACTCGAGTCCGGACTCCAGAGGGGTGGTGTCCTCGTCCATGTCGCTGCCGTAGAGGTTCATCCCGGCCTCCAGGCGCAGCGTGTCGCGTGCACCGAGCCCGCACGCCACGACGCCGGCAGCGGTCAGCGCGCGCCACAGCGGCCCGGCCTCGGCCGCCGGCAACATGATCTCGAAGCCGTCCTCGCCGGTATATCCGGTGCGCGCGATGAACCAGCCGTCGATCTCAGCCCCGACGAACGCGCCGAGCGCGAGCGCACGGGCGGCTGCCTGCGGTGTGAGCTGCGCGGCGACGCTCGAGCGCCCCTGCGGTCCCTGCACCGCGAGCATGGCCAGATCGGTCCGCTCGCGCACCTTGACGCCGAACGAGGCGGCGTGCCGACCGATCCAGTCGAGATCCTTATCGCGGGTGCCGGCATTGACCACCGCGCGGAACGACTGCTCGGCGAGGTAGAACACGATCAGATCGTCGATGACGCCGCCGCGCTCGTTGAGCAGACAGCTGTAGAGCGCCTTGCCCGGGACAGTGAGCCGGCCGACGTCGTTGGCGAGGAGCTGCTCGAGCAGCGCACGCACCCCAACGCCCTCGAGGTCGATGACGCACATGTGCGACACGTCGAACACGCCGGCGGCGCGCCGCACCGCATGATGCTCGGCGAGCAGCGAGTCGAATTGCAGGGGCATGTCCCAGCCGCCGAAATCCACCATGCGCGCGCCGGCCGCCTGGTGAAGGGCGAATAATGGGGTTCGTCGTGCCATGGAGCCTCCCGGAAGACAAAAAGCGGCAGACGTCAGCCTGCCGCCCCTCTGTCCGGTGACCTGAGAGATCGGGCAACGTATGCCCCTCCCCTTCGGTGGGCAGGACGCCGCATACGCCTGCCGCTCTCCAGAGACCCCGCGCAGAGCCTGAGGGTCTGCGCAGTCTGCCGTTCGTGGGCCTGAGCGTTTCCGGGCGGGAATTGCGCCTTCGGCGTTCCGGCCGCTGGGCCGGACTCTCTCCGTGCAGACTGGTTTTCGGGGCGGGGGGGATCATAGCAGCCTTTCAGCCCCGGGGCAGCGCCCGCCATGCACCGCTTGCGCTCGCGCCGTGGTCGCGGCAGACCGCCCGGCCCGGTAAAATCTCCGCTTCGCCCCAAGTCATCGAAGTCACTGGCAGGTTCCCCATGTCGTCCATCGCGCGTCGCTCCTCCGTCCAGGTCACCATCGGTACCGTGCGCGTCGGTGGCGCAGCGCCCATCGTCGTGCAATCAATGACCAACACGGACACGGCCGACGCGGAGGGCACCGCGCAGCAGGTGAAATCCCTGGCGCGGGCCGGCTCCGAGCTGGTGCGCATCACGGTCAACTCCGCGGAGGCGGCCGCGGCGGTGCCGCACGTGCGCGAGCGTCTCGATCAGATGGGCGTCTCGGTACCGCTCATCGGGGACTTCCATTTCAACGGACACAAGCTGCTGCGCGAGCACCCGGCCTGCGCCGAGGCGCTGGCCAAGTACCGCATCAACCCGGGCAACGTCGGGCGCGGCAGCAAGCGCGACCCGCAGTTCGCCGAGATGATCGAGACCGCCTGCCGCTACGGCAAGCCGGTGCGCATCGGCGTGAACTGGGGCAGCCTCGATCAGGATCTGCTGGCGCGCATCATGGATGAGAACGCGACACGGGCTGAGCCGCTGAGCGCGCAGCAGATCATGCGCAACGCGGTCGTGCTCTCGGCGCTGGAGAGCGCCGCGCGCGCCGAGGACCTCGGCATGGCGCACGATCGGATCATCCTCTCGGCCAAAGTCAGCGGTGTGCAGGACCTGATCGCCATCTACGGTGAGCTCGCTGCGCGCTGCGACTACCCGCTGCACCTGGGCCTGACGGAAGCCGGCATGGGTTCGAAGGGGATCGTGGCCTCGACCGCGGGCATGGCGGTGCTGCTGCAGCGCGGTATCGGCGACACCATCCGCGTGTCGCTCACGCCGGAGCCGGGCGGGGACCGCACGCAGGAAGTCATCGTCGCGCAGGAGATCCTACAGACCATGGGGCTGCGCGCGTTCCTGCCGCTGGTGACCGCCTGCCCGGGCTGCGGCCGGACGACCAGCACCGTGTTCCAGGAGCTCGCCCAGCGCATCCAGACGCACATCCGGCACCGCATGCCGGAGTGGCGCCGCGCCTACCAGGGCGTCGAGGACATGACCGTCGCGGTGATGGGCTGCGTGGTCAATGGCCCGGGCGAGAGCAAGCACGCCAATATCGGCATCAGTCTGCCCGGCACCGGCGAGCGGCCGGTCGCACCGGTCTACGAGGACGGCGAGAAAACCGTGACGCTCAAGGGCGAGCACATCGCGGAGGAGTTTCAGGAACTACTCGAACAGTACGTGGCGCGCCGCTTCACCCGGCGAGCCGCGCAGGACACGGCCGCCGCCTGAGGGCGGCACGGCACGGGGGCGCGACATGAGCGAGGCATTGACCGAGAAGAAATGCAGGCCCTGCGAGGGCGGCGTGCCACCGCTGACGCGGGCCGAGGCCGAGGCGCTGCTCGGGCGGCTGGCGCGCGGCTGGGTGCTGTCCGAGGACGGCCCCTACCTGAGACGTGAGTTCCGCTTCGCGGACTTCTTTCGCACCATGAGCTTCGTCAACGCGGTCGCACACGTCGCCAACCTCGAAGATCATCATCCGGATCTCGAGGTCGGCTACGGCTACTGCCGGGTGCAGTACACCACGCACGCCATCCGCGGCCTGTCAGAGAACGATTTCATCTGCGCCGCGAAGATCGACCAGATCGCTCTCAGCTGAGCGCCTCCCCGCCGCGGGCCGCCCGCGGCAGCTCCCCGGTGAGACCGAGCGCCTGCGCGATGAACAGCCGCTTCAGCGACTCGCTGCGGTTCACCCAGGCGAGTCCATGCCGGGCCAAGTGCGCGAGCGGGCCGCCCTCGTGGGCCAGAAACCGGTTGAACGTGTCGATGGCGAGCGTCATCGGCGCCAACTCGCTCTTGCGCCAGCGCTCGTAGCGGCGCAACACGCCGGCGGCACCGGGATCCTCGCCGCGACGCTGCGCATCGAGCACGCACTCGGCGAGCGCTGCGGCATCGAGCAGCCCCAGGTTGACGCCCTGGCCAGCCAGCGGATGCACCACGTGCGCGGCATCCCCGATCAGGGCACTGCGTACGGCAGCGAGCCGCTCGGTGCGCAGCCTGCGCAGCGGCAGCGCCAGCCGCTCGGTGGTGAGCCGCACCGCCCCGAGCACCCCGTCGGATGCCTCGAGCAGCGCGGCCTCGAACTGCTGCGGCGCGAGGGCCATCCGCTCGCGTGCCTGCGCCTCATCGACGGACCAGACGATCGAGCTCGCGCCGTCGGCGAGCGGCAGGAAGGCGAGCGTGCCGGCGCCGAGGAACCGCTGCCACGCGGTGCGCTCGTGCGGACGCTCGGTGGCGACGTTCGCGACGATTGCGCTCTGTCCGTAGCTCTCGACCTCAGCCGTCAGCCCGACCGCCTCGCGCACCCGCGAGCGCGCCCCGTCGGCGCCGACGAGCAGTCCGCAGTGCAGGACATCGGCCCCGAGCTGCACCTGCACGTCGTGCTCGCCGATCGCAAGGTGCGAGAACTGCGCCGGGATGACGGTGCCGCCGGCATCGGTGAAAGCCTCGAGCAGCGCGCACTGCACCAGACGGTTCTCGGCGATGGTGCCGAGATTCGGCTCGCCCGCATGCGCCGCATCGAACAGCAGTGCATCGGGACTGCGCGCCGGCAGATGCGCCGGCCACACGCACATGCGCTCGTAGGGTTGGGTCCGCTGTGCCGGGATCCGCTCCCAGGCCCCCGCCGCCCGCAAAATCCGCTCACTCGCGCGCGACCACGCGGACACCCGCACATCGAGCGCAGCGTGCAACGCCGGCGGCGCTGCGCGCACTGGCTCAAGCAGCGCGATACGCAGGGGCCGGCGCGCCGTGCCGCCGGCGCGCTGCAGCAACGCTGCGGCACAGGCGCCGACGGGTCCACCGCCGACGATCAGCACGTCCCAGCGCGAGGCCTCGAGACTCATGTGAGCGGCAGGTCGCGCGCCAGGCGCGGCGCGGGCCCCCCGAAGCCGAGGCTCACCCGAGCGAGCGCGCGCTTGGCCGGCGGCGACAGATCGAACAGCACCAGGCCGAGATTGCGCACCAGGCTCGCCCCCGGGAGCGAACTGGCGAACAGCTTGACCAGCGAGTCGGTGAAGCGCACCACGCCGGTGCGGTCCGCGGCTCGCGCCTCGGCGTAGGCGCGCAGCAGCTGCCCCGCGCCGGGATCGCCCTGGGCGCCGGCGATGCTCTCCGCCAGCAGCGCCGCATCGCGCAGGCCGAGGTTGAATCCCTGTCCGGCGATCGGGTGCAGCCCCTGCGCCGCGTTGCCCACCAGCACGGTGCGCGGCCCGACCGTTTCGGCGGCACGCGACAACCGCAGCGGGTAGGACGCTCGCCGACCGACCTTCACGAACCGTCCCACCCGCCAGCCGAAACGCTCCTGCAGCGCGGCCAGGTAGTCCGCCTCATCGAGCGCCAGCAGCTCGCTCGCGCGCTGCGGCGCGCAGGCCCAGACGGTTCCGTAGCCGCCACCGTGCAACGGCAGCACCGCCACCGGGCCGGCGGGAGTGAAGCGCTCGTATGCGGTGCCGTCGTGCGGCCGATCGGTGCTGACCGCCGCGGTGATCGCAACCTGGGCGTAATCCTCGACCTCGGCCGCAATGCCGGCGGCGGTGCGCACCAGCGACTCGGCGCCGTCGGCTGCGACCAACAGTCGCGCCTCGATGACCTCCTGCGCGCCCGTGGCATCGAGGACGGTGAGACTCGCCCCGTCGTTGTCGGTCTTGACCGCCGTGACCCGTGCCGGCACGCGCAGCGTGACGCCGCCGGCGCGCTGAAGCGCGCGCCACAGCGCCGCGCCGATCACGCGGTTGGGAATGACGTGACCGAATGCTTCCACACCCTGCTCCACGGCGCGCAGGCGCGCGCTGCCGAAGCGGCCCGCCTCGGAAATGTGGATGGTGCGGATCGGCGCGGCCTCGCGCGCCAGCTCGTCCCACACGCCCAGTCTCTGGAAGATGCGCCGGCTGGCATTGCCGAGCGCCGTGGTGCGCTCATCGAAGCTCGGCTGCGCGCTCGAGTCCGGTGCCACGCCCTCGATGAGCAGCACGCTGCGGGCGGTGCCAGCGAGCGCGAGCGCGAGGCTCGCCCCGACCAGCCCGCCGCCGACGATCGCGACATCGACCTGCCGCGCCGCGCCGTGCGCCTCAGGCTCGGGCACGCTGCCCCCGCCCGGCGCGCCGCCGCACCTGCGCCACCGCCCACCCGGCATCCGCCAGCGGCTCGGCCATCAGCGCCTCGATCTGATCAGCATCCTTGGGTACTGCGTCGGTGAGCACCTCGGCACCGCCGCGCGTCACGAGAACGTCGTCCTCGATGCGCACACCGATCCCCTGGAACCGCTTCGGCACGCCGCGCGCGCCACGCGGGATGTAGATGCCGGGCTCGATGGTCAGGACCATGCCCGGCTCGAGCACCCGCCAGGCGTCCCCGACCTTGTAATCACCGACGTCATGCACGTCCATGCCCAGCCAGTGCCCGGTGCGATGCATGAAGAAGCGCCGGTATGCGCCATCGCGCTCGAGTGTCGCCGGCCGGCCCTTGAGCAATCCGAGCCGCACCAGCCCCTGGGTGATCACGCGCACCGCCGCCTCGTGCGGCTCGTTCCAGTGATTGCCCGGCCGCACCTTGGCGATGGCGGCGAGATTGGCCTCGTGCACCACGTCGTAAACGGCGCGCTGCTCGGGACTGAACCGCCCATTCACCGGGAAGGTGCGGGTGATATCCGAGGCATAGCACTCGTACTCGCAGCCCGCGTCGATCAGCACCACCTCGCCGTCGCGCAGCGGCTGATCATTTTCGTTGTAGTGCAGGATGCAGCTGTTCGGTCCCGAGCCCACGATGGGGTAGTAGGACGTATCGGCCCCATGACGGCGGAACTCGTGCACGATCTCGGCCATCAGCTCGTATTCCATGCGGCCCGGGCGGCAGAAGCGCATCGCGCGCACGTGCGCCTGCGCGCCGATCCTCGCCGCCTCGCGCATCAGCTCGAGCTCGGTGCGCGACTTGAACAGCCGCAGCTCGTGCAGGACCTGGTCGAGGGCGACGAACTCCTGCGGCGGATGCCGGCCGTTGCGCGCCTGGGTGCGCAGGCCGTTCACCCAGCCGACCACCCGCTGATCGAACTCCGGGTAGATGCCCATGGTGTAGAAGACCTTGGCGCGGTTCTCCATCAACCCCGGCAGGATCTCGTCGATGTCCGTGATGGGGAAGGCATCGTGCGCGCCGTAGGCGCGGCGGGCCCCGGCCGGCCCGGCGCGCCGCCCGTCCCAGGTCTCGCGCACCGGGTCGCGCTCGCGCACGAACAGGATGTACTCGGCCTGCTCGCGGCCCGGTACCAGCACCGCGACCGACTCCGGCTCGCCGAAGCCGGTGAGGTAATGGAAATCGCTGTCCTGGCGGTAGGCGTAGTCGACATCATTGTTGCGCCGGCGCACCGGCGCGGCGGGAACGATGGCGATGGCATCCCGCCCCATCAGGCGCATCAGCGCGCTGCGGCGGCGGGCGAACTCTTCGGCGGGACTGACGGGCTTGATCAATGGTAGGGCGCTCCGGGTGAGGTGGGCGCATCGCGCAGCGGGGCGAGTTCCTCGAAGACCACTTGGACGCTGACGCGCATGAATTCGACCAGTTCGGCGTAGGCTTCCTCGTTGGATTCCTCGCTCTGGCTCGTGTCGACCGAGGCGCTGCCGATGGCCGTGATGTCGTTGACGATCTCCCCGACCTCCCCGGGCATGCTCGCCGCATCGCGCAGCACGCCAAGACCCAGACCGTAGAGGAACCCCTGACACCACAGGGCCAGTGCGCCGGCCCGCTCGAGAATCGGCTGCTCGTCATCGGGCAGCAGCAGCCCGAACTGCATCTGCGCCCCGTTCAGCGCCCCGGCGGTGTGCCGATACAGCGCCCGCAGCACCTCGGCGCCGCTTGCTCGGGCCTCGCCCTCGGGCAGGATGTCGAGCAGCCAGTCCTCGAAGCGATACCCCGGCGCCGAGCACAACGAACCGGTCAGCGTGCCGTGGGCTTCGGCCGCCTCGGCAAGGGCATGCTCGCCCGTGAGGACGCCTTGGATCTCGGCATAGCTCGATTGCATCATCGCCGGACATTATGCCGCATGTCGGCAGCGGCGGTTCCCCGACCCGCCCGGGAGGCGATGCAGCACCCGCATTGACCGCGTGGAGAGCCCGGCACTATAGTCACGTCAGCATGAGCGCCACCGCATCCGCACCCCTGGAGTCCGAGATCACCCGGCTGTCGAACCGGGTCGATGAGCTGCTCGCCGCGCTGGAGCAGCTGCGCGAGGAGAACCGGGCGCTGCGCCAGCGGCACGAGTCGCTCAACAACGAGCGCGCAACGCTGTTGCAGAAGAACGAACAGGTACGCACACGGGTCGAGGCCATGATCGGACGGCTGAAGACGCTGGAGCACGGCGCGTGAGCCAGGACCCCGCGCGCGTCAGCGTGCGCATACTGGATCGGGATTACATGATCGCCTGTCCGCACGAGGAGCGTCCGGCGCTGCTCGATGCGGCCGAGTACCTCAACGCCCGCATGCGCGAAGTGCGCGACAGCGGCAAGGTCGTCGGCCTCGACCGTATTGCGGTCATGGTGGCGCTGAACATGGCGAACGAGCTGCTGCAGGTCCGCGAGCGGGGCACTCGGGTGTGCGTCGAGGCCGGTGACAAGGTCCGCGCCCTGCGCGAGCGGGTCGAAGCGGCGCTCGGACAGACCCAGCCGCTCGAACTGTGAACCCGGATGCGCCGCAGGCACACCGCCTGCGCACGGCGAGGCTTTGGTGTACAGTGGGCCGAGCGTCGCCTGCGGTGTTCGACACGCGGGCCGGGTTACCTCGGACCCTAATTGAAACACCCATGGGACATTGGGGCTTGCCGGCAGAATTGTGCAAGTCCGCCCTGAGCGGAAAGCCTTACCTGCCGCAGCCCGTCCCACTTGTTGCTCCGGTTCGAGAGCAACGGTTCGCACCGGCACAGGCGGGTGACGCTCCCTGATTCCAGCCTCGCGGCGGCCCGCGCGCGCTTGCGGGCCTCGCTCCGGCAGGCCCGTCGGAGCATCCCCCCTGTCGAGCGGGCACGCAGCGCTCGCCGCGTTGCGCTGCTCGCCGAGCAGGAAGGACTGCTGTCCCCGCAATGGCGCATCGGCCTGTACACCGCCCTCGCCGAAGAGCTCGACACCGCTGCGCTGCTCGCGCTCGCCCGCCGCCGCGGCTGTCGCATCTACCTGCCGCGCATCGACCCCAGCCCCACTGCGCGCGCGATGCAGTTCGTGCAGGAGAGCGCCCGGGCGCTGCACAATCGATTCGGCATTCCAGAACCGCTCGGCCCCACGCTGCCGAGCGCACGCGCGCTCGACATCGTGTTCGTCCCGCTGGTCGGCTTCGATCGCCGCGGCACCCGTCTCGGCATGGGCGGCGGATATTACGATCGCGCCCTGGCGTTCACGCGGGTGCGCGCTACGACGCACTCCCCTTTGCTCGTTGGACTCGCCTATGCGGCGCAGGAGCTCGTGCGCATCGAGCGCGCCGCGCACGACGTGCCGCTCGACATGGTGATCACCGAGCGGCGCATCATCCGCTGCACCAGCCGACGCACCTCACCCTGAGCAACGGGAACAGTACGCCGCGCTCATCGAATCGCACGGCGCAGTCCATCGGCGGTTAGCACATCCTCTTAGGACTTGCTTGTATTTTTGTTTCGCATGTATATACTCGGCCCTCGGACTAACCCGTCAACTGGAGAGCCAACATGGCGAAGGCAAAGAAGAAGGCCGCGAAGAAGAAAGCTGCGAAGAAGAAGTGAGGCCTTTCGCTCGGCGGCCGCGAGAGCGGCCGCCGAGTGAACAAAGTTCGATGCCCTCGTGCCCGCGTCAGCGGGCACATTCGTTTCAGCCCCCGGGAATCGCCGTGACACAGACTCCCCGCTCAGGTTCGAACGATTCCGATGCCAAGAAGCGACGCAGCGCCGTAGCGGCGCTCGATTACATCGAGCCCGGCAGCGTGCTCGGCGTCGGCACCGGCTCCACCGTCGGGCACTTCATCGAGGCGCTCGCCACGCGGCCCGGACTGATCCGCGCGGCCGTATCGAGCTCAGAGGCCACCACCGGCCTGCTGCGCGCCGCCGGCATCGAGGTCCTCGATCTCAACGAACTCACCGGCCTCGAGCTGTACGTCGACGGCGCCGACGAGGCGACCCGGGCGCGCCACCTGATCAAAGGCGGCGGCGGGGCGCTCACCCGCGAGAAGATCGTGGCTGCGGCGGCGGAACGGTTCGTCTGCATCCTCGATGAGAACAAGCTGGTCGGCACCCTCGGTGCCTTCCCCCTGCCCGTCGAGGTCATACCGATGGCCCGCGCACTGGTGGCTCGAGCCATCGAGGCGCGGGGTGGCCGCCCCGTGTGGCGCCGCGGACTCGTCACGGACAATGGCAACCACATCCTCGACGTGCACGGACTGTCGATCGTCGACCCCTGCGCGCTCGAGCGCGAGCTGGGTGCCATCACGGGCGTTGTCACTGTCGGATTGTTCGCGGCGCGCCCGGCGGACGTGCTGCTGGTCGGCACCGCAACGGGCGTCGAGCGGATCTAGCGGCCCGGACACTCAGCCATCGCTGCCCGCGGCCACCACAAGGGCCGGGCGCGGCGGCTCCTGCACCAGATCGCGCAGCGTGAGCTCCCCGCACCGGTGGCGGCGCGCCTCGTCGATCGCGCCGAGCAGCCGGTCGACGGCGGGAATCGGCACCTGACGGGGATTGAAATCACCCGGACGGCGGCTGCGCGCCACCTCCAGGATGTCCGCGAGACGGATCCGGCCCAGATCGCGCGCCGGTAGCAGCGCATCGTCTTCGGTAACCACCAGCAGTCCGCCGTGCTCGAGCGCGAGCACCATCTGCGCGAGCGCGATCTCGGGCAGGCCCAGATCGGTGGCCAGCGCGTTGAGACTCCAGCGCCGCTCGCCGGTGAGATACGCCCGCCCCACCAGGTACATCACCCGCAGGGCGAGCTGCTCGACCTCCGCTCCCGAGAGCTTCAGCTCCTGCAGCCCGAGGCGCAGATAGGTTGGGTTCTGGATGTAGAACGACAGCTGCGCTCCGGCGAGCAGAATCAGCCAGCCGAGGTACGTCCACAGCAGACCGGCGACGATGAACGCGAAGCCGGCGTAGACGATGGCGAGGCGCGTGGAATGCACCACGAAGGCCGTGAACATCCGCCCGACCGCGCCCCAGAGCACCCCGGCCACTACCGCACCGATCAGCGCCGGACGGGCGCGCACGCGCGTATTGGGCACCAGCAGGTACAGCCCCGTGAAGGCGACGATCAGCATCGCATCGGGCGCGATCTTGATGCCCGTGGTGGTGAGCAGATCGACCCAGGGCAGGCGCGTCAGATCACGGAACGGCGCACTGTCGATCGCACGGTGCGACAGGCCGATGAACATCATGAGGATCGCCGGCCCCCCCACCACGAGCGTGAGGTACTCGGTGATGCGGCGCGCGAAGCTGCGCGGCTTCTGCACGCGCCAGAGGAAATTGAAGCTGTCCTCGACCTTCTTGATCGTGCCGATCAGCGTCCAGGCGAGCAGCGCGAAGCCCACCGAGCCGAGCACCCCGCCGCCGACTCGATTGGCGAACTGCATCACACGCGAGGTCACCTTGGCGGCATCCGCGGGCCCGAGGGCGCTGAAGAACTGGTAGACAACCGGCTGCAGGTCACCACCCGCGCCGAACAGCTTCAGGATCGCGATGCTGAAGGCTGCCAGGGGGATCAGGGTCAGCAGCGTCGTATAGACCAACCCCATCGCGCGCAGGTTGATCTGCCCGCCGGTCAGATCGCGCAGCACGGCATACGGATAGCTCAGGCCGCGGATCAGCCGGGAGCGCGTCGGGCTCCCACCCTCGGCGGAACCGAAGAACCAGTCATCCAGAAATGCCCAGATTCTCGCCCACATGCCCGGTAGAGATTAAGCGCCGCGCACACGCCTGTCACCCGCGCCGCACTCAGGCGCGCATGCCACGGCGCGCCCGGATCAGCTCGTAGGCCTCGATGATCTGCTGGGTCCGCTGCTTGGCATGCTCGACCATCGATTCGGGCAAACCGTTGGCCTTGAGCTTGTCGGGGTGATTGCGGCTCAGCTGGCGGCGGTAGGCGCGCACGACGTCCCGGTCGCTGTCCGCGGCGCCGACGCCGAGCACCTGGTAGGCCCGCTCCAGATCCTGTGTTCCATCCGACCGGGCCTGCGCGCCCGGACCGCGCGCGTGGACGCGCAGCGCCGCCTCGATCTGGGCGAATTCCAGGGCCGAGATCCCGAGCCGCGCGGCGATCTGCAAGAGCAGCGGCCGAACCGGCCCCTCGAGATCGTTGCCGGCGAGCGCGGCGCGCACCTGCAGCTCGATGAACACCCGCTTCAGACGCGGACGGCCGACACAGGCCCGGGCCAGATCGCCGAGCTCCCCGGGCAGGTCGAAGCCCGGCCGCTTGCCGGCCGTAAAGTGCTCGATCGCGAGGTGCACCTGCGCTGCAGCGAGCCCCAACTGCCCCATCACCGCGCGCGCCGCGGCGATCTCCTGCTCGGAAACCCGTCCATCGGCCTTGGCCAGAAATCCCATGACCCGGAAGGTGGCACGAAAGAAGCGCTCCCCAACCGCCGCGGCCTGCGCGGAGTGCCCGCCGGCGGTGCGCTGCTCGCTGTAGAGGTCGAACTGGTGGCCGAGCAGCGCCCCGAGCACGGCCCCGACCGGTCCGAAGCCCAGCACGAAGCCGAGCAGCCCGCCGGTGAGCTTGCCGGTGTATTTCATGTGGGTGCGGGTGAGTGCGAGCCGTGCATGCGCTGCTATAGTAGCAAGCATGGATGCGCCCACCGTCTTCCGCACCTCGCTGCGCGGCCTCGAGAAAATCCACGAGGGCAAGGTCCGCGACATCTACGCGGCCGGTCCCGATGCGCTGCTGATCGTGACCACCGACCGGCTGTCCGCATTCGATGTCGTGCTGCCCGATCCGATCCCCGGCAAGGGGCGCGTGCTGAACCGCATTTCCGAGTTCTGGTTCGAGCGTACCCGGCACATCATCCCGAACCACCTCACCGGGCGGCCACTCGACTCGGTGGTGCGCGATCCGGCCGACCTGGCGCTGCTCGAGGGACGCGCCGTGATCGTCAAACGCCTGAAGGCCCTGCCGATCGAGGCGGTCGTGCGCGGCTATCTCGCCGGCTCGGGATGGAAGGACTACCAGCGAACCGGCAGCGTGTGCGGCGTCGCGCTGCCGGCGGGGCTCACCCTGGCTGCGCGCCTGCCGGAACCGATCTTCACGCCGGCCACCAAGGCGGCCGCCGGCGAACACGACGAGAACATTTCCTTCGCCGCGACCGAACAGCTGATCGGCAGCGAACTCGCCGCCCAGGTGCGCACGAGCGCCATCGCGCTCTACGAGTTCGCCTCCGCCCACGCGCGCGCGCGCGGCATCCTCATCGCCGACACGAAGTTCGAGTTCGGTCTCGACGAGCACGGCACGCTCACGCTGATCGACGAGGCGCTGACGCCCGACTCCTCGCGCTTCTGGCCGGCGGACGGCTATCGCCCCGGCGTGAGCCCGCCGAGCTTCGATAAGCAGTTCGTGCGTGATTACCTCGAGACGCTCGACTGGAACAAGCGCGCGCCGGGCCCGAAGCTGCCGCCCGAGCTCATCGCGCGCACCAGCGAGAAGTATCACGAGGCGTTGCGCCGGCTCACCGGACCGGCCCGGTGAGCGGGCACTGGATCGCGCCCTCGATCCTGTCCGCGGACTTCGCGCGGCTCGGCGAGGAGGTCGACGCGGTCACGGCCGCCGGCGCCGATCTGATCCATTTCGATGTGATGGACAACCACTACGTCCCGAACCTGACCATCGGCCCGCCGGTCTGCGAGGCGCTGCACAAACGCGGCGTGAAGGTTCCGATCGACGTGCACCTGATGGTCCGCCCGGTCGACCGGATCGTGCCGGACTTCGCGCGCGCCGGCGCCGGGTTCATCAGCTTCCATCCCGAGGCGAGCGATCACGTCGATCGGACCATCGGGCTGATCCGCGAGCACGGCTGCCGGCCCGGCCTGGTGCTCAACCCGGCCACCCCGCTTGAGTGGCTGGATTACACGCTCGAGAAACTCGACCTGGTGCTGATCATGTCGGTGAATCCCGGCTTCGGCGGCCAGCAGTTCATCCCCTCGGCCCTGGAGAAGATCGCCGCGGTGCGCCGGCGGATCGATGCGCTCGGCCGCGCCGTGCGGCTCGAGGTCGACGGTGGGGTGAAGGTGCAGAACATCGGCGCCTGCGCGCGCGCCGGCGCGGACACCTTCGTTGCCGGATCGGCGATCTTCGGCAGTGCGAACTATGCCGAGACGATTCGGGCCATGCGGGCCGAGATCACCGGCGCGTGAGCGCCGGGCGCGACGCGCTCAGTCTTCCGGGCCGGAGCCGGCCGGACGCCCACCCTTGCCGGTCGGCTTGACGGGCACGACGACCGGGCGGGTGCGCATCTTGGGACGCGCGTTGAACACGACGATGGTCTTGCCGGTGGCCCGCAGCAGCCCCTGATCCTCGAGCACCTTCAGCACGCGGCCGGCCATCTCGCGCGAACAGCCGACGAGGCGCGAGAGCTCCTGGCGACTGACCTTGATCTGCATGCCCTCCGGGTGGGTCATCGCGTCCGGCTCGTCGCACAGGTTGTTGATGGCATGCGCCACCCGGCCGGTCACATCGACGAATGCCAGGTCGCCGAGCTTGCGATTGGTGCGGTCGAGGCGCGTTGCCAGCTGGGTCGCCAGCTCGAACACCAACCCCGGGCTCTCCGCGGCGATCTGCCGGAAGCGCGGGTAGGTCATCTCCGCCAACTCGCAGGCGTTGCGCGTGCGGACCCACGCGCTGCGGGTGGCCTGGTCCTGGAAGAACAAGCCCATCTCACCGAAGAACTGCCCGCGGTTGAGGTACGCGAGCACCATCTCGTTGCCCTCTTCGTCCTCGATCATCACCTCGACCGATCCGCTGATGATGTAGTAGAGAACATCCGGCAGATCGCCCGCGTGGATCACCACCGTCTTCGAAGGAACGGTGCGGATACGGCAGTAACTGAGGAAGCGATTGATCGCCGGAATATCACTCAGCGGCTTGACGACGTTTTCTTCCATCACCGGCTCCCCGCGTAGAAATGTGGTCCTGAGGAGAGAAGATTACTTAATTTGTTCCCCAGGACGAAAGCGTACCTCACGGGGTGCCGGGAAAACCAGCGCGATGTGCACCCCGGGGTGCCGGAGGCGCTCAGATCCAGTACGCCGTGGTGGTCATGACGCGGGCCGTGGCGCGCATCAGCGCCCGTATCGGCAGCGGCAGCTCGACGCCACCGGCCGCCCGGGCATTCGCGCCGTGCGCGATCTCATCGGTACGCATCGCCTCGACGATGGCGCGGCTGCGGGTGTCCTCCCCGGGCAGCGTCTCCAGGTGGGCATCGAGGTGTCCCTCGACCTGGCGCTCGGTCTCGACCACGAAGCCGAGGCTGATCCGATCGCCGAGCACGCCCGCCAGCGCGCCGATGGCGAACGAACCGGCATACCACAGCGGGTCGAGCCGGCTCGGCCGGGACTCGAGCTCGCCGAGGCGCTCGGCGCACCAGGCCAGATGGTCGGTCTCCTCGCGCGCCGCATGCAGGAGCATTTCGCGGGTTGATGCACTGTGCGCGGCGAACGCCTGTCCGTGGTAGAGCGCCTGGGCGGCGATTTCCCCGGCATGATTGACGCGCATCAGGCCGGCGCTCCGCCGGCGGTCGTCCGCCGACAGCGTTGACTGGGCCGTGGCAGGTGTCCCGGGAACCGGGCGGGCGGCCTGGGCCGGCGCGCCGAGGGCGCGCAGCGCCCGGTCCGCAGCGGCGATCCAGGCATCGAGGGGGGGGCAGGATGGCATGCTCCCATTATATAAGGCTGCACCACCGGGTGGCCGCCCCCCGCACCCCCCCGGCACGGCCGACGGCTGCGCTGCCTTTTGCAATACGGGCCGGCCTTCAGTAGACTTGCCGGCCCTTTGGATCGGGTCCTTTTTTGGGATCGAAGCCCCTGCAGAGGCTCTTATGAAGACGGTTTTCGCCAACTCCGGC
>JAKAZL010000074.1 GCA_021815925.1 Pseudomonadota bacterium | reverse complement strand
AATGCGAGCGCGGCGAGGAGCGCGTGGGCGATGGACTTCACGAAAGACCCTTGTGCCGAGGCAGCTGGACTGCGACGCCGGGCAGCCCCTGCGGCGGGCGCCTCTCGCACCCGCCCGCCCTCAGCCGCGGCAGATAGGCCGCAATTTAACGGGACGACCCGTATCTACTACCACGCCTAGTAGATGCGCCCATCGCGCCTCGGCCTCGACTCGGCGCATTCACGCCGGCCCTCGAGCGGGCTGCCGCTGCGCTCAGCGGGGGCACTGCGACGGGGGCGTCGGCCCCCCGGGGCTGCTCGCCGCGATCCCGCTCAGTCGGTTCCGATGCGCTCGCGGCCGCCGAGATAGGGCTTGAGCGCGCTCGGCACGAGCACGCTGCCGTCGGCCTGCTGGTAGTTCTCGAGCACCGCGACCAGCGTGCGTCCGACGGCCAGTCCCGAGCCGTTGAGCGTATGCACCGGCTCGGGCTTGCCCTGCGGGGCGCGCCAGCGCGCCTGCATGCGCCGGGCCTGAAATGCCTCAAAGTTGCTGCACGAGGAGATCTCGCGGTAGCGCTGCTGCGAGGGCAGCCAGACCTCCAGGTCGTAGGTCTTGGCGCTTGAGGCGCCGACGTCGGCCGAGCACAGCGCCATGGTGCGAAACGGCAGCTCGAGCCGCTTGAGCACCTGCTCGGCGTGCGCAGTGAGCTCCTCGAGCGCGCGGTAGGAGTCCTCCGGACGCACGATGTGCACCAGCTCGACCTTGTCGAACTGGTGGTTGCGGATCATGCCGCGCGTGTCCTTGCCCGCCGATCCGGCCTCCGAGCGGAAGCACGGCGTGTGGCACACGAAGCGCAACGGCAACGATTCGGCCGGCACGATCTGCTCGCGCACGAGGTTGGTGACCGGCACCTCGGCGGTGGGAATGAGATACAAGCCCTGCTCGCCGCGGACCGCAAACAGATCCGCCTCGAACTTCGGCAGCTGGCCGGTGCCGAGCAGCGCCTGGCTCTGCACCAGGTACGGCGTGTAGACCTCGGTGTAGCCGTGCTCCAGCGTGTGCAGGTCCAGCATGAATTGCGCGAGCGCCCGGTGCAGCCGCGCAATCTGACCGCGCATCACCACGAAGCGCGCTCCCGAGATACGCGCGGCGGCCTCGAAGTCGAGGCCGCCGAGTCGCTCACCCAGGGTTACGTGATCGAGCGGCTCAAACTCGAAACCACGCGGCGTGCCCCAGCGGCGCACCTCGCGGTTGTCGGCCTCACCAAGGCCCTCCGGCACCGACTCGTGCAGCAGGTTCGGCAGTCCGAGCAGCCAGCCGTCGAGCTCGCTCTGCACCGCGGTCAGCGCGGCGTCGGCCGCGGCGAGCTCGCTGGTGATCTGCTCCCCGCGCGCGAGCAGCGCGCCCGCATCCTCGCCACGCCCCTTGGCCATGCCGACCGCCTTGGCGTTGGCATTGCGCTCGGCGCGCAGCCGGTCCGATTCGATCTGGGCGATCTTGCGCCGCTCCTCGAGCGCGCGCAGCCGCTCGACATCGAGCGCGAAACCCCGGCGCGCGAGGTTGCGGGCGACGGCTTCGGGGTCGGAGCGCAGCAGCTTCGGATCAATCATGGTTTCGCCTTCCTCAATTTCTCGAGTGCCTCGCCAATCTTGATCTCCAGCCCGCGCGGCACCGGGCGATAGTATCGCCGATCGGGCATCTCATCGGGCAGGTAGCGCTCCCCGGCGGCATAGGCCTGCGGCTCATCGTGCGCGTAGCGATAGCCCTGTCCGTAGCCCAGATCCTTCATCAGCCGGGTCGGCGCGTTGCGCAGGCGCAGCGGCACATCGAGCGTGCCGAAGCGCTCGACGTCGGCCTTGACCTCGCCGAATCCGACATACACCGCATTGCTCTTCGGCGCACAGGCGAGGTAGACCACCGCGTTGGCGATGGCGAGCTCCCCTTCCGGGCTGCCGAGCCGGTCGTACGCCTCCCACGCATCGAGCGCCAGCGTGAAGGCACGCGGATCGGCGAGCCCGATGTCCTCGATCGCCATGCGCACCGCCCGGCGCGCGACGTAGAGCGGATCGCACCCGCCATCGAGCATGCGACCGAGCCAGTACAGCGCCGCATCGGGGTCGGTGCCGCGCACCGCCTTGTGCAGGGCCGAGATCTGGTCGTAGAACTGCTCCCCACCCTTGTCGAAGCGCCGCCGCGTGCCGCTTGCGACCTCCTCGGCCCGTGCGAGCGTGATGCCCTCGCCGGGACCGGCTGCCTCGGCGAGACCGGCGGCGAGCTCGAGCATGTTGAGCGCGCGCCGACCATCTCCGTCGGCGGCCCGCGCAATGAGCTCGAGCGCCTGGGACTCGGCCGCGAGCGAAAGCGCACCGAGCCCGCGCTCGGGGTCCGTCAGCGCCGTGCGCAGCAGGCGCACCAGCTCCGCCTCGCCGAGCGGCTTCAGCACGTACACCCGCGCGCGCGAGAGCAGCGCGCTCACCACCTCGAACGAGGGGTTCTCCGTGGTCGCCCCGACGAAGGTGAGCGTGCCGTCCTCCAGGTACGGCAGGAACGTGTCCTGTTGTGCCTTGTTGAAACGGTGCACCTCGTCAAGGAACAGCACGGTCGGCCGGCCGGAGCGCTCGCGCTCGGCGCGCGCCGCCTCGACCGCCGCACGGATATCCTTCACACCGGCCATGACGGCCGAGAGCGCGATGAACTGCGCCTGGCTGCGCTGGGCGATCAGCCGCGCGAGCGTGGTCTTGCCGGTACCGGGCGGTCCCCACAGGATCAGCGAATGCAGCCGGCCGGTCTCGATCGCCTGGCGCAGCGGCTTGCCGGCCCCGAGCAGGTGCGTCTGGCCGGCCACCTCATCGAGCGAGCGTGGCCGCATCCGATCGGCGAGCGGCCGCGCCGCATCGGGCGCAACTGGAGCCGCCCCGCTCACCGCGCGGGTGTTCCGATCACATCAACGCCCGCGGGCGGCGCGAACTCGAACGTCTGGGCGGCCACCGGTCCGTTGACCGCAACCTGCTCGAACACGATCGTCGCCTCCTGCCCGAGCGAGTCCTCGAGGATCATGCGCTTGAGCGTGCCACGCTCGAACCCGAACAGCGCGCTGCGGAAATCCGCTCCCGAGGCGTGCAGCGGGGCGACGTAGACCCACTCCAGGCCCTGGCGTCGGCCGGCCGGCCGCTCGGTGAAGTGCGCCCGCACATCGACCGTGCCGGACAGCAGCATCGCCGGGGTCGCCGACAGCGCCGCGCTCACCGGCTGCACCGTAACCTGCTCGAGGTCGCGGTCGTAGAACCACAGGTTGCGCCCGTCGGCCACCATCAGCTGACCGGCACCCGAGGCGGCTGCGCCGGCCTGAGCGGGCAGCGGGTGGATGCTCCAGCGGAACTTGCCCGGCCGCTCGACGATGAGCGTGCCGGCCGAGCGTGACAGCAACGCGCCGTGCGCATCGACGAGCGTCTGGCGAAAGCTCACCCGCAGGGTGTGCAGACGGCTGAGAAACCGATCGAGCGGCGTCGGCGCCTGCGCAACGGCCGCGACGGGCGCCTGTGCCGCCGGCGCCGGCGGCGGGGCGAGAGCGAGCGCGGCGGCGAGCGCCGCCAGGGGCAACACGTTCTTCATCAATTCTCAGTCCTCCGGGCGCGCCGGCACCAGCACCTCGCGCGACCCGTTCGATTGCAGCGGGCCGACCAGCCCTGCTGCCTCCATGGTCTCGAGCAGCCGCGCAGCGCGGTTGTAGCCGATCTTCAGGCGCCGTTGCACGTAGGAGATCGACGGCTTGCGCTCGGTGGTGACGATCCGGACCGCCTCGTCGTAGAGCGCATCCTGCTCCGGATCGGCCTCCAGGCCGCCCTCGCCCTCCTCGCCCGGCAGTCCCGGAATCGGGCCCTGGGGGCCTGAGAGCACCTCTTCGATGTAATTCGGCGGCGCCGCCTTCTTCAGCGCCTCGGCCACGCGGTGCACTTCCTGGTCGGAGACGAACGCGCCGTGCACCCGCGTCGGCAGCGAGGTGCCGGAGGGCAGATAGAGCATGTCGCCGTGGCCGAGCAGTGTCTCGGCGCCCATCTGATCGAGGATGGTGCGCGAGTCGACCTTGGCCGAGACCTGGAAGGCGATCCGGCAGGGAATGTTGGCCTTGATCAGACCGGTGATCACGTCCACCGAGGGTCGCTGGGTGGCCAGCACCAGGTGAATGCCCGAGGCGCGCGCCTTCTGCGCCAGACGCGCGATCAGCTCCTCGACCTTCTTGCCGACGATCATCATCAGATCGGCGAGCTCGTCGATCACCACGACCACGTACGGCAGCGTCGTGAGGAGCGGGATCTGGCTCTGATCGATGCTCGGATCGTTGGCCGCGCGCGCGAGCTGCACCGGGTCGAGGATGGGCTTGCCGGCGGTGTTGGCGTCCTGCACGCGCCGGTTGAAGCCGGCGATGTTGCGCACCCCGAGGGCGGCCATCAGCTGGTAGCGCCGCTCCATCTCCGCGACGCACCAGCGCAGCGCGTTCGCCGCCTGCTTCATGTCGGTGACCACCGGGGAGAGCAGATGCGGGATGCCCTCGTAGACCGACAGCTCGAGCATCTTCGGGTCGATCATGATCAGCCGCACGTGCTCGGGCGTCGACTTGTACAGCAGCGAGAGCACCATTGCGTTGATCCCGACGGACTTGCCCGAGCCGGTGGTGCCGGCGATCAGCAGGTGCGGCATGCGCGCCAGATCCGCCACCACGGGCGCGCCACCGATGTCCTTGCCGAGCGCGAGCGCGAGGGGCGAGTGGATCTCGTCGTAGGCCTTCGAGCGGATGATCTCCCCGAGCGTGACCATCTCGCGCTTCTCGTTGGCGATCTCCAGCCCCATGACGTTCTTGCCGGGAATCACCTCGACGACGCGCACGCTGAGCACTGACAGCGCGCGCGCCAGGTCCTTGGCGAGCGTAGTGATCTGGCTCGCCTTGACGCCCGGGGCGGGTCTGAGCTCGAAGCAGGTGACCACAGGTCCGGGCTGCACCGAGACCACCTCGGCCTCGATGCCGAAGTCCTTCAGCTTCATTTCGACCAGCCGCGAGAGCCCCTCGAGCGCCTCGGTCGAGTACAGCGGTTCGCGCGGCGGCGGGTCGTCGAGCAGCGACAGCGGCGGCAGGTCGCCGGATTTCACCGGGTCGAACAGCGGTACCTGGCGCTCCTTCTCGACCCGCTCGCTCTTCTCGATGCGCGGCGGCGGAGCGCTGATGCGCGGCGGGGTGCGCGTGGCGGTGCGCTGCTGCTCGGCCACCACCGCCTCCTTGCGCGCCTGACGATGCTCGCGCCCGACCGCGAGGTCGCGCGCCGTGGCGCGTCGCTCGCGCAGCCACTCCAATCCCGCCCAGGCCCACGCGCCGAGCCGATCCATGATGGTGAACCAGGACACCCCGAGCCCGAGCGACAGGCCCGCCATCCACGCCACCAGCATCACCAGCGTCGCGCCCATGTAGCCGAGCGCGGCATGCAGTCCGCCGCCGGCGAGCGAGCCGACCAGCCCGCCGGCGCCCTCGTGCAGGGCGCCGGGCCGCCAGTTGAGCGTGGCGAGGGCACAGCTGGCGATGAGCAGCAGGGCCAGACCACCGGCGCGCACCAGCCGCGTGGCGCGTCCCGGCGGCTCCTCGCGCCCGCCGCGGTGGGTGCGCCAGGCCGCCAGCGCCAGCATCAGCGGCAGCCAGTAGGCCGGCGCGCCGAACAGACCGAACAGCCCGTCGGCGAGCCACGCGCCAACCGGTCCGATGCGGTTGTGCACGACCGGGCCGGTACCGCTGAAGAAAAATCCCGCATCGGCGGGGTTGTAACTGACGAGCGCAATCAGCACCACCAGTGCCGCGGCGGCAATGGCGATGACGGCGCTCTCGCGCAGCGCGCGCGTGACCGCGGCGCTGAAACGGGATGGGCGGCGCATGAGCGCCTGGGACTCGGCCAACGCTTTCGGCTCCAGCATGCTCGGCAGAACAAGTGCGCCGATTTTAGCGCAGTACCCGCCGCCCCACCCTTGGTACTATGAACGGCATGTCCCGGCGGTCCGGCACACCCGCCCCTGCCGCGGATCCCCTGCCGCATTGAGGAAGCGAGATTCATGAGCGAACCCCGGCACAGCCGCCTCATCATTCTGGGCTCAGGGCCCGCCGGCTACAGCGCCGCCGTCTATGCCGCCCGCGCCAACCGCGCCCCGCTGCTGATCACCGGACTTGAGGCCGGCGGACAGCTGATGACCACCACCGACGTGGACAACTGGCCGGGGGACGTCGAGGGGCTGCAGGGGCCGGCGCTGATGGAGCGGCTGCGCCGCCACGCCGAACGCTTCCACACCGAGATCGTGAGCGATCACATCGGCTCGTGCGACCTCGGCGCGCGGCCGTTTCGCCTGGTGGGCGACAGCGGCCTCTACACCTGCGATGCGCTCATCATCGCCACCGGCGCCACCGCCAAATACCTTGGTCTGCCCTCGGAGCAGACCTTCCGCGGTCGCGGCGTGTCGGCCTGCGCGACCTGCGACGGGTTCTTCTTCCGCGGCCAGCCGGTGGCGGTGATCGGCGGCGGCAATACCGCGGTCGAGGAGGCGCTGTATCTGTCGCACATCGCCGCCCACGTGACGCTGGTGCACCGGCGCGACCGGCTGCGCGCGGAGAAGATCCTGCAGGACCGGCTGATGCGCGAGGCCGAGGCCGGCAAGGTCTCGGTGGTCTGGGATCACACCGTCGCTGAGGTGCTGGGCGATGCGGCGGGCGTCACCGGCGTGCGCCTCGCCCACACGCGCACCGGCGAGGCGCGCGAGCTGCCCGTCACCGGGGTGTTCATTGCCATCGGACACGCGCCGAACACGGAGCTGTTCGCCGGGCAGCTCGCCATGCGCGAGGGCTACCTGCAGGTGCGCAGCGGCAGCGCCGGCAACGCCACCGCCACCAGCGTTGCGGGCGTGTTCGCCGCCGGGGACGTTGCCGACCCGATCTACCGCCAGGCGATCACCTCGGCCGGCTCGGGCTGCATGGCCGCGCTCGATGCCGATCGCTACCTCGAGACCTTGGAGGCCGGCCACCTGGCATAGCGGATGAAGCTCGCCGTCCACTCGAGCATCGATCAGATCGATCCGGGCCAATGGAACGCACTGGCAGGGCCCGAGCAGCCTTTTCTGCGCCACGAGTTCCTCGCCGCCCTCGAGCACTCCGGCTGCCTCGGCGCGGGACGCGGCTGGCTGCCCTGCCCCATCACCCTCCGCGACGCAGACGGGCTCGCCGGTGCCGTAGCGGCCTTCGTCAAGGACAATTCCTTCGGCGAGTTCGTGTTCGATTTCGCCTGGGCCGAGGCCTATGCCCGCCACGGTCGGGCCTACTACCCGAAGCTCACGGTGGCCGTACCGTTCACCCCGGCCTCAGGCCCGCGCCTGCTGGTGCGCGCCGGACTCGAGCCCGGCGCGGTGCGCGCGCAGCTGATCGCGGCCCTCGGGGAGCTCGCGCAGGAGCGCGGCTGCTCGTCCGTGCACGCCCTGTTCCTGACCGAGGCGGACCGCGCCGCCTGTGCCGAGGCCGGCTGGCTGGCGCGGCGGGACTGCCAGTTTCACTGGACCAACCGCGGTTACGGTGACTTCGAGGCGTACCTCGCCACCTTCACGGCCGAGAAGCGCAAGAAGGCGCGCCGCGAGCGGCGGCGCGTCGAGGAGGCGGGCATCCGCTTTCTCACCCGCTTCGGCAACGAGCTCGAGCCGGCACTGCTCGAGACCGTCTACGGCTTTCACCGCGAGACCTTCCTGCGCCATGGTCACGAGCCGTATCTGACCCGCGCGTTCTTCACGGAAATCGCCCGCACCCTCGGCGATGCGCTCATGGTGAAGATCGCCCTGCACGGCGGCCGGGCGGTCGCCGCCGCGGTGTTCTTCCGGTCGGCCGAGACGCTCTGGGGCCGCTACTGGGGCGCGAGCGGCGAGTACCACAGCCTGCACTTCGAGACCTGTTACCACCAAGGCATCGAGTTCTGCATCGAGCAGGGCATCGGGCGATTCGAGCCCGGCACGCAGGGCGAGCACAAGGTGAGCCGCGGCTTCGAGCCGCGCCTCACCTGGTCGGCGCACCAGATCCGTGACGAGGCGTTCCGCACGGCGATCGGGGAATACCTCGAGCGCGAGGCCGACTGGGTCGATGAGTACGTCGGGGAAGTGTGCACGCACGTCCCGTACCGCAAGGCCCACGCGTGAAGCGCATCACCTGGCTCTCCCCGCACGCCTCGCACGAGTGGTTCCCGCCGCTCGAGCAGGCCCTCGATGAGCCGCCGGGACTGCTCGCCGCCGGGGGCGATCTGTCGAGCGAGCGGCTGCTGGCCGCCTACCGGCGCGGCATTTTTCCCTGGTATGCGCCCGGCCAGCCGGTGCTCTGGTGGTCGCCAGACCCGCGCACTGTGCTCTTCCCGGAGGATTTCCGGCTGCATCGGAGCCTACAAAAGACCATACAAAACAAGGGCCTGAAGGTCTCAATTAATCAACAATTCGAGGCCGTCATTGATGCCTGCGCCGCGCCGCGCGCGCGCAGCCCCGGCACCTGGATCACCCCCGAGATGCGCGAGGCGTACGTGCGGCTGCATCGGCTCGGCTTCGCCCACAGCGTGGAAGTCAGCCGCGAAGGCGAGCTCATCGGGGGTCTGTACGGCGTGCGGCTCGGCGGGGTGTTCTTCGGGGAGTCCATGTTCAGCCGCGCGCGCGACGGCTCGAAGGTGGCGCTGGCGCACCTGGTGCGGCGCTGTCCGGACAATGGCATTGCGCTCATCGACTGTCAGATGCCCTCGGCGCATCTGGCGAGCCTCGGGGCGCGCCCCGTTGCGCGCGCGCAATTCGGGGCGCTGCTGGAGCGCTGGGTGCGCTGCGAGCCGTTGCCGCTGGCCCCGCTGCCGGGGGGTGCCTAGGCCGCCCGCGTGACAAATTGCACAGCTACGGCCATTTGTGCTGCAATTCGCGCCCCCGCAACGCAAAGGGCCATATGTCCAAAGAAGACGCCATCCAGATGGAAGGTGAGGTGGTGGAAACGCTGCCCAACACCACGTTCCGCGTGAAGCTGAAAAACGGCCACGTGGTCACCGCGCACATCTCCGGCAAGATGCGCAAAAACTACATCCGCATCCTCACCGGCGATCAGGTCACCGTCGAGATGACCCCCTACGACCTCAGCAAGGGGCGCATCGTCTACCGCGGACGTTGAACCCGCCGCCCGGGGCGAGCCCCGCGCGCCGGAGGGCGTGCGGACGTCCCTAGGCGGTCACTTCCGGCTGGGCCGCCGCGGTGCACTCGAGCTCCAGGCGCGTCCCGTCAGAGGCCACCGACACCCGAACCTGCCCGCCGCCCACCAGACGCCCGAAGAGCAGCTCCTCGGCGAGCGGCCGCTTGATGAACTCCTGGATCGTGCGGGCCATCGGCCGGGCGCCCATCTTCGGGTCATAGCCCTTGGTGGCGATCCAGCGGCGCGCCGCATCGTCGAGCGAGAGTGTCACGCCCTTCTGCTCGAGCTGCATTTCCACCTCGAGGACCAGCTTGTCGACCACCCGCTCGATGGTCGTCTCATCGAGGCTCGAGAACTGGATGACCGCATCGAGGCGGTTACGGAACTCCGGCGTGAACAACCGCCGGATCGCCTCCATGCCGTCGGTCGTGTTGTCCTGCTGGGTGAAGCCGATCGCCGGACGGGCCATCTCCTGCGCCCCGGCATTGGTGGTCATGACGATGATGACGTGGCGGAAATCCGCCTTGCGCCCGTTGTTGTCGGTGAGCGTGCCGTGATCCATCACCTGCAGCAGCAGGTTGAATACGTCCGGGTGTGCCTTCTCGATCTCATCGAGCAGCAGCACGCAGTGCGGGTGCTTGGCGATCGCCTCGGTGAGCAGTCCGCCCTGATCGAAGCCGACGTAGCCGGGCGGTGCGCCGATGAGGCGCGAGACGGTGTGCCGCTCCATGTACTCCGACATGTCGAAGCGCAGGAACTCCACCCCGAGGGTGATCGCCAGCTGTCGGGTGACCTCGGTCTTGCCGACCCCGGTGGGACCGGCGAACAGGAAGCTGCCGACGGGCTTGCGTTGATCGCCAAGTCCCGAGCGGGCCATCTTGATCGCCGCGGCGAGTGCCTCGATCGCCCGGTCCTGGCCGAAGATCACCAGTTTCAGATTGCGCTCGAGGCTGCGCAGCACCTCGCGGTCGGAGGTCGAGACGCTCTTCGGCGGAATGCGCGCCATGCGCGCCACCACGTCCTCGATGTGGCTCACCTCGATGGCCGCCGGACGCTCCCCAAGCGGGCGCAGTCGCTGGCGTGCCCCGGCCTCATCGACCACATCGATGGCCTTGTCGGGCAGATGCCGCTCGTTGATGTGCCGCGCGGCGAGCTCGGCGGCCGCCTTGAGGGCCTCGGGCGTATAGGCAATGCCGTGATGCTCCTCGAAGCGTCCCTTCAGGCCGAGCAGGATCTCCACGGTCTCGGCCACCGAGGGCTCGGCGACGTCGATCTTCTGGAAGCGCCGCGCGAGCGCGTGATCCTTCTCGAAGATCCCGCGGTACTCCTGGTAGGTCGTCGAGCCGATGCAGCGGATCTCCCCGTTGGTGAGCACCGGCTTGATCAGGTTCGAGGCGTCCATCACCCCGCCCGAGGCGGCGCCGGCGCCGATCACCGTGTGGATCTCGTCGATGAACAGAATCGCCCCGGGCTGCTTCTTGAGCTCCCCGATCACGCCCTTCAAGCGTTTCTCGAAATCGCCGCGGTACTTCGTCCCGGCGATCAGCGCGCCCATGTCGAGCGCGTAGATCGTGCAGTCGGTGAGCACCTCGGGCACCTTGCCCTCGACGATCAGGCGCGCGAGTCCCTCGGCGATGGCGGTCTTGCCGACGCCGGCCTCCCCGACGTAGAGCGGATTGTTCTTGCGCCGGCGGCAGAGGATCTCGATGGTGCGCTCGACCTCGAGCTTGCGCCCGATGAGCGGATCGATGC
>JAKAZL010000073.1 GCA_021815925.1 Pseudomonadota bacterium | reverse complement strand
TCGATCACCTCCAGGCCGCGCGCCTCGAGCGCTGCCGTGAGACCGGCCACGCGCATCGCCTCCGGCCCCATGGATGCGCCGATTTCGGCGGCCCCGACATCGGTCGGCGCGCCGATCAGTGCGACACTCGGCCCCGTTGCGCCCATCGGCTCAGGCCTCGAGCAGTTCGGGCACGCGCTCCGGCGCGGTGCGCGGCGTGGCGAGCAGTGCGAACAGGTTCTTCGGATCCTCGACGTCCGGGATGAGATCGACGCTCTGGCGCGTGCCCCGGCGCTCCCGGTGCAGCTTGTAGGCGTAGCGCAGCGCCGCGAAATCCTCCAGCGCGAAGCCCACCGAGTCGAAGATCGTCACCTCGGCTGCGCTCTTGCGCCCAGGTGTCGCGCCGCGCAGCACGGCAGCGAGTTCGACCACCGGGAAATCCGGCGCCATCTGCTGGATCTCCCCCTCGATACGCGACTGCGGCTCGAATTCGACCACGACGCGCGCATCCGGCCGGCGCAGGATGTCCGCATGCAGCTCGGTCTTGCCGGGGCAGTCCCCGCCCACGGCATTGAGGTGCATGCCGGGGGCGATCATCTGCGGCGTCAGGATGGTCGCGTTGCGCTTGTCCGCCGTGACGGTGGTGACGATGTCGGCGCCTGCGCACGCTTCGGCCGCCGAGCGGCAGCGCACCACGCGCAGCCCCGCGAGCTTCAGGCCGGCGAGGTTCCCCACCAGCTTGTCGGTGGCGCGCGGATCAACGTCATACAGGCGCAGCTCGCGCACCCCCAGCTGATCGTAGAAGGCGATGCTCTGGAACTCCGCCTGCGAGCCGTTGCCGATCAGCGCCATGACGCGGCTGTCCGCTCGCGCGAGGGCACGAGCAGCCACGGCCGAGGTCGCTGCCGTGCGCAGGGCAGTGAGCAGCGTCATCTCCGCGAGCGCGAGCGGGTAGCCGCTCGCCACGTCGGCGAGCACGCCGAAGGCCATCACCGTGAGCAGTCCCTGGGCCGTGTTCTTCGGATGGCCGTTGACGTACTTGAAGCCGTACTGGCGCCCGTCCGATGTCGGCATCAGCTCGATGACCCCGAGCGAGGAATGGGTGGCATGACGCGGCGACTTCTCGAACTCGTCCCAGCGCCGGTAGTCCGCTTCAATCTCGCCGGCCAGGCCCGCGATGAAGGGCGCCGGACCGAGATCCCGCACCAGTTCCTGGACCCGCCGCACGCCAATGAAATCGACCATGATCGTTCTCCTGTCAGGGACGCGCCCCCCGGGGCGCCGCCGCGAGAACCATCATCGCCGCCGCCGGAGCCAATGAATAGTCAGAGAAGTACCAAAATTGAGCTATGATTTGATCAAAATGACAGTCTCGACTATCATTTTGATTCATCATCGCCGCCTCCTCAGGGGCCCGACAGGATCCGATGGACGATCTCGATCACCGCCTCATTTCGCTGCTGCGAGCCAATGCCCGCGCCTCGATCGCCTCGCTCGCCAAGCAGCTCGGTGTCGCGCGCGGCACGGTGCAGAACCGAATGGCCAAGCTGGAAGCCGACGGCACCGTGGTCGGCTACACCGTACGCCTCAAGCCCGACGTGCAGGAACAGCAGATCCGCGCCCTGATGACCATCGCCGCGGACGGCAACCAGGTCGATGCGGTCATCCGCACGCTGCGCGGCGACCCGGCCGTGGCCAGTCTCCACAGCACCAACGGGCGCTGGGATCTGGTGGCGGAGCTGCGCGCCGATTCGCTCGCCTCATTTGATCGCGTGCTGGCGCGGGTGAGCCGCACCCCGGGCGTCACGAGCACCGAGACGAGCCTGCTGCTGTCGACCTTCAAGCTGTGAGCCGCTGCGCTCACGCGGCCGGTGTCCGCATGCGCTATGCTTATCGGGCCCCCGCGCGTCGCAGGGGCCACATCCAACACGGCAGTCCCGCACGGTCCAGCCCATGACTGACACCGCAAAGCTTCGCGTCGCCCTGCTCTACGGCGGTCAGTCCGCCGAGCACGAAATCTCCATCCTCTCGGCGCGCAACGTGCTGGCGGCGCTCGACCGGTCGCGTTTCGAGCCGGTACCGATCGGCATCGACCGGGCCGGACGCTGGATGCTGCAGGATGCGGCGCGCCTGCTCGAGAGCGCACGCGATCCCCGCCGCGTGCGCATCGAGGACGGACCGCCGGTGTCACGGGACCTGCTCGCCGCCGCGGCGCCCCATGCGGCGGGGCGCATCGATGTGATCTTTCCGGTGCTGCACGGCACCCTGGGCGAGGATGGAACCGTACAGGGGCTGTTCGAGCTCTCCGCCATCCCCTACGTCGGCGCCGGTGTGCTCGGCTCGGCGGTCGGAATGGACAAGGACGTGAGCAAACGACTGCTGCGCGAGGCCGGCATCCCGGTGGCGGACTTCCGCACGCTGCGCCGGCAGGCCTTCGAGGCCGATCCGGCCGGCATGCTCGCGCCGCTGGCGGCGCTCGGGCTGCCGCTGTTCACCAAGCCGGCCAATGCCGGCTCCTCGGTCGGCGTGCGCAAGGTCACCGAGCCCGCGGAACTCGAGGCGGCGGTCCGCCATGCGTTTCAGTTCGACGAGAAGGTGCTGGTCGAGACCGGCGTGACGGCACGCGAAATCGAGCTCGCGGTGCTCGGCGGCCATCCGCCGAGCGTGTCGGTCGCCGGCGAGATCGTGGTGCAGCATCCGGACGGCTTTTATTCCTACGACGCGAAATACCTCGATGAGAGCGGCGCGCGCCTGGAGCTGCCGGCGAGCCTGAGCGCCGCCACGCTCGCACGGGCCCAGGCACTCGCGGCGCGAACCTTCGAGGTCCTCGAATGCGACGGGATGGCGCGGGTCGACCTGTTCCTCACGCCCGAGGGAAACCTGCTCGTGAACGAGATCAACACCATCCCCGGGTTCACGGCCATCTCCATGTATCCGAAGCTCTGGGAGCTCTCCGGCCTCGCCCCGAGCGCGCTCGTCAGCCGGCTGATCGACCTGGCGCTCGAGCGTGCCCGGCGCCGCGCCGCATTGCGCCGCAGCGCGGGGTCGTGACCGCTCCGCTGCCCGGGGACCCACGCGAAACGGAGGATTCGATGAAGCTCTATTTCAGTCCCGCCTCGCCGTACGCGCGCAAGGTGCGTGTCAGCGCGCTCGAGCTCGGTCTCGCCGAGCGCATCGAATTGCTGCCGGTCACTCTCTCGCCGGTCAGCCCGAACGCGCAGCTGCGCGAACACAACCCGCTCGGCAAGATCCCTGTGCTGCTCACCGACTCGGGCGAGGCGCTGTATGACTCGCCGGTGATCTGCGAGTATCTCGATGCGCTCGCGGGCGGCGGACGGCTGTGGCCGGCGGCGGGACCCGCGCGCTGGCGCGCGCTGCGCCGCCAGGCGCTCGCCGACGGCATCACCGATGCGGCCGTGCTGGTGCGCTACGAGCAGACCGTGCGCCCCGAAGCGCTGCGCTGGAGTGAATGGATCGAGGGCCAGCGGCTGAAGATCCGCACGGCCCTCGCGGAACTGGAGCGCGAGTCGCTCGAGGGTCCGTTCGACATCGGGGCAATCTCGATCGCCTGCGCGCTGGGGTATCTGGATCTGCGCTTTGCCGAGGAGCGCTGGCGGGAGCACCAGCCGCGCCTGGCCGGCTGGCTCGCCGCCCTCGCGCAGCGGCCGTCCCTCGCCTCGAGCACCCCGGCCTAAGCGGCGGCCCGCTCGCTCTGCCCGCCTAATTCGCGGTGCAGATCGAGGAGCAGCCGGCCCAGCTCCCCGGCCATCACCGTGAAATCCAGATCGAACTGCTCGAGCGGATCGATCTGCCCGCCATCCTCGCGCTCGCGCGCCATCTCGAGGAACTGCACGCGCTTGATCTGCAGCCGCTCGGTCAACACGAAGGCGATGCGCCCGTTCCAGCTCAGGCCGAGCTGAGTCGCACGCTTGCCGCCGGCCAGGTGCGCACGGATGTCCTGCCCGTCGAGGGGATGGTGCCGGTAGCGCACGGTCGCCTTCTGAGCGTCAGCCGATTGCAGCTCCAGATCCTGCTCAAGCGCGAACGCGCCAGGCGCGCCGCGCTGCAGCCAAGTCGCCAGAGTTGCGCTCACCGAGCGCTCGGTGTCGAGCATCTGCACGGCGAGACTGCCGAGCGTGTCACGCAGCACCTCCACCAGCTCCTCGGCGCGCGTGGCGCTCGCGGAGTCCACCGCCAGCCAGCCTGATGCCGCATCGATCCACGCTCGCGTGAGGCCCCGTCGGGTGAGCGCGCGGGCGCGCAGCTCATCGGCAACCTGCAGTTTCAGCGCGCGCATCTGCCGCCGGCCCACCGGGAAGCCCTGCGACTCGGCCTGCTCGGCCGCGCGTCGCTCGGCCTCCTGGCGGATGACCGAGGCCGGCAGAATCTTCTGGTCGATGCCGAGCGCGAGCAGATGCTGCTCGCCCACGGTGTGCAGCAGCCGACCGGACGGCGACGGGGCGCTCCAGCCGCGGCTGCGCATCTGCAGGGCGCTGCACGGCTGCAGCGGCATCCGGCCGAGGGCCGCCTCGAGATCGGCGGCGGACCAGCTCCAATCGGCCGGAAGGCGATACACGGTGAGATTCTTGAACCACATGATGGCGAGGCCGGCGCAAAAGCGGGCGAGTATACCGGCCGGCTGCGCACGCTGTCCCACGCTCGCGCGGGGCTCGAGCGTGCCGTAGCCTATGGGCGCAGGGGGGGCCGGAATCGGGTCCCTGGGAGGACCTTTTCCGAATGAATGCGCGCACCTGGCTGGTGTTCGTCGGTCTCGGCGTCGTCTGGGGACTGCCCTATCTGCTCATCAAGCTCGCCGTGCGCGAGCTCTCCCCGTTCGACGTCGCCTGGGGCCGGATCACGCTCGCCGCGCTGCTGCTCGCACCGCTCGCCTGGCGCAGGGGCACGCTCGGCGCTCTGCGCACGCACCGCGCGGCGGTGTGCGCCTTCGCGCTGCTGGAGTTCGCAGTGCCCTACTCGCTCATCGCCCTCAGCGAGCAGTGGATTCCCTCCTCACTGGCCGGCATTCTGATCGCCGCCGTGCCGCTGATGATGGTTCCGGCGGTGCGCCTGTTCGGCGTGCACGAACATTTCGATCGGCGGCGCATCACCGGGCTGCTGCTCGGAATCCTCGGTGTGATCGCACTGCTCGGATTCGGCGCCGTCGTGGGCGTGCGCGGTTGGGCGGGTGTGGCGTGCATGCTCGTGGTCACGCTGTGCTACGCGAGCGGACCGCTCATCGTGCAGCGCCATCTGCACGAGGTCGACTCCCTCGGCGCGCTCGCCGCGAGCCTCATCGTGGCCAGCGCGGCATTGGCGATTCCGGCCGCACTCACGCTGCCGCGGCACGTTCCGGATGCGCTGACCCTCGGCTCGGTCACGATCCTGGGCCTGCTGTGCACGGCCGTGTCCATGCTCGGAATGTTCTACCTGATCAAGCGCGCCGGCGCTGCGCGCACCGCGGTCATCACCTACATGAACCCGATCGTCGCCACCGCCCTCGGCATGCTCGTGCTGCACGAGCGGCTCGGCTGGTCGGGGCCCGCCGGGCTCGTACTGATTCTCGCGAGTGTGCGCCTGGCGACCGCCGAGGCGCCCGCAGCAGCCCTGCCGGCCGTCGAACCGGGCTGATCGGCCGCGCAGCGTCCGCCACAAAAGCGAACGCCCGGGTCACCCTCGCGGGTGGCCCGGGCGTCTGGTCCAAGGCGTGCGCGAGCTCAGTGCACCCGGCCGTGCATCATGCCCGGCATCATGTTCACATCCAGGTGGTGCATGATCCACAGCGAACCGCCGATGATGATGCACACGACCACTGCGGTGTACAGCAGCGCCGTCAGGTTCCAGCGCTGCTCCGGACTGCCGTTGACGTGCAGGAAGTACACCACGTGCACGACGATCTGCGCCACGGCAAAGCCGGCGATCACCAGCGGCGTCCCTGCGACCGCGTGACTCATCACGAGCGCGAACGGCACCGCGGTCATGACGAGGGCGAGCAGAAAGCCGATGACATACTGCTTGTGCGTCGCGCCGTGCCCGGCGCCGTGCGTCCCATGCCCGCCATGCGGGCCGTGGACGGCGACTGCTTCGTTCGCGACGTTCATCAGTGCATCACTCCGAACAGGTAGACCAGGGAGAACACACCCACCCAGATGATGTCGAGGAAGTGCCAGAACAGGCTCAGGCAGTTCAGGCGTGCGCGATTCTGCTCCGTCAGGCCCTTGCGCAGCACCGCCACCATCATCACGGCCATGAAGATCAGGCCGCAGGTCACGTGCAACCCGTGGGTCGCGACCAGCGTGAAGAACCCGGAGAGGAACGAGCTGCGCGCCGGACCGGCGCCGATCGCCACCATGTGGGCGAACTCGCGTACTTCCATCGAGATGAAGCCCAGGCCGAGCAGGAAGGTCACCGCGAACCAGCCGACCGTGGCGCGTGCCCGGTTCGCGTTCATCGCGAGCGTCGCGAGCCCGCAGGTGAAGCTGCTGAACAGCAGGAACATGGTCTCGATGAGCACCGACGGCAGATCGAACAGCTGGCTGCCCGCCGGCCCGCCCGCGGTGTGCCCCTGCACCACCGCGTAGGTGGCGAACAGGCCCGCGAACAGCAGGCAGTCGCTCATCAGGTAGATCCAGAATCCCAGCTGGATCGTGGAGGCGACATCGTGGTGATGCTCGACGGCGAAGTCGACCGCATCGCCGCGTTGACGAAGGTCGCGCAGCGCATCGGCCGCGTGATCGGCATACCCGGGCTTCAGCGCGAGACTGCCGCCCTGCACCAGTACTGGACCGTTCGACATGGGTTACATGCTCCTCGCTTGGACACGTCCATGCAGGCCCTCGATCCGCCTGACCTCATCGGCACCGAGGTGATAATCCCGGTCATCGTTGAAGGCATGGCGGATCAGGGTCACCAGCACACCGGCCAGACCCGCGACCGCGAGCCACCAGATGTGCCAAACCATCGCAAAAGCAACCAGGAACGCGAAGCCGGCCATGATGATGCCGGTACCCGAATTGCGCGGCATGTGGATGGGAACGAACGTCGCGCTCTTCAGATTGACGCCGCGCTGCTTCATGTCCCAGAACGCATCGAGGCTGCGCACGACCGGGATGCGGGCGAAGTTGTAGGCCGGAACCGGCGACGGCAGCGACCACTCGAGCGTGCGCCCGTTCCACACATCGCCGGTCACATCGCGCGTCAGCTCACGGTCACGGATGCTCACCACCAGCTGCACCAGCTGCAGGATGATGCCGCAGAAGATGATGCCCGAGCCGATGGCCGCGACGATGAACAGCGGGTGCCAGGCGGCCACGTCGTAGTGATCCATGCGGCGGGTCGCCCCCATCAGGCCCAGCGCGTACAGTGGCATGAATGCCACGTAGAAGCCGATGAACCAGCACCAGAAGGCCCAACGGCCGATGCGCTCATTGAGGCGGAAGCCGAAGATCTTCGGGAACCAGTAGGCGAGAGCCGCGAACACCCCGAACACGACGCCGCCGATGATGACGTTGTGGAAGTGCGCCACCAGGAACAGGCTGTTGTGCAGCACGAAGTCCGCGGGCGGCTCGGCCAGCAGCACCCCACTCATGCCGCCGATGGTGAAGGTGATCAGGAAGCCGATCGTCCAGAGCATCGGCGTTTCGAACCGCACCCGGCCGCGGTACATGGTGAAGATCCAGTTGAAGATCTTCACCCCGGTCGGCACCGCGATGATCATGGTGGTGATGCCGAAGAAGGCGTTGACGTCTGCCCCGCTGCCCATCGTGAAGAAGTGGTGCAGCCAGACCAGCATTGACAGCAGCGCGATCGCCATGGTCGCGTACACCATGGAGGCGTAGCCGAACAACGGCTTACCGGAGAACGTCGGCACGATCTCCGAGTACACCCCGAACAGCGGCAGCATCAGGATGTAGACCTCGGGGTGACCCCAGATCCAGATGAGGTTCAGATACATCATCGGATCGCCGCCGAGGGAGTTCGTGAAGAAGTGCATCCCCAGGTAGCGGTCCATGGTCAGCAGCGCAAGCGTCACGGTGAGCACCGGGAAGGCCGCGACGATCAGGATGTTGGCGCAGAGCGAGGCCCAGGTGAACACCGGCATGCGCATCAGCGTCATGCCCGGGGCGCGCATCTTCAGGATGGTGGTGATGAAGTTCACCCCCGAGAGCGTCGTGCCGATGCCCGAGATCTGCAGCGCCCAGATGTAGTAGTCGACGCCGACGCCCGGGCTGTAGTGCAGCTCCGAGAGCGGCGGATACGCCAGCCAGCCGGTGCGGGAGAAGTTGCCGATCGCGAGCGACACATTGACCAGCACGGCGCCGGCTGCGGTGAGCCAGAAGCTCAGGTTGTTCAGCATCGGGAAGGCGACGTCGCGCGCGCCGATCTGCAGCGGCAGGATGCAGTTCATCAGACCGATGATGAACGGCATCGCCATGAAGAAGATCATGATCGTGCCGTGTGCGCTGAACACTTGGTCGAAGTGCTCCGGCGGCAGATAACCCACGTTGCTGCCGTAAGCGAGCGCCTGCTGCGAGCGCATCATGACCGCATCCGCGAAGCCGCGCAGCAGCATGATCGTCGCCAGGATCAGGTACATGACGCCGATTTTCTTGTGATCGACCGAGGTGAGCCACTCGGTCCACAGCCACTTCCACTTACCGAGGTAGGTGATCAGCGCAAGCACCGCGATCGCGCCGAGCACCATGAAGGCGACCGCGCCCATCACGATGGGAACATTGAAGGGAATGGCGCTGAGGGTCAGCTTACCGAACATCAATCTCTCCTGGCGCTGTTCATGGCCATGTCCGCCTGCATGCTGCCCGGGGCGAATTTGCCCTGGACGATCTGCTCGAATAGCCCTGGCGTCACATGGGAATAAAAGGCGACCGGGACGTTTTCGCTCGGCTTGTCGAGCGCCAGATAGGCGGTCCCGTCGAGGCTCTGCTTCGACGCGGCGGCCTTCGCCAGCCACTGCTTGTAGTCGGCCGCAGACATGGCCACAGCCTTGAACGTCATGCCGGAGAAGCCGTCGCCGCTGAAATTCGCGGAAATGCCCCGATAGGTCCCCGGTGCGCTCGCCACCAGGTTGTCGGCGGTCTGCATGTTCGCCATGGCGTAGATCTGGCTGCCGAGGCGCGGGATGAAGAACGAGTTCATCACCGTCGCCGAGGTGATGTGGAACACCACCGGCACGCCGACCGGCAGGGCCACCTCGTTAACGCTGGCGACGTGCTGGTCGGGATAGATGAACAGCCACTTCCAGTCGAGCGCCACGGCATCGATGTGCACGGGCTTGACCGTCGAGGCAATGGGGCGGAACGGATCGAGTTGGTGCGAGGTCCGCCAGGCGATCACCCCGAGGATACCGACGATGATGATCGGCACGGACCACATCACCGCCTCGATCTTGTTCGAGTGCGACCACTCCGGCTCGTACTTGGCCTTGGTGTTCGAGGCGCGGTACCGCCACGCCACGACCAGCACCAGCACGATCACCGGGATGACGATCAGCAGCATCAGGCCCGTGGAGGTGAGGATGATCGAGCGCTCGGCGGCGCCGATCGGCCCCTTCGGATCGAGCAGCGCGGCGTGGCAGCCGGACAGCAGCACCGTTGCCGGCAGCGGCAGGAATCGAGAGAATCTGGACCAGAGGTTGCGCGTCATTTTGGGGCGGACACCAGCCATATTTTCAACGGCGGGAGCATGGCCTCTGGCAGGCGCTAAATCCTTAGCGCCTGCTCAATTGCGCTTAATCTTTATTAATTCTTGCGCGCAGGGCTTGCTGTCGCCGATGCCGCCCCGGTAAGGCGCGGCCGTTGCGCCGGCAACTGTGACGAATATCAATTTTCGAGTGCAGCCGAGATGGCCTCGTCCTGGCTCCAGCGCGCGCCGGATTGCATCAACGCGGCCAGCCGATCGGCCGGCAGCACTGCGCGCAGCTGCTCGAGGATCCCGGCCTCGATCATCAGCTTCGCCGGGCTGCGGCCAGCGAATTCCGCGGAAAAGAACGCGTGCGCGTAGCCGATGAACTGCGCGGCGCGCTCGAAGCGCTGCTGCCGCGCGGCGATGGTCGCCAGGTGCTGCATACCGCCGGCGATGAGCACCGTGTCGAGTTCGCTCTCCTCCGCCAGCGGCAGCCCCTCGCGCAGCGCCGCACCGGCCGGCTCGAGCTCGTCGTGTGCGATCAGGTATCCGGCCAGATTGCACAGCGCATGTCCGAGCAGCCCCGTGCGGCGGGAGGCGCGCGCGAGTGCGATCACCTCGCGTGCGCCGGCGATGGCCGCCTCGATACGCCCCTCGGCGAACTGCACCTCCGCCTTGTAGATGAGCGCACGCCAGGCACAGAAATCTGCGTGCGACGCTGCGCCGACCGTGAGCGCCTCATCCAGGCACCCGCGCGCCGCCTCGTACTCGCCGGCCACGGTGCGCGCAATCGCGAGGTTGGTCAGGCACAGTGCATAGCTCTTGGGCTGGGCGCTCGGCGACAGCAGCGCGCGGCCTTCCTCGAGAGCCGCGAGACCCTCGGCGAGCGCTCCGGTGCGCGCGAGGTTCAGCCCGTAGAAAGCGAGCGCGCGGCCGAGGTCGAGCGGCTCGCCGGCCTCGCGCAGCAGTGCCACCGCGCGGCGCAGCGCCGGCACGGCGCGTCCACGCGGCTCGCCGGCGGAGAGAAAGCCATAGCCGTACCACAGGCGTGCCTCGAGCGCCTTCGGCGTCTCGCGTCCGAGCACCGCGGTGGCCCGCTCGAGCCGCGCCCGGCCCTCGGGCATCAACGACAGCAGCGACCACAGCAGGTGCGATGCGGCCGCGAGCTCCACCCCGATCGCCTGATCGCCGTCGGCGCCGAACGCCCAATCAAGCGCGACACGCAGGTTGTCGATCTCCGGGCCAAATTTCTCCAGCCACGTATCCGACGGGGTGTGCTCCCACTCGGCGAGCGCCGTGTCGAGCGCGTCATGGAAGTAGCGCGCATGCAGCCGCGCCAACGGTCCGAACTCCCCGCTGTCGGCGAGCTTCTCCATGGCGTAGGCGTGGGTGGTCTCGAGCAGGCGGTAGCG
>JAKAZL010000072.1 GCA_021815925.1 Pseudomonadota bacterium | reverse complement strand
TCGAAGGCGCCGAAGCCCCCGTTACGGCTCTGCATGCCCGAGAGCCAGATGATCGCCCGCTCGATGGCCTCGCCATAGCGCGCCGGCTCGCCCGCATCGTGCATCGACCAGGCGATCACCGCGGTGTCGTCGAGATCCGGGTAATGCGCGTTGCCGTACTGGAACGGCCAGCCGCCCGGGGCGAGCCCGGGGCGGCGCGCGCTCCAGTCCCCGACCGTATCGAGCACCTGGCGCGGCCGCAGCCAGTCGAGCCCGCGCCGCGCGGCGGCGAGACTCTCGGCATCCCCGACGGCCTGCAGCGCCAGGCACGCCAGTCCCGTGTCCCACACCGGGGACACGCACGGCTGGCAGTAGGCCCGATCGCCCTGCTCGACCACGAGTTTCTCGATCGAGCGCTTGGCCGTGACGCGTCGCGGATCGTCGCGCCCGTAGCCGAGCAGCACCATCATCTCGAGCGCGTTCACCATGGCGGGGAAGATCGCCCCCAGCCCGTCCTCACCGTTCAGCCGCTCGAGCGTCCAGGCCTCGGCGCGCGCCATGGCGCGCCGGCGCATGACCGCGGGAATCAGCGGATCGACGCTGCGGAACACCCGATCGAGCGCGAAGAACATGCGCGCGAGCCACCGGCTCTGCTCGGGCAGACGGAAGTAGTGCCGCTCGTGCTCCGGCGGCGTCACGAACAGCTCGCGCACGTCCACACCGCGCGGATTGCGTGCCCGCGGCTTGAGCGTGCACAGCACGAACAGCGGCACCATCACGGTGCGCGACCAGTAGGAGACCTTCTCGAGGTGGAACGGGAACCACCGCGGCAGCAGCATGATCTCCACGGGAATGTAGGGCACCGCCCGCCAGGGCACCTGGCCGAACAGCGCCAGCGCGATGCGCGTGAACACGTTGCTGCCGGCCGCACCGCCGTGCGCGAGGATGGCCGCGCGTGCCCGCTGCATGTGCGGCGCATCAGGGTCGTCGCCGGCGAGCTTCAGCGCGTAGTACGCCTTCACCGAGCAGGACAGGTTCAGCTCACCGCCCTCGTAAAGCGGCCAGCCGCCGCCGGGCTGCTGGTGGGCGCGCAGGTAGACCGCCATCCGCCGCTCGAGCGCCGGGTCGATCTCGTCCAGGAAATGCATCATCATGATGTATTCGGACGGAATCGTGCAGTCGGCTTCGAGCTCGAACACCCAGTGTCCGTCGGCGCGCTGCAGGTGCAGCAGCGCATCGCGCGCGGCGCGGATCGAGCGCTCGAGCCGCTGCCCGAGCGTCGCGCCGCTCGGCGAGTCGATCTCGAGCGGCTCGGCGAGCGCCGCGGCGTGATTCTCGTAGGTCACTGCGAACTTCCTCCACATTGCCGACCCCCGGGGGCCTGCAGCGCGTCGTCTTCCTCGGGCTCCTCGAGCCCCGCCAGGTGCGCCGGCGGTACGCCGCTCGCCCGCAGCGGGACCTCCCCGGCGAGCGGCAGACCGCGCGCCGCCCGCTCGAACAGGCGGCGCAGCATCGCATCGTTGCGCACCGAGAGGTTGGTCAGCGTCTGGGTCATCGCCACCGCAGAGCGCGACACCTTGACCTGACGGCCCTCGGTGAAGCCCGGGTTGTCCTGGATGCGCCGCAGCGTGAGCGCCGCCAGCCCGATCGCCCACAGGCAGAAGCGGCGGATGCCGACCTCCTCGCCCGGAATGAGCAGCGTGAAGGCGAGCGCATTGCGCAGATGGCGGTGCGCGATGCCGATCAGCTCGAGCATGCCGGCCTGGAAGCCTGCCTCACTGCGCTCGGGCGTCAGGGTGGCGAGCTCAACGCCGTAGCGGCTGAACAACTCCTGGGGCAGCCAGCACGCCCCGCGCGCCCGATCCTCCCACACGTCCTTCAGGATGTTGGTCATCTGCAGACCCTGCCCGAAGGACGGCGCGAGCGCGTACAGCTCTGCGTAGTGGCGCTCGATCTGCGGCGAGTAGCCGCAGAACAGCTCGGTCAGCGTCTCCCCGACGATGCCCGCGACGTAGTAGCAGTAGGCATCGAGGTCGGTGGTGCGCGCCAGGCCGCGCAGGCTCGCGGTGCGCTGGAACTGGTGCATGCCGTGGCCCATCACCGCGATGCAGCGGCGGATGGCGGCGCGCTGGCGCGGCTCGAAGCGCTCGACCACCCGCATCACCCGCGGCGTGTTGCCCAGCAGCTCGCGCTCGGCCGGCAGCGAGCGCGCGCTCAGTCGCGGCAGCACCTCGCGCGCGAACCGTCCGGCGTCCTCCCGTCCCTGCACGACCCGGGTGAAGCGCTGCAGGAAGCGGTAGGTATCCTCCGCTGCGATCGCCGGCTCGTCCTCGATGGTATCGGCGATGCGACACAGCAGGTACGCGCTCGTCACCGCGGTGCGCAGCGCCGGTGGCAGCTGCGGGATCGTCAGCGCGAAGGTGCGCGAGACGTGCGGCAGGATCGCGTCCTGGTAGGCCTCATCGGACACTGGCAATTCTGACATCCATTCCCTCTTGGGATCAGTTGCGCCGCGCGAGCAGCCAGTCGGCCACGGCGCGCAGCGGATCGGCCTCGGTCCCGAACGGCGCCAGCGACTCCAGGGCCTGCTCGCTCAGGCGCTGCACGCGCTCCTGCGAGGCGGCGATGCCGAGGATCGCCGGATAGGTCGATTTGCCCCGCTCGTGGTCGGATTGGGCCGTCTTGCCGAGCGTGGCGGTGTCGCCGAGCACATCGAGCAGGTCGTCCTGGATCTGAAAGGCCAGCCCGATGGGCGCGGCGAATCCGGCGAGCGCGCGCTCGAGGCGCGCATCGAGCTGCGGTGCGCAGGCCGCCCCCATCATGACGCTGGCGCGGATCAGCGCGCCGGTCTTGAGCGAGTGCATCTGCTCGATCCGCCCGATGTCCAGCTGCTGCCCCTCGGACTGAAGGTCGATGGCCTGGCCGCCGGCCATCCCGACGCTGCCGATGGCCTCGGCGAGCAGCCCCACCAGGCGCACCTGCACGGCCGGCGAGGCGGCAAGGTGCGGATCGCGGGCCAGCAGCTCGAAAGCGAGCGACTGCAGCGCATCGCCGACCAGCAGCGCGGTCGCCTCGTCGTACGCCTTGTGGCAGGTGGGCCGACCGCGGCGCAGATCGTCATCGTCCATGGCCGGCAGGTCATCGTGCACCAGGGAATACACGTGGACCAGTTCGAGCGCGCACGCGGCCGCCTCGACCTGCTCCTCGGCAAGCCCGAGCGTGCGGGCCGTGGCGAGCAGCAGGATCGGCCGCACGCGCTTGCCGCCGCCGAGCACGCTGTAACGCATCGCCGCATGCAGCCGCTGCGGCAAGCGCTCGGCCGAGGGCATACGCCGCGCGAGCGCCGCCTCCATGCGCTCGCGCCACAGATCGAGCTGCGCGGGGAAAACCTCAGGCGCCGCTGACACGGCGGCCTTCCCGGTTCGCGCTCGTACGCACCTCGGTGAGCGGAATCGTCACCTCGGCAGGTACGGGGGTCTTCAGCGGCGGCTCCTCGTAAACCACGGGCAGCTCCGGGGCGAGCGGCCCGCGCGTGCGCGGGCCGGCGATCGAGCGCCACAGTGCCTTCAGCGGATGCGCGAACGCGTCATCGACGGCCGTGCCCTCGTAGCCGCAGTGCGCCATGCAGTTGTTGCACAGCGGATTGCGCCCGACGCCGTAGCGCTCCCACTCGGTGTCCTCCATCAGCGAGCGATAGCTCTTCGCATAGCCCTCGCCGGTGAGCAAGTAGCAGGGCCGCTGCCAGCCGAACAGGTTGTAGGTCGGGGTGCTCCAGGGCGTGCACTGGTAGCTCTGGTTGCCGGCGAGGAAATCGAGGAACAGCGCCGAGTGATTGAACGACCAGCGCGCGCGGCGCTGCCGGCCGCGCGCGAAGATCTCGCGAAACAGATTCTTGCTCGCGCTGCGACCGAGGAACACGTCCTGCCGGGGCGCATGCTGGTAGCTGTAGCCCGGCGAGACGGTGATGCCCTCGACGCCGAGGCCCATGGCGAGGTCGAAGAAATCGGCCACGTCGGCCGGGTTCTCGTTCTGAAAGAGCGTGCAGTTGACCGTGACGCGAAAGCCCTTGGAGCGGGCGAGGCGGATCGCCGCCACCGCCTTGTCGAACACGCCCTCCTGGCAGACCGACTCGTCGTGCCGCTCGCGATTGCCGTCGAGGTGCACCGAGAAGGTCAGATACGGCGAGGGTTGATACTCGTCGATGTGCTTGGCGAGCAGGATCGCGTTCGTGCAGAGGTACACGAAGCGCTTGCGCGCGACGATGCCGGCGACGATCTGCGGCATCTCCTTGTGGATCAACGGCTCCCCGCCCGGAATGGACACCATGGGCGCGCCGCATTCATCGACGGCCGCGAGCGCCGCGTCCACCGACAGGCGCTGCTGCAGGATGTCCTTTGGGTAGTCGATCTTGCCGCAGCCGGCGCAGGCCAGGTTGCACTGGAACAATGGCTCGAGCATGAGCACGAGCGGGTAGCGACGCTGCCCACTCAGCTTGCGGCCGATGATGTACCGGGCCACCCGGTATTGCTGAATTAAAGGAATACCCAAAATCCGTCTCCCAAGGTTCTGCCGGCGCGCGGGCCGCCGGTCGGCCCCGCCACCGGAGCCTCGCTGTCTGCCTAGTCGATCCCGAGCGCGCGCACGGCCGGCTGATGATCGCGCCGGATCCGCGCCCACTCCTGCACGAACCAGGGCGTGAAGCGCCCCGAGCGCTCGTGCATCTCGGCATCGAGTCCCTCGGGCGCGATCCAACGCCACGCGGCCACTTCGGCCTGATTGGCCCGCACGGTCTCGTTGCTGCGCCCAATGAACACCGAGCACAACTCGTGCTCGGCGCCCGCGCCGTCAAACTGTGCTTGATACTTGAATTTGAACAGAAAGTGCAAGGGGCACGCGATCCCAAGCTCCTCCTGAAGCCGTCGGTGTATCGCGACGTCCATGCTCTCGGCCCGCCGCGGGTGGCTGCAGCAGCTGTTCGACCAGTACAGCGGCCAGAGCCGCTTACCGCCGGCGCGCTGCTGGATGAGCAGTTCCCCGCGGTCATTGAACACGAACAGCGAGAACGCCCGGTGCAGCAGCCCGCGGCCTTCGTGGCAGCGCGCACGGCTGGCGTGGCCCACCTCGCGATCGGCCTCATCGACCAGGATCAGCGATTCGGCGCCCGCCAGGCTGTCGCCTATCGGCAACACGGTGTGCGCGGCCGGGTCTTGGTCCATCACGCTGGCCCCCCCGGCACCGGAGCAACCGTGTACCCTATGGGGCCCGCATGGAATCGCAATCCTGGGGATCTGGGGCTCATGGCAGTCCGCGGCGTCAGGATTCCATTGGACAGGCTTACCTGCATCACGTTCAGTATAACTCCTTAGGGATCATGCTCGCTCTGGGGCTGCTGCTCGGCGCCGCCGCGCTCGCTTATGCGCTCACAGCCTATCTGGCGGTGCGGCGGGCGCGCAACATCGCCGTGCGGTCCCCGATGGCCGCTTTGCGTCCGGTCACGGTGCTCAAGCCGCTGTGCGGCGGGGAGCCAGGACTCCAGGAGGCGCTGCACACGCTGTGCGAGCAGGACTACCCGGCGGGTCTGCAGATCGTCTTCGGTGTGCAGGACCCGGCCGATCCAGCCGTCCCGATCGTGCGCGCGCTGCAACGGCAGTACCCGCGGCTCGACATCGACCTGGTCATTGATGCGACCCGCCACGGCTTCAGCGCCAAAGTCAGCAACCTTATCAACATGATGCGCGCAGCCCGCCACGACTGGCTGGTGCTCGCCGACAGCGACGTGCGCGTCGCCCAGGGCTATCTGACCGGGGTCTGCATGCCGCTCGCCGATGCCTCGGTGGGGATCGTCACCTGCCCGTACCACGGGCGGGCGGTGCACCGCTCTGGCATCGCGGGCGTGTGCTCGCGGCTCGGGGCGCTATTCGTCAACGACTGGTTCATGCCCTCGGTGCGCGTCGCGGCGCTGTTCGGCTCGAGCGACTTTGCCTTCGGCGCGACCATCGCCCTGCGCCGCGCGACCCTCGAGGCGATCGGTGGCTTCGCCGCCATCGCCGATCAGCTGGCCGACGATTACCGCCTCGGGGAGCTCACCCGGCGGCAAGGGCTGCGCACGGTGCTCTCGCACGTGGTGGTGGAGACCGGCATCGATGAGCGCAGCTGGCGCCAGCTGGTACAGCACGAGACCCGCTGGCTGCGCACCATCCGTGCCGTGCGGCCGGGGGGCTATGCGGCCGCCGGCGTTACCTTCAGCTTGCCCGTGGGAGTCCTGGGCTGGGCACTGGCCGGCGGCGCGCCGGCCGCCTCGGTGCTGCTGATCGCCACCGCAACGGCCCGTGTGATGCTACATTTCGCAGCCGGCGACCCCGGGCCGCCCACCGTGCGCCCGTGGCGGCGCCTGTGGCTGCTGCCGGCGAGCGACGCGCTGGGCTTTGCGCTGTGGTGCTGGGGCTTCGCCGCCCGCGAGGTGCAATGGCGCCATATGCGATACCGGGTGGCCCGTGACGGTTCGGCCCACCCGATTACCTGAGGACGTGACAGTCATGATGAGAACCCTATTCCTGCATCCCCCGTCATTCGACGGCTTCGACGGCGGCGCCGGGGCGCGCTATCAGGCCAAGCGGGAGATTCGCTCCTTCTGGTACCCGACCTGGCTGGCCCAGCCGGCCGCGATGGTGCCGGGCAGCCGGCTGCTCGATGCACCGGCCGATGGGCTCTCGATGGCCGAGGTGCTGCCGCTGGCGCGCGAGTACGACCTGGTGATCATGCACACCAGCTCTCCGTCGTTCCCGACGGACGCCAAGGTCGCCGAGCTGCTGAAGGAGGAGAACCCCCGCCTGAAGATCGGCATGGTCGGCGCCAAGGTGGCGGTCGATCCGGCCGGCTCGCTCGGGGCCTCCGCGGCGATCGATTTCGTGGCGCGCGAGGAATTCGACTACACCTGCAAGGAAGTCGCCGAAGGACGCCCGTTCGCCGACATCACCGGGCTCTCGTACCGTCGCCCCGACGGGGTGATCGAGCACAACGCCGCGCGGGCCATGATCGAGAACATGGACGATCTGCCGTGGGTGACGCCGGTCTACAAGCGCGACCTGACCATCCCGAACTACTTCATCGGCTACCTGCAGCACCCCTACGTGTCCTTCTACACCGGGCGCGGCTGCCGCTCCAAGTGCACCTTCTGCCTGTGGCCGCAGACTGTCGGCGGTCACCGCTACCGCGTGCGCAGCGCGCAGAGCGTCATTGACGAGGTGCGCTGGATCAAGGAGAACATGCCCGAGGTGAAGGAGATCTTCTTCGACGACGACACCTTCACCGACTTCCGCCCGCGCGTCGAGGAGATCGCCCGCGGACTCGGCAAGCTCGGGGTCACCTGGTCGTGCAACGCCAAGGCCAACGTACCCTACGAGACGCTGAAGATCATGAAGGACAACGGCCTGCGGCTGCTGCTGGTCGGCTACGAGTCGGGCAACGACCAGATCCTGCACAACATCAGGAAGGGTCTGCGCACCGACATCGCGCGCCGCTTCACCAGCGACTGCCGCAAGCTCGGCGTGGTGATTCACGGGACGTTCATCCTCGGGCTGCCCGGGGAGACGGCCGAGACCATCCGCGAGACGATCCAGTTCGCCGTTGACATCAACCCGCACACCATTCAGGTGTCCCTCGCCGCCCCCTACCCCGGCACGCAGCTGTACCGGGAGGCCGTGGAGAACGGCTGGCTCACCGCCTACGAGAACCTCAACCTCGTCAATGACCGCGGCGTGCAGCTCTCCCCGATCAGCTACCCGCACCTGCCGGCCAAGGAGATCTATCACGCGGTCGAGACGTTCTACAAACGTTTCTATTTCCGCCCGCGCAAGATCGCCGAGCTCACCGGCGAGATGCTGCGCAGCTGGGAGATGACCAAGCGGCGGCTGCGTGAAGGCGTGGAGTTCTTCCGCTTCCTGCACGCGCACGAGGCATGAGCCGGCCCGTTGAAATCGCTGATCGTCACCGCCGATGACTTCGGCCTGCACGCGGCGGTCAACGAGGCCATCGAGCGGGCCCACCGTGAGGGCGTGCTCACCAGCGCGAGCCTGATGGTCGGTGCCGGCGCAGCCGGCGATGCGGTGCGCCGTGCGCGCGCCCTGCCGCAGCTCGCCGTCGGCCTGCACGTCGTGCTCGCCGACGGCCAGGCGGTGCTGCCGCCGCGCCGCATCCCGGCGCTGGTCGATGACTCCGGCCGCTTCGCCGATCGCATGGCGCGTGACGGGGTGCGCTTCTTCGCTCTACCGCGCGTCAGGCGACAGCTCGAGGCGGAGATCCGCGCGCAGTTCGCCGCCTTCGCCGCCACCGGCCTGGCGCTCGATCACGTCAATGCCCACAAGCATTTCCACCTGCACCCGACCGTGCTCTCGATGCTGCTGGCGATCGGCGCCGAATACGGCCGGCCACCGGTGCGCTGGCCGCGCGAGCCGCGTTGGGCCGCGCGCCGCCCCGGCGAGCGGCTCGCCGGGGCGCTGCTCGGGCCGTGGCTGGCTCTGATGCGCGCGCGGCTGCGGGCCGCCGGGATCGCCTGTAACGATCAGATCTTCGGGTTGACGGGCACCGGCGCGATGGACGAGCCGCGTCTGCTCGAGATCCTCGCGCGGCTGCCCGAGGGGCTGACGGAAATCTATCTGCACCCGGCGATGCACGACGGGCTCACCGCCACCATGGGCGCTTATCGCCATCGCGACGAGTTCGATGCTCTGCGCAGTGCGCGCGTGCGCGCCGCGATCGATGCCTCCGGCGCCACGACCGGCGGGTTCCGGGCACTGAGTACCGCGCGCGCTGCGCTCGCCCCGGGGCGCAGCCTCGCATGAGACTGACGGTACGGATCGCGCTGCTCGCCGGAGTGGCGCTGCTGGTCGCGCTGCTCGCACGCGAGGGCACCGCCATCCTCACGCCGATCGCGCGCGCCGGTTGGGTGCTGCTGTGGCTCGTGCCGCTGCACGCGCTGCCGATCCTGCTCGACTCGCGTGGCTGGCAGGCGCTGCTCAAGCAGCCGGTGAACGCCGCGCGCCTGTTCTGGATCGCCACGGTGCGCGAGGCCGTCAACCGGCTGCTGCCGGTGGCCAACATCGGCGGGGATCTGGTCGGCATCCGCCTGCTCGCCGCCGAGGGCGTCGATGCCGTGTGGGCCGCCGCCAGCGTGACCGCGGAGCTGCTCTTCACGCTGTTCAGCCAGTACCTGTTCGTCCTGGTCGGCGGAACCTGCCTGCTCAGCCTGATCGGCATGGTGCGCTCCGCAAGCGACGTGCTGATCGGGCTGGCCGCGAGCCTGCCGCTGATCGTGTTGTTCGGCGCGCTGCTGCACTCCGGGGCGGTGTTCGAGCGTCTGGAGAAAGTGGCGGTGAAGATGCTCGGCGAGCAGATGCTCAGCCTGCTGAACGGCAAATGGACCGCCCTCGATGCCGCGCTGCGCTCGCTCATCGTCGACTGGCGTCGCGGCGTGCAGACAATGGCCTGGCAGCTGGCGGGTCTGTTCGTCGGAACACTCGAGACCTGGCTGGCGCTTCGCTGGCTCGGCCACACCGTCAACTTCGAGGCCGCACTGGTGCTGGAGAGCCTCACACAGGCTGCTCGCAGCTTCATCTTCGTGGTGCCCGCCGGAATCGGTGTGCAGGAGGCGACACTGGTCGGCGTCGGCGGACTGCTCGGCATCAACGCTGACATGGCCCTGGCACTGTCGCTGACCAAGCGCATGCGGGAAATTCTCTTCAGCGCGCCGGCGCTGCTATCCTGGTACTGGACTGAGGGCAAGAGGGAATTACATCATGTCCGCGGCTCCGGCCGAGTTTGATGCATCACCCCTGCGTGCCGGCTCACCCGAGCACAAGCAGCTTCTCGCGCGATTCTTCTTCGCGACGCACCTCGAGTACGACCCCGAGCGGATCGCCTGGCCGGAACTGTCCGCCGCGGAGCTGAAGCGCCTCGCCGCGCTGCCGTTCTGGCAGGAGGCGGTATCGACCGAGAACGTCACCGCCCACACCGTAACGGCGGCCGCCGCGCTCGAGAGCGACCCGCAACTGCGCCGCGCGATCGAGCTGCAGGGCTTCGAGGAGCAGCGCCATGCGCGGCTCCTCGCCGCACTCACCGCGCATTACCACATCCCGATCACGTTCCCTGCCCCCTATCAGCCGCGCAACCTGGAGAGCGACTTTCTCTTTGCCGGGTTCGGGGAGTGCTTCGACTCGTTCTTCGCCCTCGGGCTGTTCGCGCTCGCGCGCGAGTCGGGATTTTTTCCCGCCGCGCTGGTGGCATTGTTCGATCCGGTGATGGACGAGGAAGTTCGCCACATCCTGTTCTTCGTCAACTGGGTGAAGGCGCGCCGCGTGGCGCTGCCCCGGTGGAAGCGCCCGGCGTTCCGTCTGCGCTGCGCGTGGATCATCGTGAAGCAGATCGCCGCACGGGTCCGGACCGCCCGCAGCCTCGGCGGGGTTCCGCCCGCCTCCGGCGAGAACTTCACGCTCACCGCGCACCAGGACATCGCCGCGTCCGTCACGCTGCACGGGCTGCTCGCCAGGTGTCTCCTCGAGAACGACCGGCGCATGGCCCGCTACGACGCGCGGCTGCTGCGTCCGCGGTTGGTGCCGGACATCGCCCGCGCCCTGTACCGCATCCTGCCGCACAGCCTCTGAGGCGCTTTCAGGACCGCCCTGACCCGCCCCCCGGGGCCGCGCCGACGGCGCGACCCGGCGCGCTCACTCTGCGCCGCCGCGGCGGGTGATCAGTCCGCGCCCCGGGTCGTAACCCACGATCGCCAGAGTCATGAACACGACCAGCGATCCCCCGACCACGGCAAATGCAACCAGATTGAACTTGCCGTAGAGCGCAAAGCGGATCAGCTCCACCGCATGCGTGAACGGATTGGCCTTGCAGATCTCGTAGAGCCGCTCATTGGCCTGTCGCACCGTCCAGAGCGGATACAGCGCCGAGGAGGCGAAGAACATCGGGAAGATCACGAAGTTCATGACACCCGCGAAATTCTCAAGCTGGCGAATCACCGAAGAGAGGAACAGGCCGAGCGAGCTGAGCATCAACCCGGCGAGGATCAGGGCCGGCAGCACGGTGAGATAGCCCATGCGCGGCGGATGGATCCCCCAGAAATAGCCGATGGCCAGAAACACATACGCCTGCAGCACCGAGACGATGACTGCCGCGATCAGCTTGGACGTCAGCAGATACCAGCGCGGCAGCGGGCTCACCAGCAGCGTGCGCATGCTGCCGGTCTCACGGTCCCAGACCATCGACAGCGAGCTCTGCATGCCCTGGAACATCAGAATCATGCCGATCAGACCCGGGGCGATGTACACCTGGTAGGGAATGTACGTCTGATACGGCGGGATGATCGACACGCCGAGCACGAAGCGAAAGCCCGT
>JAKAZL010000071.1 GCA_021815925.1 Pseudomonadota bacterium | reverse complement strand
CGGGTGGAAAATGATATCGGCCGATCACCGTCAGGGCGGTCGCCAAACCGAGTAACACCATGAGGCCGGCGATGTATGTGCCGAATCGACCGATTTGCCGATGCAGACTCAGGCGTCCGCTCAGCACGAGAGCGACCTGCGCAGTGACGAGAACGAGCCAGCCCACGAACACGACGGCGTGTAGATAGACAATGCCCGGTGGCGCCGGTTGCTGTCGCAGAAACTCCGGAAAGTCCACTCCGAAGCCGATTAGTATCCCGATCCAAAAAATCCCGAGCCACACTGCGGCAGCCTTGCGGTCGGGCGGAATTTCCCACGATGCATGCCGTGTCGAGATCGCCATGAGTGGTCTCTTCTCGTGTTGTCGTTCTTGTGAATTCGCCGAGCGCAGAACTGGGTATCCCGAAGGCGGCGCGTTGTATGTGTTATGGTCGCCCTGATTCCCGCAAAAAAAAGTATCACGGATTATCCGCTCGCGTCAACTGTGCTCGGTGATCAGGCATGCCTCCGGCGAGGCAAGGATGCGGGCCCGTCAGATGTTTCCCATGTTGCACCCGGACGCGGCGGTCGCCTCAGAGATCCGGCAGGTTTGAATGCCGGTGGCGTGCATGATCTCAGGAGCGCAACACAAGACCACCCGCCGGTAGGAGGGAAGGCACTGAACGGTCATCGGAGGTGCTCGGAATCTCGCGTCGAGTATTCGACGGGTCCGGGTTACACTCGCTCGAAGCTGCAGGCGTTCCCGGTAGGGTCGCAACGCGGAGCGATGCCGCAACATCCTGTGACTGGCGGAGCTCCCGCGGGTGTGCGGGCACGCGCGGAGGGCCATGAGGCCAGTGCATTCGCCGGGCCACACGCAGCTTTCAGTGACCGTGGCAGTGGCAGTGGACATGAGGAGTCAGAGCCATTGGCGTCGCACCGCCACAAGCACTGCGCAGCGACCATTCGCACTCAGGAAGTACGGCAAGGGCGCAACGCCACCGGACGTCGGCGGCGCGGGACGTCATTCAGTCGGTCGGCAATCTGCAACGCGGCGAGCATTCTGCCGGTCTTGGCCAGCATCCGGCGTCAGCCCAGCAGCGCGGGATTGGCGCGCCAAACGGCCCAGGAGAGGGCGCAGGCGAAGCTCACCCAGGCGAGATAGGGCAGCAGTAGGGCCGCGGCCAGATGATCGACGCGCCAAAACATACGCACGGTTGCGATGAGCAGCACAACCAGCAGCATGATCCACGCGAACGACGCGGGGCCGAGGTGCCAGCGGAAGAACAGCCAGGACCAGGCCGCATTGACGGCCAGCTGAACCAGAAACAGTACGATCGGCGCAGATCCCGTCGTGTGCCTGCGCCAGATGCGCCACAGTGCAATCGCCATCAGGGCGTAGAGCACGGTCCACACCGGCCCGAAGAGCCAGGCCGGTGGCGCCCACGGCGGTTGCATCAACTGCGCATAGAACGTTGCAGCATGAATCGAGGCGAGCGCTCCGAGTGCTTCTGCGGTAAAGGCGATCAGGAAGCAAACGAGGAGCAAGCCCCCTGCGCGCGGTGCGCGCATCGAGGGTTCGAGCCCCGGTGGAGGTTGCGGCGACATAGGATCAGCTTGCGACAGTCGGCCAGGACGGGTCAAGAGCACTCAGACGCAACGCCCGGGGACGCTCATCTCACCCGCCGACTAAGTACCGGCTAGTTCTGAACCGGCACGGCGGTCGGTTCCGCTGTGCCAGCATGCGGCCGGGAGTGTTGCTCAACTGCGATGCGCGCCTCGACCCATGGGCGCAGCAGGTGCTCGAGCAGCTCCAGATCGTTGCCGAGAGCGGTCGGATCGCGATCGAGCGCCGAGCGCAGGGTCTGCTTGAGCCATTCGCTGAAGGCCGGATGTGCGAGAGCGCGGGCGATCCGCCGCTCGGTGCTCAATACGTCGATCTCGGTCGGTGACGGAATCACGGTGCAGTCTCCTCGGGGTAGCCTAGAAATAGCCGTCGCGCTTCTGGCGTTCGAGCGAACCGCCGGCATCGCGGTCGCCCAGGCGGCCGTTGCGCTCCGAGCGCGGTGAGCGCAGGGTTTCCTCTACGACCTGCGCCAGCGTTTCGGCTTGCGAGTCCTCGGCGGCTGTGACAGGCCAGCAGCCGAGCGTACGGAATCGCACCTTGCGCCACTGCAGGGAGTCTCCGGGCCGCAAGCGCATGCGCTGCGGGTCATCGACGACGATCAGCTTGCCGTCGCGCTCGAGTACCGGTCGCGGGCGCGCAAAGTACAGAGGAGCGATTTCGACGTCGCGCATCAGCGCGTAGGCGAGCACGTCAATCTCAGTCCAGTTCGACAGAGGAAAGACGCGAGCGCTCTCGTTGACGCCGAGACGAAAGTTGTACAGGTTCCACAGCTCAGGCCGCTGGTGTCGCGGTTCCCAGGTGTGCTGCGGTCCGCGCAGCGAGACCACCCGCTCCTTGGCGCGCGAGCGCTCCTCGTCGCGACGGGCCCCGCCGATGATGACGTCGTAGCCGGCGGTGTCGAGCGCACTCTTCAGTGCATCGGTGCGCATGATGGTCGTGTAACGGTCGCCGTGATCGAACGGGTTAATTCCTGCGGCGCGGCCCGACTCGTTGGCGTGGATGTGCAGCCGATAGTGGTGACGCTGCGCGAAGCGGTCACGGAATTGCAGCAGCGCACTGAACTCCCAAGTGGAGTCAATGTGCAGCAACGGCAGCGGGGGCGGGGAAGGGTGGAAGGCCCGGCAGGCAAGATGCGCCAGGACCGTCGAATCCTTGCCACCGGAGAAGAGCAGTACCGGGTTTTGCGCCTCCGCAACGGCCTCGCGCAGGATGTAGATCGCCTCGGATTCAAGGTCGGCGAGCGAGTGCCGCAGGCGGTCGGTCGGGACGGCGCGATGCACTGGGCCGATCGAGTCGGGCGGGGGCGCTGTCTCAGCGTACGGGGAGCGCGGCATGCGTCGTCACCGTCGGTTCGCCAGCAATGTAACAGTCGTGCCACGTTGCGCCGAGGCGGCGCTCGACAGCCTGCTCCTGCAGCCGGTACAGGTACAGCCACTCATTCCTCAGCAGTGCACTCAGCACCGCTTGCCGGTCGATGACCTGATCGATGCGCTCGCGCGGCGCATCGATCAGTACCGACAGACGCAGCGGCGTGTGGACCCAGCGCGCCCCGTCGTGTACGGATTGCCGGGCGAGACCGATGCGCAGATCGCCGCCGGACCCCTCGAGGACCCCGATGTGCTCACCGACGACGTTGTGCAGGACTTTGTTGCCGCTGCCGAGGCGTTCCGGGTCGACGGTCGAGCCGTAGTACTGCAGGTTGATCCAGTGCGCGACGAGCAGTGGGCCGGCGCAGATCTGCTCGAGCAGTGCGCCATCGCGATCGTCCTGCCAGTGATATTCATGCAGAAATGCCCGCCCGTGCAGATTGACGCCGCGGCTGCGCTCGCGCGGGGCGATAATCAGGGCCGCATTTGCGGCCAAGCCCCATTCCGGGCGCACCTGTGACCAGTCCTGGGCCCGACGCCGCAGGCGGGTCAGGAGCCTGGCGTCGTGGCCGAGGAAGCGGGCGAGGCCGAGGCTCGGCGCGCGCTCGCCTCGAACCTCGGCGCCGGCATGGTGCAGTGTCTGTTGCAGCTGCTCGATATCGGTAAGGTGGCTGGGCGGCACCCGATCCAGATCGAACAACTCGATGACGTCGGTCGTGGTGTCGTGCAGGCCTGCAATGGCGAGAGTTTCCTGCGGGATGTGGATGCCGCAATCGGTCAGAGCGGCACGCACGTCGGCGTCGTTGAGCAGTGCGGCGAGGATGCGGGCATTGACCTCGCCGCCGTGTCCTCCGCAGGCACCACAGGCGAGCGTGGCGGCCTGGGGGTTGTTAGCCGTCTGCGCGCCGTGCCCGATGATCACGAGCAGCCGTCCGAAGGGCGCGCGGATGCCCATGGCACGAAGGATGCCAGCGGCGAGTTCGGCCCGCGATGTGCGCTCTGCGCCGGTCCCGCTCAGCAGGCTGGGGTGCAGCGCGGCACGCTCGCCGGCCGCGAGCCCGGTCTGCTCCGGCGCGGCGCGGAGTCGCCCCGCCGTTCGCGCAAGCAGTTTTGGCAGATAGGCGAGCCCGAGCATCTCCACGGTGGTGAATGCCCCCGAGGGAAGGCGCAGGAACGGCTGCAGGCTCGCTCCGCGCCTGAGCGCGGTGCGGCGCCTGAGCGCGATGCGGCGGTCGTGGCCGGCGTCCCCGGTGGACTCACCTGCCTCGAGCGAGGGTGCGAGCAGGCCCGGCAGTCGCGCCTGGGAGAGCCCGGTGCCGAGCGGCGTGTAGCGAATGGCGAGACCGAAGAACCCGGCGAATCCGTAGGTTCGCAGGGCGGGATCGAGCCGCTCGACGGCACGGCGGATGCGCTCGGATCGCACATCGATGCAGAACACGAGGTGTGCCTTCGGCGGTTCGGGTGTGGACTGCCCGGCAGACGCCGGGACCCGCGACAGCGAGGCAAAGAGCTCGCGCTGGTAGGCGACCTCCTGAGCGCGTTGCCAGAGCAGATCGACTGCGAGCGAGTTCTCGCCCGTGTCCTCTGGGACAGTGTTCCAGTGCCGCATCCAGCTCGTCCACATCGAGTGCTCATCGTGGCGGCCATCGTGCAGGATCGCTTCCCAGCACAGGCGAGTCACCAGCAGCGAGCTCAGATGCGCCTCCTCCTGGCCGGCCAGTGAGGCTTCCCAGCGCAGCCAGGCGCACCAGGCGGCCCAGCCGCCGATGCGCAGCGCAACCAGCTCGAGCAGCTCGGTGAGGTGAGTCTCGCGCACGGCCAGCCGTTCGATTGCCCAGTGCAGCGCCGACTCGCAGTTACCGGGCAGTTGCGCCGCGCGCTCGCGCAGGGAAGCGAAGCGGCGGTCGCGCAGCAGCGCCGCACGCCAACCGGGATAGAAGCCGCACGGGTTGTCGGGATGCCAGTCGGCCTGCAGGCGATCGAAGTACGCGCCGCAGTACTCGCTGATCTGCTGCGTCACCCGCGTACTCCACGCCGTGCCGTCGCGCGCGGGCGCCGCTGCGTCAAGCACATCGCAGAGCAGTGGCAGTCCCGGGTGTGGGTCGGTCCTCTGTCCGAGGGCCTGCACGGCCACCGACACGCTCGGGACCGCCGACTGCTCGCGCAGAGCCTGCTCCAGATCTCCGAGTTGGATCTCGCCGCTCTGCCACGCACGCAGGTACTCGGTGCGCGGCAGCGTCATCGGGGCTCCGGCCAGCCGCCGTCGGTGCGCGGCCGCCAGCGCGAACGGGCGATCACGCTGCCCCCAATAGGGGCTGAAGGCAATCTGCCGGTCGAGCGGCCAGGCGGGGGCGACCGTCCGGCAGGCCGCCTCAAGCGCGGCGCGGCGCAGGGACGGCGCGGCGGACTCGCGACGCTGAGTGCCGCTCGCGCTCACGCGGTTTCCCCTTCACGTTGCGCCAGCCACTGACCGAAACGTGCGCTCCCGCGGCGCGTGCCGCGCAGCGGCCAGCGGCAGCTCGCCAGTCGGGTCAATGGCTCGTCGAGAAAGTAGCCGGCGGCGCTCCAGGCGTACAGCCGCGCAGGGCCGGTGTGCGCAGTGGTGCTGAGCACGTGCCATTGCGCCAGGTACAGAGCGAGGAAGCACGTCGCGCTGCACAGGACGAGTGCCGGCAGCGGGTGTACCGATGCGATGTGCAGGGTGTCACCAAGGCACAGGTGCCACAGCAGATACAGCTGCATTCCGGCAGCCGCTGCGGCGAGATTGTGTACCCAGGCGCGCAGATTCATCGCCGTGTTCCACAGCAGCGTCGCGATCCCCAGGCTGCACACCAGCAAGGCGATCCTCGGGACCTCGGCGGTGTGCAGCCCGAGCCGCCACAGCGCCGCCGACCCGCCCGCCAAGAGACCGCCTGCCGCCAGAGCCGCGAGCGCTGTCGCTCCCGAGACTCTGCGCGCCGCCGGCTGCATGCGGTGCACGGTACTCTCACGCACGGCCTCTCCGGAGCTGAGGAACGCGTGCGCCTTGTAGAGTGCGTGTCCGATCAGGTGCAGCAGCGCCAGGTCGTACAATCCGAGTCCACACTCGGCGGCCATGAGCCCCATTTGTGAGCAGGTCGACCAGGCCAGGCGACCTTTGCGCGACGTGGTGGTCATCATGGTGAGTCCGGCCAACACCGCGCTGCTGCTGCCCACGAGTACGAGCAGCCCCTCGGCGAGCGGCGAGGCCGCCAGGAGAGGCGCGAGTCGGATCAGCACATAGCCGCCGAGATTGATCACCCCGGCGTGCAGCAGCGCCGAGACGCTGGTTGGCGCCTCCATGACCTGGATCAGCCAGCCATGCACGGGCAATTGCGCGGATTTCAGCAGCACCGCGGCGGCGAGCAGCGTTGCGGCGAGCCGCAGGCTTTCGCACGAGCCGCCTCCCCGGGCAGCGATCTGATCGAGCGCCGCCAGATCGAACGTGTGACAGTGCACGTACAGCAGCGCCGCAGCGCTCACCAGGCACAGCTCGGCGAGGCGGCTGGTGATGAACTTCTTACGGGCGGCCAGCCGGGCGAGCGGTCTGTCACGGTAATGCCGCAGCAGCGGATGCAGCGCCAGACTGCTGCAGATCCAGGCCAAAATGAGCACCGCGACGCTGCTCGCGGCGAGCACCCCGCCGACCGACGCGAGGGTGGTGAGCAGAGCGACGGTGAAGCGGCGCTCCCCGGGTTCCCCGGCGAGGTTGCCGCGAGAGTAGCGGGCGATGATCCAGCCGAGGAAGGCCACCAGCGTCATCACCGCCGCTGCAACGGGCGGTGCCGCGCCCCCCGCCTCATGGGGCGCGAGGCGCAGCAGATCGCCGGCGAGGGCCATTCCCAGTGCACTGGCGGCTGCCCAGTTGAGCACGTCCCAGCAGCGGCGGTGCGCCAGGGCGAGGGCCGCGCCGAGCAGATACACCAGCGGGACCAGCCAGGCGAGCCAGTGCGGGTGATGCGACATGGGTGCTCCGAGGCTCATCAGGGTGGCGCGCAGTATTCCTTTGCCGCGGCAAGCTGTAAAATAGAATAAATAGAATGAATCATTCTTGAAAACAGAACATGAGAAACCTGAACTTCCACCATCTGCTGTACTTCTGGACCGTGGCGCAGCGCGGTCACCTCACGCGGGCGGCCGCGGAGCTGCGCGTATCGCAGTCGGCGCTCTCGGCGCAGATTCGCCAGCTCGAGGCGTACCTCGGTCGCCCGCTGTTCGAGCGCAGCGGGCGGGCGCTGCAGCTGACGGAGTTCGGCGCCATGGTGCTCGATTACGCCGACAGCATCTTCGGGCTCGGCCAGGAGCTGATGGCGAGCGTGCGCAGCGGTCCTGGGCAGCGGCTGCGGCAGCTGCGCGTCGGAGCCGTGGCGACGTTGTCGCGCAATTTCACCGAGAATCTGTTGCGCCCGCTGTTCAACCGCCCGGAGTTGCGTCTCACGCTGCAGTCCGGCAGTCTCGAGGAGCTGCTCGAGCGCCTGCGGGTGCACAACCTCGACGTGGTGCTGTCGAACAAGCCGGTGGTTGCCGAGCCGGGCCGGCCCTGGCGCTGCATGCGTTTGTCACGCCAGTCGGTCTGCCTGATCGGACCGCCACGCACCTCGCGGCGGCGCTTCAGACTGCCCGATGAGCTCGCCGGCCAGCGCCTAGTGCTGCCGGGACCGAGCAGCGATGTGCGCAGCCAGTTCGACCTGTGGTGCGAGCGCTCGCAGCTCGTGGTCGAAGTGGCTGCGGAAGTCGATGATATGGCGCTGTTGCGTCTGATCGCCCGGGACTCCGGAGCGATCGCCGTGCTGCCCGAAGTGGTCGTGCAGGACGAGCTGCGTGAAGGCCGCCTGCAGCGTTACTGCCCGATCCCGGGCGTGTTTGAGAATTTCTACGCCATCACCGCGTTCCGCCACAGTCCCTCGGCGCTCGTGCAGCAGCTGTTGGCGCGGAGCAAATCCGACTGACGCCGCAAGGCGCGTGCGTGCAGCCGAGTGAGACACTGGGGCGGTGTCAGCGTCCTGCACCGCTCCAGCGCGGCGCAGGACCGTGCGACGGGTGAAGGTTCGGCTGCCGATCCATTATGATGAGGCACGTCACGGTATAGCGCGGAGTGGTCATGTCGCATCGCAGTCGCATCCCCGCGGACCCCAGTCGCCGGCGCTTTCTCAGCAATGCGACGGCGGCATCTCTGTGCACACTCGGGGCGGCCCGAGCGCTGGCCCGGGGCGCGACCCGTTCCGCAACGCGCCGATCACCGGCTGCAACGGAGCTGCACTCGCTCGGCGCCGCCGAGGCCGTGCGTGTGCTTGCACGCGGAGAGGTCACGGCCGAGCAATACGCTCGCGCGCTGCTGCGGCGGTGTTCAGAAGGGTCGAGTCTCAATGCGTTCATCACGTTGCACCCCGAGCAGGTGTTGCAGGCCGCCTATGAGTGCGATCGGCTGCGACGCTCCGGGGCCCGCACAGGCATCCTGCACGGCCTGCCGATTCCGCTGAAGGACAGCGTGAATACCCGAGATTATCCGACGACGGCCGGGACTCCGGCACTGCGCTACTTCCGGCCGCGCGAGGATGCCCCGCTGGTGCGCACATTGCGCGCCCAGGGCGCCATCGTGCTCGGCAAGAACAACATGCACGAGCTCGCCTGGGACTACACCAGCAACAACCAGGCCTATGGCGCTGTTCACAACCCGTACGATCCGAGCCGCATTCCCGGCGGCAGCAGTGGCGGAACCGCCGCGAGCATCGCCTATCGTATGGCCCCGCTCGGCGTTGCCGAAGACACCGAGGGCTCGATCCGGGTGCCGGCGGCGCTCTGCGGGATCGCCGGTTTCCGGCCGACGACGGGCCGCTATCCGACCACGGGCGTCGTGCCGGCCTCGCCGCTGTTCGATCAGCTCGGTCCGCATGCCCGCGCGGTCGAGGATCTGCTGCTGTTCGATTCCGCGCTCACCGGCACGCCGTTCGCGGCTTCGCCACCGTCCCTGAAAGGAGTGCGCCTCGGGGTCATTCGCCCGTACTTCTGGACGGATCTGGATCCCGAGGTGCAACGGATCACGGCCGGCGCCCTCGAGAGACTGCGCGGCGCAGGCGTTGAGCTCGTGGAGGGCGAGTTGCCTGAGCTGCGCGAGCTCATCGCGCGCATCACTGATCGGGTGACGGATCATGATTTCCGCCCCGCCGTGACGCGCTACCTCGCCGAGTTCCACACGGGACTGACATTCGATGAGCTCATCGCGCAGGCGAGCCCGGACATTCGTCGCACGATCGAGCCGCTGTTACAGCCGGGCCGGCCGGATTTCGTGACCGACGGTCAGTACGCGCAGATCGTGAAGGTGCACTGGCCGGCGCTGAAGACGATGTATCGGCAGTACTTCGAGCGCAGCGGTGTTGCGGCGATCGTCTTTCCGGCCATGATCGTGCCGGCGCCACCGATCAAGGGCTCGGCGCGGGAGGAAGACATGTATGTCGAGATCGCGGGGCGGCGGATGTTGTTCGATGACGCCACCAGTCGCAACGTCGCGCCGGGCAGCACGGCAGGCCTGCCCGGACTGGTGCTGCCCGCGGGTCTGACCCGCGAAGGACTGCCGGTGGCGCTGGAGTTCGATGGACCGTCGGGGACGGACCGGGCGCTTCTCACGCTCGGACTGGCGCTCGAGGCTGAGCTCGGCAGGTTGCCGCCGCCGCCGGCCGTGGGCTCGAGGCTGTAGCGCCGCGATCAGCACAGCGCGCTTCGCACCGGGCCCTGGCGCAGATGCGGGGCCGATCGGTCGATGGGTCAGGGGAGATCGTCAGCCGATTCTGCGGCGCAGCACCGACTGTGCGGCCCGCTCCCTGGCCACAGGTTCCTGGGGGTCCATCGCCCCTGGCTGCAGCAGCCAGGGGCGACGTCTCAACAGGTCAGCGGATCAGTAGCGGCGCGAGCCGCCGCCGCGATTGCCGCCGCCCGAGCGCTCGCGCTCCTGGGCTTCGTTCACCTTCAGGGCACGACCGTCGAAATCGGTGCCATTCAGCGCCTGCATGGCGCGCGAGGCATCGGAGGTCGACATCTCCACGAAGCCGAAGCCGCGGGGCCGGCCGGTGTCACGGTCCGAAATCAACGAAACCTTCTCGACCGTTCCATGCTTCGAGAACAGGGCATGGACGGCCTCTTCGGTCGCCGTGAACGGGAGATTTCCAACGTATAGCTTGGTCACTAGAGAATACTCACAATAGATAACGATGAGAGGGGCAGGTCTTACTGCCTCCTGGTTCGGACGCTTTGCGAGGGTGGCAGACAAGGCCGGAATTGCGCCGGGAGGCGCTGTGGGCCGAGACAGTCAAGCCGAAAAGATACGAGCCGACCGGTACATTACACGACTTCCCGGGAGGGTGTCGAATTTTCGCTTGACCTGACGTCCGGGGTCGGGCGTTGCCTTGTGATCGGAGGCTGGATGGCGCACTCTCAGGAGACGCATTCCATGCCGGCCGGTCGCGGAACGTCTCGTGGCCCGGTAACGCGTTCGGCACCGTTTCCGGGGGGGGCTATGAATCTCACGTTGTTCGATGCGTTCGGCCGCTATGGTGCCAAGCCTGGCCATCGCCAGAACAGTCTCTCGGCGATGGCGCACGACGGGGCCATCGTGCTCAATTGTCTGCCGGCGCATTTCTGTCACCCGGCCCGGGGCGTGCTGCGATACGAAGCCAAGCTCTCGGCCGTGCAGGCGAAGTCCGAGGAGCTCGGGGTTCTGGGCCGGCACCTGACGGAGGCCCGCGATAACGACCGGCCGGTGCGCATGATCGTGCGGTCACTGGCGCCGCAGACGAGCCGCGTGAAGCGGGTCGGTTACCACGTGCGACCGGATCTGCTCGGCAAGGTCGTGGAGTTCGACGGCGACCACTTCATCGTGGACTTCACCCGGCCGCAGTCTGAGTCCCGCGAGGCCGCGCCGAGCCGCCGCAAGTAGCGCCCCGGTCACGGGGCCGGTGCCGGCGTGCCAATCACGGTGTAGTGAAGGTGCAGACGGCATGGCCGCTTGGCGGCCGCGCCGCCCGCTCGCAGCCCTGCGCACTGCAACTGCCCCTCGGTGCGCAGGGCAGGGGTCTGCAGGGCGGCGGTGACGGCCGCCGTCATGTCGAATTGGCCGTCGCAGTCGGCATACGGGCACGGAAACACGAAATACGCGCGTGCGGGCGGGTGCAGCAGGTGCCTCTGCGGCACCGGTATGACGCCGGTCGGTGCCTCGAAGAGCAGTTCAAGCTGTAACTGCGCGAGTGCCGGGAAGAGCGTGCGAAGGGCGGGGGCCGCAGCGCGGTCACGGCGCAGCTGCAGCGAGCGATCCGCGGGGGCTTCCGCGCCGGCATTGCGAGTGAATTTCATGTTCCGCTATCCGGCGCCGGCGAGCCGGACTCGGCCGGAGCTTCCGGTTGGGCGGCTGGCTGCTGCCCGTCGGCAGTGGAACGCTCCGTGCGCCGCTG
>JAKAZL010000011.1:23371-48212 GCA_021815925.1 Pseudomonadota bacterium | reverse complement strand
GTCGACGGCGGAGTCATTCGAGCCGCGATCGTGCCCGGACAGGGCGACTTTCGCAGCGGCCAGGCGCGCTGGCTGGTGAGCCCCTGTCGCAGCGCTCGGGACACCACCTGCCTGCAGGTGCACATGATCTTGCGGCCCGCATTCTGGGTTCCGCCGCTGCTCGGCACGTGGATCCTGCAGCGCAAGCTCGCCGAGGAGGCCCGCCGCACCGTCAGCGGCATCCAACAGCTCGCCGCGAGCCTCCGTGCGCGCTGCCCCGGCGAGCCTGCGCGCAGGCAGACTTCGCCGGACTGTGCCAAGTTTCCGTTACAGATCGATCGTCGCGCGTCGACGGCGCGGCCCGCCGGGCGTAGGCCGTCCAGCGGGAAGAGGTCAATTTTATTGCGATAAATCGTTAGGATACGATATTTATATCACCGAGAGTCTAGATGAGCGCTGACCCCATGGCCTTGCGGCCTGCGCCGCTCATACCGCTTCTCGGCCTGCTCAGCGCGGCCCGAACTCCTCGCTCGCTTCGATCTCCTCGTCCGTGGCATCGAGCTCCATCTCATCGTGGTCCTCCGGCGAGGCTTCGGCGGCGGGCCGGACCGTTTCGAGCGGCTCCTGCCAGTCCGCGGCCTGCATGTCGGTCTCCGAGTACCCCAGGTCGTCGTGCTGCACATCATCGATCGGACCGGTCCAGTCCTCCGGCGGCTCGGCGCGCTCGAGCGGCAGACCCTGCCAGACCGCCTCGTCGAGTTCATCGACGTCGCCATCGAAACTCTGGATCTCGATGGTGCGCGCGCGCTCATCCGTGGCGATGACCTGAAACACCTCGCCCTTGTCCCGGTGCAGATACCACTGGCCGATCTGCGCGTGACCCACTGGGTTCATCATCGGGCTCTCCTGTCAGCTGTCCGATCTACGTTCTCGCAATCCACGCTGCGCCTGCAGCGCATGCCCGGCAATACGCGGAACTACGCAATCACACCGTGCCGCGCTCGATGAGGGCATGTGCGTATTGAACGCAGGGGTGGTGCCGCGAAGATGCACCGAGTGCAGCGTGAGAGCCGGCGGACGGGTCAACGATGTCTGTGGAGACCGATGCGGCGCAAGTCATCGACGTGGCGGGCTTCAGCCAGCTGCTTGGCTGGCTCGCGGAGCAGGGCTATCGGCTCGTCGGCCCCACCGTGCGCGACGACACCATCGCCTACGATGACATCGCAAGTGCTGAGGATCTGCCGCGTGGCTGGACGGACGAGCAGGCGCCCGGTCACTACCGACTGAAGCGCCGCAACGATGCGGCACTGTTCGGCTATGCCGTCGGCGCGCACAGCTACAAGCGGTTCTTCCACCCGCCGTGGGAAACACTGTGGCGAGCCCGGCGCGAGCACGATACGCTGCAGATTCGAGACGAGCCCTCGCCCGCGCAGCGGCTCGCGCTGATCGGGGTGCGCGCCTGCGAGATCCGCGCGATTGCGATCCAGGACCGCGTGCTCATGGAACGCGATCCGCTCTATCGGGCACGTCGCGCCGACACCTTCATCGCCGCCGTGAACTGCACGACCCCGGGCGGCACGTGCTTCTGCGTCTCGATGCAGGCCGGACCGCAGGTGAGCACGGGCTTCGATGTCGCCCTCACCGAGCTCGGTGGCGTTGACCCGCCGGCGTTCGTGGTGCAGGCCGCGACCCGTGCGGGCCGCGATGCGCTGACCGCAATCACGCACCGCCCCGCAACCGAGGCCGAGATGGCAGCCGCCGCGACCGCAGTGCAGCACGCCGCCGGGCAGATGGGACGGCAGATGCCGAGCACCGATCTGCCGCAGCTGCTGCTGCGCAACCTGGAGCACCCTCGCTGGAGCGCGCTGGCCGAGCGCTGCCTCGCCTGCGGCAACTGCACCATGGTCTGCCCGACCTGCTTCTGCACGACCGTGGAGGATACGAGCGACCTGTCCGGCCGGGAGATCTCCCGCGCCCGGCGCTGGGACTCGTGCTTCACGGCCGAATTCAGCTCCGTGCACGGCGGCAGCGTGCGCCCGGGCACCCGGGCACGATACCGCCAGTGGATGACCCACAAGCTCGCCACCTGGCCGGAGCAGTTCGGCACCTCGGGCTGCGTCGGGTGCGGACGGTGCATCACCTGGTGTCCGGTCGGCATCGACATCACCGAAGAGCTCGCCGCCCTCGCTCGCGAGGCCGCGCAATAGAGAGCCACTGATGGAGCAACTCGAGCAGATCATTGCCGCACATCCGCTGTTCGCCGGCCTCAGGCCCGAGTACGCGCGCCTGATCGGCGGCTGCGCGCACAACGTACGCTTCGAGCCGGGCCAGCTTCTGCTGCGGCACGGGGCGTCGGCCGATGAGTTCTACTTGTTGCGCCACGGCACAGTCGCGCTCGTGCTCACCGCCGCCGGGCGAGGCGCACTCACGGTTCAGACGCTCGGTCCGGGGGAACTGCTCGGGGTCTCGTGGCTGGTTGCCCCGTATCGCTGGATGTATGACGCCCAGGCGCTCGAGACGGTGGGCGCGATCGCCATCGATGCGGCCTGCCTGCGCGCCAAGAGCGCGGCCGATCACGACCTGGGGTTCGAGTTGGCGCAGCGGTTCATGGGGGTGCTGGTGCGGCGCCTGCATGCTGCGCGTCTGCAGCTGCTCGATGTATACGGAACGCACCGCTGAGCGGCCATGGACACACCCCTCCTCGACCCACTGCGTCCCCACATCGCCCGCGTGCGCAGCACCCGACGCGAGGCGCCCGATGTGTGGACGCTCGAGCTCGACGCCGATCAGGCCCCTCCGTGCGGGTTCGCCCCCGGACAGTTCAACATGCTCACCGCCTTCGGCGTCGGCGAAGTTCCGATCAGCTTCTCCGGTGATCCGGCCGAGCCTGGGCGCGTGCGCCATACCGTGCGCGCCGTCGGTGCGGTGTCGAGCGCACTGACCCGGCTGGATTGCGGTGCGGTGCTCGGCGTACGCGGTCCGTTCGGCACCGGATGGCCGCTGCCCGAGGCGGTCGGGCGCGACGTCGTGCTGATCGCCGGTGGCCTCGGTATCGCACCGCTGCGCCCGGCGCTGTACCAGCTGCTCGCCGAGCGCGCGCGCTACGGACGCCTCAGCCTGCTCTACGGCACACGCGGCCCGCGCGACATCCTCTTCCGTCGCGAGCTCGAGGCCTGGCGTGCGCGCGCCGATCTGACCGTGGAGGTGACGGTCGATCATGCGACCCACCCCTGGCACGGTCACGTCGGCGTCGTCACGACGCTGATCGAACGGGCTCGTCTCGACTCGGATCGGACGCTGGCGCTGGTGTGCGGGCCGGAAGTCATGATGCGCTTCGCGGCCGAGGCGCTCGGAGCGGCCGGTCTCGCAGCGGAGGCGATCTTCCTTTCCCTTGAGCGCAACATGCACTGCGGTCTGGGCACCTGTGGTCACTGCCAGCTCGGCGGACTGCTCGTGTGCCGCGACGGTCCGGTGGTGCGCTACGACCGCGTGCGCGATGCGTTGCGGATCCGGGAGCTGTGATGAGCGCGGGACGTCACAAGCCACGTCTGGCCGTGTGGAAGTTCGCCTCCTGCGACGGCTGCCAGCTGAGCCTGCTCGAGTGCGAGCCGGACCTGCTCACACTCGCCGAGACACTCGAGATCGCCTTCTTCCCCGAAGTGAGCGGCCGCCCGATCCGCGGCCGCTACGACCTGTCTGTGGTCGAGGGCTCGATCAGCACGCCCGAGGATGCCGAACGGATCCGCGCCGTGCGGCGCCGATCGAGACATCTGGTCACCCTCGGGGCGTGTGCCACCGCCGGTGGCATCCAGGCGCTGCGCAACTTCGCGGACATCCGCGAGTTCACCGCGGCAGTCTATGCGCAGCCCGCCTACATCCGCACCCTCGCGACCTCAACGCCGATCGCCGCCCACGTGCCGGTGGACTTCGAGCTGCGCGGCTGCCCGGTCAATCCACGCCAGCTGCGCGAGGTGTTGAGCGCGCTGCTCGCCGGACGGCGCCCGGCAGTCCCGGCCCACAGCCTGTGCATCGAATGCAAGTCCCTCGGCCGCACCTGTGTGCTCGTCGCCGGTCGGCGCCCCTGTCTCGGCCCGGTCACCCAGGCGGGTTGCGGGGCGATCTGTCCGGGCTGCAACCGCGGCTGCTACGGCTGCTTCGGGCCGCAGGAGACGCCGAACACCACCGCTCTCAGCGCCGCGCTGGCCACACTCGGTCTCGACCGGCGCAGCAGACTGCGCCTGTACCGCAGCTTCACCGCGGGGGCCGAGGCGTTTCGCGTCGAGAGCGAGCGCCATGAGGAGTAGAACCATCCGAGTCGATCGGCTCGCCCGCGTCGAGGGCGAGGGGGCCGTAAGGCTGGTGGTGCGCAACGGTGAGATCGCGAGCGCCCGGCTCAGCATCTTCGAGCCACCGCGCTTCTTCGAAGCGCTGCTGCGCGGGCGCGCCTACACCGAGGCGCCGGACATCACCTCGCGCATCTGCGGGATCTGTCCGGTCGCGTACCAGATGAGCACGGTGCATGCGCTCGAGAACGCCCTCGGGATCGAGGTGAGCGCCCCGGTGCGCGATCTGCGCCGCCTGCTCTACTGCGGGGAGTGGATCGAGAGCCATGCACTGCACATCACGCTGCTACATGCACCGGGCTTTCTCGGCTGCGACAGCGCGATCGAGATGGCGCGCGAGCACGGCGAGGCGCTGCGCCGCGGACTGGCGCTGAAGCAGATGGGCAACGACATCATCACGCTGCTCGGCGGGCGCTCGGTCCATCCCGTGAGCGTGTGCGTCGCGGGTTTCCATCGCGTGCCGCGCCGGGCAGAGCTCGCTGGGCTCACCGAGCGCCTCGAGCGTGCCCGCGAGGCGGCGCTCGCCACGGTGCGCTGGACCGCCGGATTCGAGTTTCCCGACTGCGAGCGCGACTACACCTTCGTGGCGCTGCATCATCCACGGGAGTACCCGTTCAACGCCGGCCGGATCGCCTCGAACCGCGGACTCGATATTCCCTCGGCCGAGTTCGAAAGGCACATCGAGCGGCGGCAGGTGCGCCGCTCGACGGCGCTGCACACCGAGTTGCGCTCGGCCGGTCCTTACCTCACCGGTCCGCTCGCCCGCTACAGCCTGAACTTCGAGCGCCTCGCGCCGATCGCCCAGGAAGCGGCGCTCGCGGCCGGCCTGGGGCGCAGCTGCACCAACCCCTTCCGCAGCATCGTAGTGCGCGCGGTAGAGGTGCTGCACGCCTGTGACGAAGCACTGCGCATCATCGCGCGTTACGAGGAACCGGATGCTGCGGCGTGCGCGCACGAGCCGCGCGCGGCGAGCGGTTTCGCCGCCACGGAGGCGCCGCGCGGCCTGCTCTATCACCGCTATCGGCTCGATGCCGACGGCACGCTCCTCGAGGCATGCATCGTGCCGCCCACCGCGCAGAACCAAGCGGCGATCGAGGAGGATCTGCGCCGCTTCGCGAGCCGGTTCCTCGCCTTACCCCGGACACAGCTGCGCGAGCGCTGCGAGCAGCTGGTGCGCAATCACGATCCGTGCATCTCCTGCGCCACGCACTTCCTGCGCCTGCAGGTCACGGGCCGATGAACCGGCGCCCCGCTCGTCGCCGGGTGATCGGTGTCGGCAATCCCGATCGCGGGGACGACGGCGCCGGTCCGGCCTGCATCGAGGCGCTGCGCGGTCGGCTGCCGCTCGACGTCGAGCTGATCTGCTGCGACGGGGAGCCGGCCACCCTGCTGGCGCTGCTCGAGAGCGCGAGCGAGACCTACCTGATCGATGCCTGTGTCGCCGCGTTGCCGGCCGGACGGGTACGCCGCTGGGATGCCGCCCGCCGGCCGCTGCCGGCGCGCACCGGCATCCCCTCGACCCACGGCCTCGGCCTCCCCGAGGCGCTCGAGCTGGCCAGGGCGCTCGGTGTGCTGCCGCGCCGCTGCGTGGTGTACGCCATCGAGGGTCGTTCGTACGCCGCGGGCGAGCCGCTCTCGGCACCCGTGCGCACGGCCGTCGAATCCGTTGCCCGGCGCATCGAGCGCGCCACCGCGCGCTGAGCCCCCATCATCCGGCGCGACTCATTGGGCCGCGGGCTTGGGCGGCTCGGTCGCCTTGCCCGGCTTTCCCGGCAGCGGTCCGCAACCCTTGGTCCAGGTGACCTTGCGGATGATGTCGTCTCGATCCGTGTGCACCGAAACGCTGCAGCCGGCGTAGTTGTACTGGTTGAAGCGCCAGGTCGCGACGCGCCCCCCGGGCACCTCGCGCAGGCCGTTCGGCGTGCTCCAGCGCATCTCGAGATTGAACAGCGGCTTGCCGACGCGAGCCTGTGCCGTCGTCGCCGGGTAATGTGGCGGGGTCGTGGCGCAGGCCGACAGCAGCGCGAGCGGCGCAAGCGCGCTCAGCGCGCGCCGCAGGACGCGCATGCCCCCGGCGCCCGAATGAGGCGCATTGCGATGGGCCGTTGTGATGGTCACAGAATCCCTCCGGATCTCCCGACGCGCGATCAGCGGCGCCGCGCGCCCCGCTCGCCTCTCGATGCGCCCGATTGTATGCCAACGCGCGTCCGCCGGCGCCGCCGGCTGTGGCTTTTCTTCGACATCGATCGCGTCCCGGGCGCCCACGGAGGTGAAATGCAGACTCATTTTGGTGCGCGCGCGACACCTGCTCGTGACGCCGGCGCGCAGCGGGTACCCACGGCGTCGTTGACACAATACTGAAACAAATCGGCAACGAGAGCGTCATTTTGAACGCTTAGTGTGCGAGCCCTCGGTGCGCGTCTTCGGACGCGTATTTCTTATAAAACACCAAGAGGAATCGCACCATGAGTGGTCTCCCTTCCCGCAGCATCGCCCATCGACCGAGCGTCGCATTCACGGTGGCCGCCATCCTCTCGGCCGCTGCGGCGCATGCCGCGCCCGCCCCGGCGCCGGCGCCCGGCCCGATGTTTGGATCGGCCACGCTGCAGGAGGTCATCGTGACCGCCAAAGAGCTGCAGCTTAAAAGCCTCAAGCAGCGCTCCATCTATGAGTCCGCCTACGGTGACAAGGCGCTCGATCGACAACAGCTGAAGTCCGCCGGCGTGGTCGGTGGCGCGGCGCAGGCGCTCTCGTTCGCGCCCGGTATCGCCGTGACCGGCTATGGGCAGACCGGCGGCACCAAGGCGAGCATCAGCATCAACGGCCTGAACCAGGGCTGGGCCGGCGTATCGCCCGGTACGATCGACAACGGCAACCTGGCGATCAGCTTCGATGGCGTACCGATGGTCAACGCCGCGACGGGCCTGTGGGAAACCCCGCAGCTCCCGCAGACCGCGCTCCTGCAGGGCGCGCGCGTCACCTACGGGCCGGGGGATCCCGAGACCCGCTGGTACAACAACATGGGCGGCGCGGTGAACTTCGTTCCGGTGCAGCCTTCCACCAAGCCCGGCGGTTTCGTGCAGCTCACCGGCGGGAGCTTCAGCACCGAGAACGCCGATCTGATCCTGCAGACCGGCTCGTTTCACGGCTGGGAGACGGTGATCGCCGGCGGCGCCGGGCGCGCGAACAGCTTTCACACCTCGCCCGACGGCTATGCCTGGCCCACCAGCAATTACGCGGGATTCTTCAAGACCCGCAAGGAACTGCACGGCGGCGGCAGCATCAGCTTCGGCGCCTACCTCGGCTCCGGCCGCGGCTGGCGGCCCGTACCGCTGCCGCTCACCCCGGTGCCCGGTCTGAGCGTCAACGGGATCGGCGCAGCCGGCCCCCTGCTGAGCGAGGCGACCACCGGGTATTACAACACCGTCAACGAGAACGTCTGGCGCAAGGAAGACATCAATCGCACGTGGCTGGTCTATGCGCGCCAGAACATCCGGATCGGCGATCACACGACGCTGCACAATCAGCTGTGGTACCGGGAAGGCAAGCGCCTGCACATCCATTACAACAATTTCGGCCTGAACAGCCCCGGCAATCTGTACGAGCATAACAATCCGTTCTCGCACATGTACGGCGACAAGATCTGGAGCGACATCTACCTGCCGTACAACAAGCTCGGCGTAGGCGGCTACTTCATTAACACCACGTACAACTCACGAAACTCGTTCTACAACCCGGCCAACTGCGTCACGACCGCCACCTCATACACCTTGTCTGACGGAACCGTCATTCCGTCCGGTACCAACGTGTGTGGCTCGGCCGCCGTACCGAACGCCAACCATCGCAGCGACTACTGGCAGATCACGGACCTGGCGGCATTCTTTCAGGATGCGATCACCCCCATCGCGAGCCTGACCGTCACCCCCGGGATTCGCGTCGTGAGCTTCCACACCGACTACTACCCGTACGGCGGCACGGAACATCAACTGGCCGACATCCTGCAAGCCTACTGCGCTCCCATCAATGCGAGCGGCGGCAGTTGCGCGTTCAGTGGCCACGATCAGGGTCAATTGCCGGCCGCGCAGACGAACTACGACAGGGCCGAGCCTTCGGTGAATATCCGCTGGCAGCCGATGGACTGGCTGGCCGTGTACGCCAACTGGGCGACCGCGTATCGTCTGCCGCAGGTGGGCGGCGGCGGCGGTCTGTACCAGAGCGAGCCGGTTGGCGGTGACATCCTGCAGCGCAGCCTCGAGTGGCAGGCGGGCTTCAAGCTGTTCTGGCCGACGCTCGGGGAGTTCAGCCGAGTCCTCGTCAACGTCAACTACTACCACGATCACCTGAGCAATCAGATCATCGGCGTGAACAGCTCCGGCGGCGACTTCCTCGGACTCGGCACCGGGGACTCGGTCTACCACGGCGTGAACTTCTCCGCCGAAGCCAATTGGCACACGCTGAAGATGTTCACCAACTTGAACCTGGAGAAGGCGTACTTCAACAGCTATTCGTTCACGCCTCCCAACGGCGGTGGCAGCACCGACTTCTCCGGCCTCCCGGTTTCGGACACGCCGTCCAGCACGTTCAATATCGGCGCCTACTGGACCTACCATTTCGCCGACGGCATCGCAATCAAGCCGCGCGCCTGGTACCAGTACGTCGGATCTCAGTACATCTTCGACAACTACGGCACCCCGGCCGACAACGGCTTGGTCGGACCGAGCCGTCAGCAGATCGGCGGCTACGGGGTATTGAACTTCGCGCTCGCGGCGAGCCTGCCCACATCCTGGTACGGGGATCTCGCCAAGTCCGTGAAGCTCAAGCTCGAAGTGATGAACGCGCTCGACCGCCAGTACAACTTCTTTGAGTACATCTCCGCGGGCGGGCTCTACGGCACCGCGAGCGCAGGCTACCCGCTGGCCTACGCCGGGCCGCCGCGTGCGATCTACGGCACGATCTCGGTGCGCTTCTGAGATTCCCCACCCCCCCGGGGAATCGTTCCCCCCGTGCCGCGCTGCGCGTTCGCGCGGCACGGGGGCGGGCTCAGTCGAGCTTGAACTCGATGGTGTCCCAGCGCGTGGTGTCCTCGTGACGGGCCTGGCGGCGGATGGCGTCGATCAGCGCCCGCTCGTCCCAGTCGATCACCTCGTCGGCGAGATCGGCGAGCGCCTTGGGCACCGCCTTGCCCGAGCCGAAGGGCTTCAGCAGCACCACCGGCTTCTGGCTGGCCTGGGCGTAGAGCAGCTGGAAGGTGATGAGGTCCTGGTCCTGATCAAAGAGGCTCGAGAGACCGACCACCACCTCGACGGGGCTGATCTGGGCGCGCAGCGTCTGGCGCAGCGCCTCCCGGTCTCCGGCCGGGCGAGCGTCCGGGAGGCTGAAGTTCTTGTAGAAGAAATTCCGCGAGCTCTCCAGATACTCAAAGACCCGCAGGTAGTCGTCCGCCGGCTCCCATAGGTGGGTGACGAACAGGCGAATGGGATTGGCCTGCGACATGCGTTGAGGTTCTCCGTAAGCTGACCCAGTGTCGCACAAGCCAGGCCGGCTGCGAAGTGCGACAAGCCGCCGGCTGCGGTCGGCGGTGCGATTGCATAGAATGGCGCTTTGAGCTGCGCGGAGCCCTCGCACACCGGTGCGTCTGGTCGTCTACAACATTCGCTACGCCACCGGCACAGGTCCGGCCTTTCACCTGCCACTGCCGGGCGCGGGCTACCTGCGCAGCAACCCGCGGGTACTGCACGGCATCACGCGTTTCCTGCACGATGAGCGCGCCGATGTGGTCGGCCTGATCGAGGTCGACAGCGGCTCGGTGCGCACCGGAATGATCAATCAGGCCGAGCACATTGCCGCGGAGATCGGCCACTACTCGACCTTCCAGTGCAAGTACGGCGCCGCCTCGCTCAACACGCTGCTGCCGATCGTGCGCAAGCAGGGCAACGCGCTGCTGTCGGCCCCGCACGTGCACGGCCAGCGCTTCCACTATTTCGACACGGGCATCAAGCGCCTCATCATCGAGCTCGAGCTCGAGAACGTGTGCGTCTTCCTGGTGCACCTGTCGCTGAAATTCCGCCACCGCCAGTACCAGCTGCGCTCGCTGCACGACCTGGTGGTCAAGTCGCAAAAGCCGGTGATCGTCGCCGGAGACTTCAACACCTTCTGGGGAACGCATGAGATTTACCTGTTCATGCGCGCCGCCGGGCTGCGCAGCGCCAACTCCGCGGGGCTGCCGTCCTTCCCGGCGCGCTCCCCACGCATCGAGCTTGACTTCATCCTGGTCAGCGAGGGCATCGAGGTGAGCGATTTCCGCGTCCCGGACGTGCGCTTCTCGGATCACCGGCCGCTGGTGTGCGATTTCCAGGTCCGGGCCGCGCGCAATGCGCAGCCGGCCGCGGCCTGAGGCCGCCCCATGAGTGCAAACCCGAGCGATCCGGGCAGTGCGGCGACCGTGAACTGGCGCCTGGAGCGCGATAACGACGGGATCGCCTGGCTGTGGGCCGACAAGGCCGACGCCTCGGCCAACGTCCTCTCGAGCGAGGTGCTGCGCGAGCTCGACCGCCACCTGCAGGCGCTGCAGGACACCCCCCCGCGCGGACTGGTGGTGATCTCGGCGAAGAAGAGCGGTTTCATCGCCGGGGCCGACATCAAGGAGTTCACCCGCCTCACCGGCGAGGAGGCCGGCTACCGGCTGATCCACGCCGGCCAGGCGGTGCTTGAGCGGCTCGCCGCGCTGCCCTGTCCCACCGTTGCCGCGCTGCACGGCTTTGCGCTCGGCGGCGGCCTCGAGCTCGCCCTCGCCTGCCGCTACCGCGTGGCCGTCGGCGACGAGCGGCTCACCCTCGGACTGCCCGAGGTGCAGCTCGGCATTCATCCGGGCTTTGGCGGCACGGTGCGCAGCGTGCAGCTGCTCGGGGTGCGCGCGGCGATGCAGCTGATGCTCACCGGCAAGCCCGTCCGCGCCGAGCGGGCGCTGCGTCTGGGTCTCGTCGACCGGCTGGTCGCAGCCGAGGACTTGCGTGCGGCGGCGCGCCGCCTGATCGAGGAGCAGCCTGCGGCGCACCGGGCGAGCCTGCTTGCGCGGCTGGCAAGCTCTGCGGTGGCGCGCCCGTTCGTGCAGTCCTCGCTCAACGCGCAGCTCACCGCCAAGGTGCGCCGCGAGCACTACCCCGCCCCCTACGCCATCGTCGAGCTGTGGAGCCGCTACGGCGGGCGCGGGCCGGGGGCCTTCGAGGGCGAGGCGCGCTCGATTGCCCGGCTGTTCACAACCGACACGGCCCGCAACCTGATCCGCGTCTTCCTGCTGCAGGACCGCCTGAAGGGACTTGCCGGCAAGAGCCGCGTGCCGCTCGAGCGGCTGCACGTGGTCGGTGCCGGCGTGATGGGCGGGGACATCGCCGCCTGGGCGGCATTGCGCGGCTGCCGCGTGACGCTGCAGGACAGCGACGCCGGGCGCATCGAGACGGCGCTCGCGCGCGCGCAGGAGCTGCTCACGCGCCGGCTGCGCGCACCCGGGCAGGCGGCCGCGGCGGCCGAGCGCCTCAGCGCCGATCCCCAGGGGGCCGCCGTGGGGGAGGCGGACGTGCTCATCGAGGCGATCACCGAGAGCCTCGAGGCCAAGCGGGCGCTGTTCGCCGCGCTGGAGCCGCGCCTGAACAGCGGAGCGCTGCTCGCCACCAACACCTCGAGCATCGACATCGGACTGCTCGGCGCAGGGCTCGCACACCCCGAGCGCCTGGTGGGGCTGCATTTCTTCAATCCGGTGGCGCAGATGCCGCTGGTTGAGATCGTCGCCGGACCTTCGAGCAGCCCTGAGGCGCTCGAGCGCGCCCTCGCCCTCGCCCGGCGCCTGGACAAGCTGCCGCTGCCCTGCCGCAGCGCGCCGGGATTCGTCGTCAACCGGGTGCTGATGCCCTACCTGCAGGAGGCGATGCTGGCGGCTGCCGAGGGCGTTGCGCCGGGCCTGATCGATGCGACGGCCGTCGAATTCGGCATGCCCATGGGCCCGATCGAACTCACCGACGTCGTAGGCCTGGACGTGGCCGAGCACGTCGGCACCATCGTGGCGCAGGGTCTGGCGCGCCCGATTCCGGACCTGGGCATTCTGCGCGAGCGGATCGAGCGCGGCCAGCTCGGTCGCAAGAGCGGCGAGGGATTCTACCGGTGGCGGGACGGGCAGCCCGTCCGAGCGCCGGTCTCCGGCAGCGCCCCGGCGGACCTCGCCGACCGCCTGATGCTGATCCTGGTCAATGAATGCGTCGCCTGCCTGCGCGAGGGGGTCGCGGCGGACGCCGACCTGATCGATGCAGGGATGATCTTCGGGGCCGGATTTGCGCCCTTCCGGGGCGGCCCGCTCACCTATGCCCGCTCCCGGGGGGTGGCGAGCGTCGTGGAGCGGCTGGAGAGCCTCGCGAGCCGCTACGGGGAGCGTTTCCAGCCGGACGCCGGATGGGCGCTACTGGCCGGGGCCGGCTCGCCGGCGGGCACGGGAACGCCGGACCCGGTAAAATCGTGAACAGTGCCCGGCCGAACCCGCCCGCCGGGCATTAGGATCGGCGATCATCGGCGGGCCCCATCGTCGCAACGGATGTCATTGCTCTGAGCTGGGAAACCGACATAGCGGACGAGCCAGCCGTCAGCCCACGACTGCTCAGGCAGTTCGTGCCGCTCGACGGATTGAAGCGCGAAAGCCTCGGCGCGCTCGCCAAGAACATCCGCCTGCAGCGTCTCTCGAGCGGGGAGTTCCTGTTTCGCGAAGGCGACCAGGACAAGCGCACGCTGTGGCTGCTGTCCGGACGCGTCGAGCTGCAGCGCGGCGGCCGTCCGATCGGCATTCTCGCCGGCGGCACCAGCGCGGCGGCCGCGCCGCTGTTCCCGGGCAACCCGCGCGACACCTCGATCCGCGTGATCGATCCGATCGAGTACCTCACGATCGACAGCGAGCTGCTCGACGTGGCGATCACCTGGGACCAGACCGGCATCTACGAGGTCGCGGAGCTGAAGCAGGCGGCCGAAAGCGGCGGCGGCGACGACTGGATGACAACGCTGCTGACCACCAAGGCGTTCCACAAGATCCCGCCAGCGAATCTGCAGGCGATCTTCCAGCGCCTCGAGCGCGTGCCGTACAAGGCCGGGGAGACCGTAATCCGCCAGGGCCAGGACGGGGACTACTTCTACGTGATCGTCGATGGCAAGTGCCTGGTGACGCGCGAGACGCCGCTGAACCGGACGGGACTGAAGCTCGCGGAGCTCGGCATCGGGGACACCTTCGGCGAGGAGGCGCTGCTCGCGGGCACCAAGCGCAACGCCACGGTGAGCATGCTGACCGACGGGGTGCTGATGCGCCTCGGCAGTGAAGACTTCCGCCAGTTGATGAGCGAGCCGCTGCTGCAGCGCATCGCCCCGGCACGCGCCGAGGAGATCATCGCCCGCGGCGGCCAGTGGCTCGATGTGCGCATGCCGCAGGAATACCAGACGCAGGCGATCCCCGGCTCGCTGAACATCCCGCTGTACTTCATCCGCCCGAAGCTCGGCACCCTCGATCGCGACGTGCCCTACGTGGTGGTGTGCGACACCGAGCGGCGCAGCCGCGCGGCCGCCTTCATCCTGGTCGAGCGGGGATTCGATGCGTACGTGCTCGAGGGCGGACTCAACCAGAACCTTGAGTTGGTGCGCCGCAGCGCCTGAGCCGCCGCGCCGCGCGCCTCACATGGTGTGCGTTGGCTTGTCGCCCGAGAGCGCTCCGGCCAGATAGGTTTCGATCTTCTTCTGGGTCTGGCCGTGGTCCTGTTCGCTGAACTGCACGCCGATGCCCGCGGTGCGCTTGCCCTGCGCTCCCTTGGGCGTCACCCAGATCACCCGCCCGGCCACCGGCAGCTTCTCGTCCTCGCCCATGAGATTGAGCAGCATGAACACCTCATCGCCGAGGCGGTAGTTGCTGTTGGTGGGTATGAACAGCCCGCCGTTCTTCACGAACGGCATGTAGGCCAAGTACAGGGCACTCTTGTCCTTGATCGTCAGGGTCAGCAGACTGGGCTTGTTGCCACCGGCTCTCACGTACTCGTCCTCAGCTTTGCGCTCGGCGCCTCGCACCCCCGGGGGCGCCTCAGGCACCCTCGCGCGCTGCGAGCCGGCGCAATAGCGCCTCGAGCGCCACGCCCCGGTTGAGCGGCACGTCAAATGATGACCTGAGCTCCCGCACCGCGTCCAGGAGTTCGAACGTTTCTCTTATAGTCAGGCGGCCCGGCGACGAGTGCGCGCTGGCGCGCACTTCCGGCAGCCCGTCCGGCACGCCGAGGCCGGCGCGAACCCGATCCGTGAGCCAATTCTCAAAACACGCCAGGCGCAGCGGCAGCTCGGAGCGGCTCCAGCGCTCGGCGCTCTCGGCAGCATTGCCGGCACCGCCGGCGAGCTCCTGGAGCTCGCCGCGCACCTCGGTGGCGGTCCCGATCACCGTGGCCGGGTCGACCGTCGCGGCGATGAGCGGGGCATCGCCCAGCACCCCGAGCACCCGGGCCCAGTCGGCCGCACCGCGCTCGCTGTGCAGCCAAGCAACGGCCGCCGCGCGCGGCGGCGGGGGGATCCGCAGCCGCAGGCAGCGGCTGAGGATCGTCGCCGGCAGGCGCGACGGTACGCTCGCCACCAGCACCAGCAGCGTCGCCGGCGGCGGCTCTTCCAGGGTCTTCAGCAACGCGTTGGCCGCGAAACGGTTCATGCCGTCGGCCGGGGCGACGAGACCGACCTTGTAGCCGCCCTGGTGCGCCGTCAGCGCCAGATCCGCCGAGAGCTCGCGCACCTGCTCGATGCGGATCTGCGTCGAGTCGGCGAGCGGCGCGAGGCGCATCAGGTCCGGATGCTGCCGCTGCAGCACGGCCCGACAGCCCGGACACTGCCCGCAGGGCGCACGCTCGCGCTCGACGCACAGCACCAGCTGCGCCGCCCAGTACGCGAGCCACTCCCCGCCCGCGCCCGGGGCCTCGTGGATCAGCAGCGCATGGGGCATCCGTCCGGCGGCAAATGCCGCGCGCAGCGGCTGCATCTGCGCCTCGAGCCACGAGGGGTTCATGGGCGCGCTCCCGCGGCGGGGAGCCACGGCTGAAGTGCCGCGGCGACCTGCTCGCGCACCGACTCCACCGGCGCGGCCGCATCGATCAGGCGGATCCGCTGCGGCTCGCGCTGCGCGAGCGCCAGGTAACCGGCGCGCACGCGCTCGAAGAACGCCTGCGTCTCGACTTCGATCCGGTCGCTCTGCCCGCGGCGCGCGCGCGCGCGCGCGAGCCCCAGCTCCACCGGCACATCGAGCAGCAGCGTGCACTGCGGCGCAAGACCTGCGTGCACACGCGCGGCCAGCGCCTCGATCCACTCGGGATCGATACCCCGGCCCGCGCCCTGGTAGGCGCGCGTGGCATCCGTGAACCGATCGCTCAGCACCCACTCGCCGGCGGCGAGCGCCGGACGCACGAGATTGTCCAGATGAATGGCGCGTGCGGCGAACATCAACAGCGCCTCGGCCTCGGCCGAGACCTGCTCGCTGCCGCGCTCGAGCACGATGTGTCGCACCCGCTCGGCGAGCGCCGTGCCGCCGGGCTCGCGCGTCAGGCGCACCGCGACTCCGCGCTCAGTGAGCCACTGGCGCAACCAAACGGCGACGGTCGACTTGCCCGCCCCCTCGATCCCCTCGAGCGTGATGAACACCCCTGCGCTCACCGCTGCGGCCTCTGTTGCTTCGGGTCGGCCGTGCGGTCGCGGCGCAGCTGGCGGATGTAGCGGCGCAGCTGGATGTCGTGCTCGGCGAGCGTGCGGGAAAAGTGATGCCCGCCCTTGCCGGTGGCGACGAAGTACAGATCCTTCGTCCGGTCCGGGTGCACGGCGGCCTGTAACGAGGCCTCCCCGGGCAGACAGATCGGCGTCGGCGGCAGGCCGGCATGCAGGTAGGTGTTGTAGGGCGAGGCAATCGCCAGATCGGACGCGTGCAGCGTTCCGTGATAGCGCGCGCCGAGGGCGAATATGACGGTCGGATCGGACTGCAGGCGCATGCCGCGGCGCAGGCGGTTGACGAACACCCCGGCGATGCGCGCGCGCTCATCGGCGACCCCGGTCTCCTTCTCGATCAGCGAGGCGAGGATCAGCGCCTGATACGCGTTCGCGAGCGGCAGTCCGGCGCTGCGCGCGCGCCAGGCGCGCTCGAGTTCGGTGCGCATCTGCTGGTAGGCGATGGTGAGGATGGTCAGATCCGTCGTGCCCGGAGAGAACCGATAGGTGTCCGGAAAGAAACGCCCCTCGGGCTGCTCGCCCGGATGGCCGAGCGCGGCCATGATGGCCGCATCGCTCTTGCCGCGCAGCGTCGGCACGATGTCCGGATCGGCATCGAGCTGGCTCACGAACTGCTCGAACGTCGCCCCCTCGACGACCGTGAGCTTCTCGAGCACGACCTTTCCGGCCTCGAACATGCGCACGATCTGCGCCGGACTCGAGCCGGCCGGAATGTCATACACGCCGATTTCCATGCGCGGCTGCTCGCGACGCAGCCGCAGATACAGCGCCACCGCGCGCGGATGGGCCAGGGCGCCGAGCGCGTTCAGTCTGGCGAAGATCGCCCCGAGGCTGTCCCCGGCACTCACCCGCACCCGCACGGTGTGCTCGGCCGGGCCCGCCGCGGCGTAGTCCTGCGCCAGCCAGGCGAATCCGCCGGCGGCCAGCCCCGCCCCGAGCAGCCCCAGCGCTAGCAGCCAGCCGAGCCGCCGTCTGAGGCGCGCCTCAGCCATCGGCCGGGGCCTCGAGCAGCGGCCGCAACAGCGCCCCGATACGGGCGGTCAGCGGCCCGGGCGCGAGCGCTCGGCCGGCCAGTGCGCGCACCGGCCACACCCCGAGGCGGGCGTTGGTCAGGAATACCTCTTCGGCCGCGGCCAGATCCTCGAGCGTAAGGGCGCTCTCGCGCACCGCGATCCCGGCCCGAGCCGCCTCGCGCAGCACCACCCGGCGCATCACGCCCGCGACGCCGCAGGTGCGGATTTCCGGGGTGCGCAGGCGCGTCGCGCCGTTCACGCTGTCAACCAGGAATACGTTGGTCATGGTGCCGCAGATGAGTTGTCCTGCAGAGCTGAGCATCAACGCCTCGTCGGCCTCGGCGCCGTCCGCCTCGTTGGCCGCGAGCACCTGTTCCAGGCGGTTGCAGTGCTTCATGCCGGCCAGCGCCGGGTTCTCGCCAAGACGGGTGACGGCGATGCGCACCCGTGCCGGCCCGGGCGCGGCCTGCTCGTCGGGCCAGGGATAGCGGATGATGACACAGTTGCCGCTCTCACCGCCCCAACGATAGCCGCGCGCGCGGCCCGGACCGCGGGTCAGCAGCACCTTGATGAGCGCGCGCGGCACCTGCGCGGCGCTCTGCTCGATGCGCGCGCGCAGCCCCGCCACCTCGGGCATGGGCAGCGCAAGCCGCCGGCAGCCGAGCGCGAGGCGCTCCAGGTGCAACGCCAGGAATCGCGGCCGATGCGCCACGCAGGCGATCGTCTCGAACAATCCTTCCCCGTAATGCACGCCGCGATCGAGCGCCGAGAGAGTCCCGTCCGCCCGACCCTCGACCCACACCACCGGGGCACTCATGACGGCTCCGGCGCGAGCGCACCGGGGGTGAGCGCGGCCAGCACGCCACGCGCCTTGGCGCGGGTCTCGGCCAGCTCGCGCTCCGGATCGGAGTCCGCGACGATGCCGGCGCCGGCCCGCAGCGCGAGCGTCTCGCCCTGCCGCCACAGCGTGCGGATCAGGATGTTGAAATCCGCATCGCCCTCGCGGCCGAGCCAGCCCAGCGCCCCGGTGAACGGTCCCCGTCCGGCCCCTTCGAGCTCGGCGATGATCTGCATGCACCGGACCTTGGGGCAGCCCGTGATGGTTCCGCCGGGAAACAGCGCGCGCAGCGCGCCGATCGGCGTCACGGACGGCTCGAGCTCCCCGGTAACGCTCGAGACGATGTGGTGCACGTGCCGGTAAGACTCGATGCTCATCAGCTCCTCGACGCGCACGCTGCCGGCGCGGCAGACGCGTCCGAGGTCGTTGCGTTCCAGGTCGACGAGCATGACGTGCTCGGCGCGCTCCTTCGGATGCGACACCAGCGCATCGATCTCGCGCGCGTGCTCGGCCGCCTGTCCGCTGCGCGGACGCGTGCCGGCAATCGGCCGCGTCTCGATGCGTCCGTCGCTGATGCGCAGCAGCCGCTCCGGGGAGGAACTGAGGATCGAAGCCCCGCCCCACTGGGCCCACGCGGCGAACGGGGCCGGGTTGGCCGTGCGCAGCCGCTCGTAGAGCGTCGCATCGCTCACGCCGGCGCGCAGGCGCGCTCGCCACAGGCGCGAGAGATTCGACTGGTAGATCTGTCCGGCGCCGATGTAGGCCTGCGCACGGCGCACCCGCTCGAGGAACCGCTCGGCGGGCTCCTCCTCGATCGCCTCGATCAGGGCCGCGTGCTCCTCGGGGCCCTCGGCCTGCTCGGCGGCCCGCATGGCGTCGGCCACGATGCGCTCGAGCCGCCCGGCCGCCTCGGGCTCGGCCAGCAGGCGCAGCGAGCCGTCCCGCCGGTCGTGCACCAGTGCACAGGGACAGCGCAGCGCGAAGGCGCCCCAGGGAAACGGCGGTGCGGGCAGCTTCAGACGCGGCTCGATTTCACCGGCCAGCTCGTAGCCGAGGTACACCGCCCAGCCGCCGCCGAACGGCGGTGCGCCGCGCGGCGAGCGCTCGGCGAGCCACCAGCGCTCGAGGGTGTCGAGAAAGCCCGCGCCGCTCTGCAGCGCCGGGGCGCCCGGCCCACTCGTCCCGAGCCGGCCGTGCGCATCGACCCACAACGCCGCGCTCGGCTCGGCGAGCAACACGCTGAAGCGGCTCAGCTCGCCGTCGGCGGCGCTGTCGAGCAGCAGCGGATAGCGCCGCGGATCACTGGCGGGGAGCGCAAGGAGAACCCGGGGCGGAAGCTCGAGGTCGCGAACGAGCAATGGCGCGTGCCGGAGCCGCTCAGCCGGTGAAGCGCCGGAAGATCACCGAGCCGTTCGTGCCGCCGAAGCCGAAGGAATTCGACAGCGCGATGTCGATGCGCATGGGGCGCGCCGTGTTCGGCACGAAATCCAGATCGCAGTCCGGATCGGGGTTCTCATAGTTGATGGTCGGCGGGGCCACCTGGTCGCGGATCGCCAGGATCGAGAAAATCGCCTCGACCACCCCGGCCGCCCCGAGCAGGTGCCCGGTCATCGACTTGGTGGAACTCACCGCGAGGCGCCCGGCGTGCTCGCCGAAGGCGCGCTTGATGGCGATGGTCTCGGCCTTATCGCCGGCCGGCGTCGACGTCGCGTGCGCGTTAACGTACTGCACGTCGGACGGATTCAGCGCCGCGTCCTTCAGCGCATTGACCATCGCGAGCCGGGCCCCCTCGCCGTCCTCGGGCGGCAGCGTGATGTGGTACGCATCGCCGCTCATGCCGAATCCGACCAGCTCGGCGTAGATGCGCGCGCCGCGGGCGCGCGCATGCTCGAGCTCCTCGAGGATCACCGCCCCGCCGCCATCGCCGAGCACGAAGCCGTCGCGATCGCGGTCCCACGGGCGGCTCGCGCGCTGCGGATCCTCGTTGCGCCGCGAGAGCGCCTTGGCCTGCGCGAAGCTCGCCAGGCCGCACACAGTGGTGGCCATCTCCCCGCCGCCGGCGATCAGCACGTCCGCATCGCCGTACTGCAGCGTGCGCATGGCGAGTCCGATCGCGTGCGTCGAGGTGGTGCAGGCCGTGACCACCCCGAGGTTCGGCCCGCGCAGGCCGAAGCGGATCGAGAGGTGACCGGCGATCATGTTGATGATGCTCGCGGGCACGAAGAACGGGGAGATCTTGCGCGGGTTGCCCGTCTTGACGTACTCGGCGAACTCCCGCTCGATGGTGCCGAGTCCGCCGATGCCGGCTCCGCACACCGCCCCGCAGCGCGTGACGTCGAGCTTGGAGAAATCCAGGCCCGCATCCTGCACCGCCTGCACGCCGGCGGCCACGCCGTAGTGCATGAAATCATCCATGCGGCGCAGTTCCTTCGGATCGAAGTACTGCGCCAGATCGAGGTCGCGCACCTCCCCGGCAAAGCGCACCGGGAAGGCCGACACGTCAAAGCGCTGCACCGGGCCGATGCCGCTCTGGCCGGCGAGAATGGCCTTCCAGGCCTTCTCCACCGCGCTGCCCACGGGCGAGACGATACCCAGTCCCGTCACCACGACTCGACGTCTGCTCACGCGTTACCCGTCTTCGCTCAGGTTGATCACTGCCAGCGCCAGCCGATCCCGCCGCGGCGACGGGATCCGACCGGCCGCGGCCACTCAGGCCTTGGTGCGCCGCTCGTTGATGTAGTCGATCGCCTGCTGGACCGTGGTGATCTTCTCGGCATCCTCGTCAGGAATCTCGATCTCGAACTCCTCCTCGAGTGCCATCACCAGCTCGACGGTGTCGAGCGAGTCGGCCCCGAGGTCATCGACGAAGGAGGCGTCGTTGGTCACCTGCTCCTGCTTGACCCCCAGTTGCTCGGCCACGATGGCCTTGACCTGCTGCTCAACTGTGCTCATTAGAAATAGGTCCTTATGTCTGGGTGAATGGACTGCAAAATCCCTCGCCGGCCTCGGGCACAACGCGGGCGCGGTATTTTAGGGGAACACCCCACCGGCCGCCACTCGCCATTGATGTCCGTGACTCGTTGATTTTGCAGAAAAAATCCGAATCGACGTCCACGACGCCGCTCAGGGCATGTACATCCCGCCGTTCACGTGCAGGGTTTCTCCGGTGATGTAGCCGGCCTGCGGGGAGGCCAGGAACAGCACCGCGGCAGCGACATCGGCGGGCGCTCCGAGCCGCCCGGCCGGAATCTGCGCGAGCAGCGCCGTGCGCTGCGCCTCGCCGAGGGCGCGCGTCATGTCGGTATCGATGAACCCCGGCGCCACGGCGTTGACCGTGATGCCCCGCGAGGCGACTTCCTTGGCGAGCGACTTGGTGAACCCGATCAGGCCGGCCTTGGCCGCCGCGTAGTTCGCCTGCCCGGGGTTGCCGGTGAGCCCCACCACCGAGGTCACGTTCACGATCCGTCCGCGCCGCTCCTTCATCATGCGCCGCAGGCACGCCTTGCTCAGGCGGAACACCGAGGTGAGATTGGTGGTGAGCACCTGCTCCCAATCCTCCGCCTTCATGCGCACGAGCAACGCATCGCGCGTGATGGCCGCGTTGTTCACCAGGATGGTCGGCAGCTCACCGCCCGCCTCGAGCTGCCCGAGCAGCGCCTCGATGGACTCGGCGCTCGACACATCGAGCTCGGCGCCGCGTCCGCGGCAGCCCTCGGCCGCAAGCGCCGAGCCGATGGCCGCGGCCCCCTCGGCGGTGGTGGCCGTGCCGATCACCCGCGCGCCGGCACGGCCGAGCGCCAGGGCGATTTCCCGGCCGATGCCGCGCGAGGCACCGGTGATGAGCGCTACATCGTTCTCGAGCATCAAATCGTTCCCCGCTGGCATGACGGTCAGGTTCGGGCGGCCGCGGCGAGCGCCGCGGCCAGGGAGGCTTCGTCCTCGAGCGCCAGGCACTCGAAGTCGCTGCGGCGCTCGATGCGCCGGTTGAGCGCGGTGAGCACCTTGCCCGGACCGCATTCGATGATCTGCTGCAGGCCACGCGCGGCGAGCGCGCGCACCGTCTCGCTCCAGCGCACCGGACTTGAGAGCTGGCGCACCAGCAGTGCGCGCAGCTCGGCCGGATCGCGATGCTCGGCGGCATCGACGGCGCTCACGAATGCGATCCGCGGACTCTGCCAGCGCACCGCCGCGAGCGGCTCGGCGAACTGCTCGGCGGCCGCCCGCATCAGGCTGCTGTGCGAGGGTACGCTCACCGGCAGGATCACCGCGCGCTTTGCGCCGCGCGCCTTGGCCGCCTCGATCGCCCGCTCGACCGCGGCGCGCTCCCCGGCGATCACCACCTGGCCGGGGGCGTTGAAATTCACCGCCTCGACCACCTGGCCGTCCGCCGCCTCGGCGCAGGTCTCGATCACCACCGCATCCTCGAGCCCGAGGATGGCGGCCATCGCGCCGGTGCCGAGCGGCACGGCCTGCTGCATCAGCTGTCCGCGCCGGCGCACCAGCGCGATCGCCTCGGCGAACTGCAGCGCCCCGGCGGCCACGAGCGCGGTGAACTCCCCGAGGCTGTGGCCGCTGAGCACCTCGGGCTCAGGCCCGCCGCGTGAGCGCCACAGGCGCCACAGCGCAATACCGGCGGCGAGCATGGCCGGCTGGGTGCACTCGGTGGCGTTCAGCGCCTCGGCCGGCCCCTCGGCCACGCGCTGCCACAGATCGTAGCCGAGCGCCTCGGAGGCCTCGGCAAAGGTGTCGTGCAGCAGCGCCGCATCGGGCGCGGTGGCGAGCCCCGCCAGCATGCCGACCGACTGCGAGCCCTGCCCCGGAAATACGAATCCCAACCGCATGCGCTGTCCCGACTGGTGAAAAAGCGCGGCGAGTATACCGTGACCGTCCGGCCCCCGCCGCAGCCGGCCGGAACCGCCGCCCCGGGCGGTGGTCGAACGGCTCAGCCCCCTGGCGGCGCGGCTCGCCGGTAATCATTTGTTATCATCGGGGCCGGGCGCGCCGCGGCGCGTGCGAGCGAACCGGGATTAGTCATGACACAGCGAATCGAGCGTCTGCACGCGCGGCTCGGCGCGGCCCGCGCCGGCCGTGCGCGCGGCTTCACCCTGATCGAGATCATGGTGGTGGTGGTGATCATCGGCCTTCTGGCCGCGGTGATCGTGCCGGAGGTCGTCAACAAGGTCGACGAGGCGCGCGTGGCCAAGGCCAAGGAGGACATCCAGAGCCTCGAGACCGCCCTCACCGAGTACCGGCTCGACAACTCGGTCTACCCAAGCACCCAGCAGGGCCTGAAGGCCCTGGTGAAGCGCCCGAACGACCCGGCCCTCACCAACTGGCACGGCCCGTACATCCAGCGGCTGGTGAACGACCCCTGGGGCCACCCTTATCAGTACGTCTACCCCGGCACGCACGGGATGGCCTATGACCTGTACACCCCGGGCCCCGGCGGCGGCACCGACACCGGCGCGGACAGCGGCACCGGCGGCACGAACCACAACGAGATCGCCAATTGGAATCTCGGCAATAGCAACTGATCCGCCAACCAGGGGCGCGCGCGCGCCGCGGGGCAACGGCGAGCGCGGCTTCACGCTGCTTGAGTTGCTGGTGGTGCTGGCCATCATCGGCATCGTCACCGCCGGAGTGCTGCTGTCGCTGAACCTCGGCGGTCACGACGTGCCGCTCGACACCGCGGCCCATCGCCTGCACGCCCTGATGCGCTATGCGCGCGAGCAGGGCGAGCTGCAGACGCGCGATTACGGCATCGTGTTCGAGCCACAGGGGTATCGTTTCGTGGTGTTCTCCGAGCGGCACAACGCGTGGCGCAAGGCCACCGGCGACCGTGCGCTGCGCGCCCGGCGCCTGCCCGCCGGCGTGCGCCTGACGGTGGTGGTCGACGGACGCGAGGTCAAGCTGCGCGCCCACCCCGAGGAGAAGCACGGCTCGCTCGCCCCACAGGTCATGCTCTACTCAAGTGGTGACCTCTCCTCCTTTCGCGTGACGCTCGAGCGCCCCGGCACGCACCGCGGGTTCGTGATCCGCCCGGACCGCGACGGGCGCATCGTCGAGCAGCCGCTCAAACACGGCGACGGCTCATGAGAGTCGAGCGCGGCTTCACGCTCATCGAGGTGCTGGTGGCGCTCGCCATCGTCACCATCGGCATGGCCGCGGTGCTCGAGGCGCTCACCTCCTCGGCGCGCGCAACGCTCTACCTGCGGCGCAAGAGCTTCGCCGAGTGGGTCGCAATCAACCAGATCGAGCGGGTGCGTCTGACGGGGGTGTTGCCGCGCACCGGCACCAGCACCGGGCGCGTGAAGTTCGCGCGGCGCCAGTGGCACTGGCGGCAGAAGGTCATCGCCACCCTGGTGCCGGGCGTGGAGCGCATCGAGGTGAGCACGCGCCCGGTGAAGGATCCGGACGGCCACGCGTGGTACGCCACGGTCACCGGCTACATGGGCCAGGCGATCGCGGCGCCGAACCCGCTCGCCCCGCAATGGATCGCCGGCCCGATCAGCGGCACGCCGCCCGGCGTGGGCGGCCCACCGCCGCCGCCGAGCACCCAGCCGCTGGGGTTGCCGTGAGCCGCCCGGCGCCCCAGCGCCGCGCGCGCGGCTTCACCCTGATCGAGCTGCTGGTGGCGATCTTCATCGCCGCGATCATGTTCGCGATCGGCTACGGCGTGATCATGCAGGCGCTGCGCGCGCGCGGGGCGATCCGCGAGGACCAGCACCAGCTGCTCGCGCTGCAGACGGCGCTGCGCATCATGGAGCAGGACTTCGTGCAGCTCGCACCCCGCCCGATCCGCTCCCCGAGCGGCCAGGGCTGGGAGCCGGCGCTGCTCGGCAACCCCACCACCGAGCCGCTGGTGGTGCTGACGCGCGGCGGCTGGAGCAACCCGCTCGGCCTGC
>JAKAZL010000011.1:0-23271 GCA_021815925.1 Pseudomonadota bacterium | reverse complement strand
CAGCTCGCACCCCGCCCGATCCGCTCCCCGAGCGGCCAGGGCTGGGAGCCGGCGCTGCTCGGCAACCCCACCACCGAGCCGCTGGTGGTGCTGACGCGCGGCGGCTGGAGCAACCCGCTCGGCCTGCAGCGTCCCGAGCTCGAGCGGGTCGCCTACGTGCTCAAGCACGGCACGCTGATCCGCGAGCACTGGAACGTGCTCGATCCGACGCTCCAGGACCACCCCGTCGATCTCGACCTGCTCAAGCACTTGAAGGGCGTGCAGCTGCGCTACCTGAACCTCGATCGGCAGTGGCTGACGCAGTGGCCCCCGCCGGCCCCCGGCGGCCAGGCCGCCCTCGATGCGTACTACCGCCTGCGCCCGCTCGCCGTCGAGGTCACGCTCGACACGCGCCAGTGGGGCAAGATCGTGCGCATCTTCGAGATCGCCGGATGAGCGCCGCGCGCCCAAGGCACCTCAGGCGCGGCGCGCTGCGTGCCCCGGCGCGCGAGCGCGGCGTGGCGCTGCTGGTGGCGATCCTGCTCGTCGCGCTCGCCACCGTCATCGCCGCCTCGCTCGCCTACCACAACGCGATGACCGCGCGGCGCACCATCGGGGCGTTCGACTACGATCAGGCACTGCTCGTGACGCAGGGCACCGAGGCGTTTGCCGCCTATGCGCTGCAGCAGACCTACGCCAGCCAGCCGAACATGATCGACGCGGTGCAGCCCTGGGCGCAGCCCATCGGCCCGATCTCGGTCGGCCCCGGGGTGACGCTGCAGGCCTCGCTGGAGGACCTCGGGGGGCGCTTCAACCTCAACAGCGTCATTGGTGCCGACGGCGTCACGGTGAACACCCAGCAGCTCGCCGCGTTCCGCCGCCTGCTGGTGATGGTCGGGCTCGAGCCCGAGTGGGCCGACGACTGGGTCAACTGGATCGACAAAAGTCCGACGCCGGTCATCCCCGGGGCGCCCTCGGCCAGCACCTACGCCGAGCTGGACCCGCCCTACCAGACCCCCAACCTCCCGGTGACGAGCGCGAGCGAGCTGTTGGCGCTGCCGGGCTTCGGGCGGGCGCGCTTCGCGCGCATCGCTCCGTACGTCACCGCGCTGCCGGTGGGCACGAAGGTGAACGTCTGCACCGCCTCCCCGTACGTGCTCGATGCGTTTCTCGGGCACGTGCAGTTCAGCGCCGACCCGGCGCAGTTCGCCAAGGACCGCGCCGCCGCCGGCGGCTGCTTTCCGACCCTCGCGGAGTTCCAGACCGCCTACAGCAACACCCTGCCGTCGAGCCCGAACGGCCTGGGTGCGGGCACGGCTCCGGCGCAGAACAATTTCCAGCAGACCTTCTCGCAGCGCTCGGCCTGGTTCCTCCTCACCAGCGTCGTGCGCGCCGACGGCACCGAGTTCGTGCTGTACTCGACGCTGTTCCTCGACCCGCAGAGCAACGGGGCGTCGCGGCCGATTCTGCGCAGCGACACGCCCGAGTAAGTTGGGCTACGATTGCCGGATGGCCGACTCGCTCCTGCTCAGGCTTTCCGACGGCGCGCCCGCCGAGGCGACCTGGCTGCGGGTCGGCGGCCCGCCGTCCACCCCGGAACACGGCCCGCTCAGCCTCGCGGCCGCGCGCGCCGGGGGCCGTCCGGTCATCGTGCTCGTGCCCGGGGCGGATGTGCTGCTCACCCACGCCGAGCTGCCGCCGGCGCGCTCGAGCGTGAAGCTGCAGCAGCTGGTGCCGTTCGCCCTCGAGGAGCAGCTCGCTGAGGACATCGACACGCTGCACTTCGCCCTCGGGCGGCGCGGCGAGCCGCGTGCCACACCCGTCGCGGTGGTGGCCCGCCAGCGCATGGACGAGTGGCTGGCCGCGCTGCGCGCGGCGGGCATCGAGCCGGCCGCGCTCTACGCCGACAGCCAGCTGCTGCCGCGCAACCCGACCCAGGCCGTGGCACTGCTCGAGGGGCCGGCCATCACGGTGCGCACTCCGACGGGCGATGCGGTAACGCTCTCGGCCGAGGCGCTGACCGAGGCACTTGAGGTCGCGCGCGCCGGGGAGGCGACCCGCGGCATGATCCTCTACACCGGCGCTGCGGAATGGGAGCGCCACGGCGCGGCCATCGAGACGCTGCGCGGGCGCTTCGAGGCGCTCACGGTGCAGCGCCTGCCCGGCGATGCGCTGGAGCTGCTCGCCGGCGGGCTCGGCTCGCCCGAGGCGATCAACCTGCTGCAGAGTCGCTATGCCCCGAGCCGCTCGCTGATCAGCGGCTTTCGCGCCTGGCGCTGGGCGGCGGTGCTGCTCGCGGCATTGATCGCCGTGCATCTGCTGGGCCAGGGCCTTGAGCTTATGGCCCTGCACCGCCGCGAGCGCACGCTCGATGCCTCCATCGCTCAAGTCTTCACGCGAGCCATGCCCGGTGAGCCGCTCACCGGGGAGGCCCGCCGGCAGATGGCGCAGCGTCTCGCCGAGGTGCGCGCGGCCCACTCGGGCGGCGGATTTCTGAGCGCGCTCGGTGCGCTCGCCGCGGCGCACGCGGGCACGGGGGGCACGCAGCTGAAGTCCCTCGAGTTCGACTCCGGCGCCGTCACGCTCAGCCTCACCGCCCCCTCGGTCGAGGCGCTGAACCGTCTCGCCCAGTCCCTCGCCGCGCAGGGCTGGCAGGCGCGCCTCACCGGCGGCACCGTCATTGCGGGTGGCTTCCAGGGCGGCATCCGCATGAGCCGGGGGCCCTGAGCCGTGGCCGCACGCTCACTGCCCTCGCTCGCGACGCTCTCGGTACGGGAGCGGCGCGTGCTCGCCATCGGCGGGGCGATCGCCGCGGTGCTGTTCGTGATGGCCGTGGTGTGGCCGCTCGAGCGCGGCGTCGCGCGGGCGCACCGCGCGGTCGCACACAAAAGCGCCGAGCTCACCTGGATGCGCCGCGTCGCCCCGGAGCTCGCCGCGGCCGGAGCGCCGAGCCGCGCCCCGGCGAGCCTGCCGCTGATCGTGCTGATCGACCAGTCGGCCCACCAGGCCGGCCTCGGCACATCGCTCGCCGGCAGCACCCCGAGCGGCAGCGGCGCGCTCAGCGTGCAGCTGCAGCACGCGCCCTTCGACCAGATGGTGGCGTGGCTCGCCCGACTGCAGCAGCGCTCGGGCATCGAGGTCACCGCTGCGCGCATCGAGTCGAGCGGCGCTCCCGGCCTGGTCAACGCCTCGCTCGACCTGAAGCGGCCCTGACCGGTGCCGCGCCTGTCCATCTTCCTGCTCGCCGCGCTGGTGTTCGCGATCGTGCTCATCGTGCGCCTGCCGGCCGCGTGGGTCCTGCCCGCCCTGCACCGCGAGCTCACCTGTGCCGCGAGCGCCGGCTCGATTTGGGATGGCGAGTGCCGCGGCGCCGAGGTGCGCGGCGTCGCCCTGGATGAGCTGCGCTGGCACATCCACCCGCTGCGGCTGCTGCACGGCCGGCTCGCCGCGCAGCTCAGCGCCACGCGCGGGGCCGCCAGCGCGAGCGGCGAGCTCAGTGTTGGATGGACCGGCGCGCTGCGCGCACGGACGCTGCGCGCGCGAGTGCCCCTGGAGCCGGCGCTGCTGCCCATCGTGCCGCCCTACCTCAGCGGTCTGCTCGAGGCCGACGTCGCGCGGATCGATGTGGCCCGCGACGGGGCAATCGAGCAGTTGCAGGGCGAGATCACGGTGCGCGACCTGGTGGACAGCAGCGGCTCGCACACGCCGCTCGGCAGCTTCGCGGCGCGCTTCCCGGCGCGCAGCGGTGCGCCGGTGGGCGAGCTGCGCGATCTGGGCGGCCCGCTGTGGCTGCGCGGCACGCTGCGCCTGACCGGGGAGCCCGGCTACCGGCTGCGCGCCCGGGTGAGCACCCGGCCCGGCGCGGCGCCCTCGCTGGTGCGGGCGCTGCAGTACCTGGGCGCGCCCGATGCCGAGGGGCGCCGGCCCTTCGCCCTCGCCGGCACCTACTGAGCCGCGCTCACAGCGCGCGAAACACCCCGAGCAGCGGGAAATACAGCCCGGCGCGGACCGGTTCGGGGCCGAGCGCGCGGGCAAGCGCGGCGTACACGGCCAGCTGCGGCCGGTAGCGCTCCACCTCGCGCGCCAGGAACGCCTCGAGGTTCGCGCCCTCGTGAACGCTCGTCTTGAAGTCGATCACCCAGCGCTCACCGTGCTCATCGAGGAACGAGCGGTCGATCACCACGCTGCGCAACCGTCCCTCGGCGAGCCCCGTCAGCGCCAGCTCGCTGGCCGCCTCCCGGTGCTCGCGCGCGAGGATCCACCGTCCACGCGCATCCTCGAGCGTGCCGCTGAGCGCCGCCACGACCCGCGCGGTAGCCGACTCGAGCGTCTCGGCACTCACGCCGCAGCGGCTGAGCTGCGCCCGGAACTGCCCGGCCCGCGCCTCGATGTCGGCGCGACTCGGCAGGACGGACAGCGTGGCGAGCTCCTGCAGGCCCGCATGCACCACCGTGCCGACGTGCCGGGCGGTCTCCTGTACCCAGCTGAACTCCGGCGGCTCGAGCGACTGCTCGGCGAGCGGCAGGTGCGCCAGCGTCGGCGGCGCGGCGGGCTCGACCGCCTGCCACTGCGCACGCAGGCGCAGCGCAGTGCCCGCCTCGCCCGGGGCAGCCGCCGGCTCGTGCTCCGGCGTGGCGAGGGAGGCGAGGAACCCCGGACCGAGCGCCGGCCACAGCCGCGCGAGCGGCGTACCGCGGGCGGGCGTCGGGGGCTCGCCGTTGCGCTTCGGTTTGAGCGTCGCATACAGGTGCAGCGAGCGCCGAGCGCGCGTGGCGGCCACGTACAGCAGCCGCAGCTGCTCCTGCTCGGCGCGCTGCTCGCGCAGACGCTTCAGCAGCGCGCCGATGCCGCGCGGGTCCGCAGCACCGACCGGCGGGGCGGGTGCGAGCAGCAGATCGCTCTGCCCGGCCTGCTCGCGCGGCAGATCGAGCCAGCGCAGCAGCGGCTCGCGATCGCGATTGCCGCGTCGCTCCAGGCCCGGGATCAGCACGTGATCAAACTCCAGTCCCTTGGCGTGATGGATGGTGAGGATCTGCACCGGCTGCTCCCCGCGCGCGCGCGGCTCGGCGTACAGGCCCGCGAGCAACTCATCGAGCGCCGCGCCGCCGTCACGCTCCAGGAGCGCCCCGCGCTCACTCACCGCCGCGAAGAATGCGCGTGCGTGCTGCAGCGCCTCAGGCGGATAGGCATCCGCGCCACCCAGTTCGAGCCAGGTCTCCTCCAGCCACTCGGCGAGCGGCTCGAGGCCGCGCCGCTCGAGCGCGCGGCCCAACACCGTGCGCACGCGCTCGAGCCGCGCCCGCTCGGACGGCTCGCACGCGCCCAGACGTTGCGGATCGGCCAGGGCTTCCCACGGCAGCGCGGCATCGCGCCGGCCCGAGAGGCGCGTCAGCGTCGCGAGCGTCACCCCGCACCAGGGCGCGCGCAGCACCGCGAGCCAGGCCGTGCGGTCCCCGAGGTGGCGCAGCGCCCGGGTGAGGCTGACCAGATCGCGCACCACCGGCACCTGCGCCAGCGGCTCCAGGTGCACCCCGATCGCCTCCACGCCGCGGGCCGCCAGCGCGCTCATCAGCGGCGCGGCATGCCGCCGCGCGGCCACCAGTACGGCGATGGAGGCCTGCGGGTCGGCGGCCTTCAGAGCCACGATGCGCTCGCTGAGCGCCGCGCTCTCTGCGCCATGAGTCCCGTCGGTGAACAGCCGCAGCTCGACCGGCTCCCCGGCCGTGCCGGCGGCCTGAGCGCCCGCCACACTCGGGGTGAAACGCACCGCGCTCGAGCGCAGATCGTCCGCCTCCGGAAACAACCGTGCGAATGTGCGGTTCGCCCACTCGATCAACGTCGGCACGGAGCGGAAGTTGCGCAACAGGCGCAGCGGCGTGAGACGCAGCGCGCCGATGCCCCGGTCGCGCACCGCGAGGAAACAGCCCACCTCGGCCTCGCGGAACATGTAGATCGACTGCATCGGGTCACCCACCACGAACAGCGTGCGCCCGTCGCCGGGGTCCCAGTCGGCCGTCAGACGCGCGAGCAGGTCGGTCTGTGCCGCGGAGGTGTCCTGGAACTCATCGACCAGGATGTGCCGCAGGCGCACCCCGAGCCGCAGCGCCAGCTCACTCGGCTCGCCCTCCTCGCTGAGCGCGGCGCGCGCAGCGCCGGCGATGCGCGTGTAGTCCACTTCGCCGGCGAGCGCGAAGCGCACCTCGAGCTCGGCGGCCGCAACCTGCAGCAGGCGCGAGAGCGCCGCGAGCGCGGCGGCGTCGGGCGGCTCGAGCTCGGGGCGCGGCAGCCGTCCCACCTCGCGCAGCCGCACCTGGGCCAGATCGCGCTGCGCGAGCGCGGCGATGCAGGCCTGCAGGGCCTCGCGAGCCGTCGCATCCGCGTAGGCCGGCCCGAGCGAGCGGTTCAGCGCGCGCCGCCATTCGCCCTTCTGCGTCAGCGCCAGCCCCGCCAGGCGCTGCCAGGCACCCAGCGTCCGCGGCTCGCTCGAGAGCGGACCGACCTCGGGCAGGCGCTCGAGCGCGGCATGCAGCGGCGCATCGAGGCAGGCGAGCGCCTCGGCCATGACGCCCGAGACGACCCGCCGCAAACTCTCGTTCACCCGCTCGCTCAGCGCTTCAGGGGCGTGTCCGAGCACGTGCGGCAGCCAGTGGGCCCGCTCGGCGAGCATCTCGGCGAGCAGCCCCTCCAGGTTGCCCCAGCGGTTGTCGAGCCGCTCGAACCACAGATCCGCATCGGCCGCGAGGCCGGGCTGACGCTCCGCCGCGAGCAGCGTCTCGCGCGCCGCCAGACGGTACAGCGCCTCCGGCCGCTCCCCGAGGGTGAGCGGCCCGCCGGCGCGCGCCGCGAGCGGCAGCCGGTTGGCGAGGTTGAGATTGAACGCATCGATGGTCTGGATGCGCAGCCGCGCCGGATCCTCCCGCAGCCGCCAGCCGAGCGCGGCGGAGCGCTCGAGCACCGCCGCGGCGAGCGTGCGCAGCCGCTCACCGAGCGGACCCTCGCCTCCCTCGCCCTCGAGCGCCCGGTGCATCCGCTCGCGCATCTCGGCGGCAGCGCGGCGGGTGAAGGTGATGGCGAGAATCTCCTGCGGATCGTCAACCTCGGTCAGCAGCCGCAGCAGCCGTTGCGTCAGCACCGTGGTCTTGCCCGAACCGGCCGGCGCCTGCAGCACGATTGACTCGCGCGGGTCGCTCGCCCGCTCGCGCGCCGCCTCGTCCTCGCGCACCGCCACAGCCTCCTGCGGCGCGCTCACGGGGCCGGCTCCGGCTCGATCTCGCCCTCGGCCTCGCCCGGGAGCTCCCCGATGCGGCACAGCGCGGCGAGGTGGCAGTAATCGCAGGCGTCGGGCTTCGGGTCGACCGCCGCCTCGCCCGCGGCAAACGCGCCCGCCAGACGCTCGAGCAGCGCGTCCCAGGCCGCCACGCGCGCCCCCCAGGCATCGCCCGGCTCATCGGCGCCCTTAAGCACCTCGAGCTCGGGCAACAGGCCCTCCTCGGCCGCGATCCCGAAGAAGCCGATCTCGCGCGCCGTCAGGTGCACCGTGGCGAGCGCGCGCACGCTCGGCCCGAAGGCCGCCAGATACGCCAACAGCTGCGGATGCGAGGGACGCTCGCCGGTCCAGTCGGCGCGCACCGGCCGGCCGCTCTTGTAATCGAGGATGGCGAGCGAGCCGTCGGCGCAGCGGTCGAGACGATCGACCCGCACCTCGAGTCGCCGTCCGGCGAGGGTGAGCGGCACCGCCTGCTCGGCGGCGCGGACGGTGAACGGCGTGCGCGTCCGCTCCAAGGCACACAACTGCTCGATCAGGCGCACGGCCCGGCGGCGCTCGCGCGCCAGCGCCGCGCTGGAGGGGGGCGCGCTCAGCTCCCCGAGCAGCCGCTCGGCGGCCTGCTCGACGCACACCTCGATGCGCCCCCGCAACGCCTGCGGTGCGAGCGCGGCGAGGCCGTCCGAGCCGCCGAGTTCCCCCCACAGTCCCTGCAGTGCCGCGTGCAGCAGCTGGCCGCGCAGGTCGGCCGGCACCCCCGGCTCGCTGAGCCCGAGCGGCGTGCAGCCGAGGCGCAGCTCGGCGTAGGCCCGAAACGGACAGGCATTCTGCAGCTCGAGGCTGCGGGTGCCCCCGGGCAGCACCGGCCCGTCCCAGGGCACCCCGGCATCCCGCCATGGCTCGAGCTGCCCGTCGCGGCGCACCCGCTCGGGCAGCCACGGCAGGGGCGCGAAGCGCTCCGGCGCGCCGGCGCGCCAGGGAGCGAGCAGCGCGCTCGGCAGCAACACCACGTCCTCGGCGCGCCGGGGCGCCGAGAGCACCAGGTGCTCGGTGGCCGCGCGCCAGGCGCCGAGCAGTGCGTGCGCCTCACCCAGCCGGCCCGCCGCGCTCGCGGCCGGCCACCCGGCCCCGAGCTGCGCCGCGAGCGGCACGAACGGATCGGGCGAGGGCGGCTGGGGCAGCGTCTCCTGGGTGAGCCCGGCGACCCAGATGCCGTCATAGCGGGCCACCGGGTCGGCGAGGACGCTGGTGACGGTAACGGCGACGTCCTCCTCAGCCGGGCGATAGGCGGTGCGCGCGGCGAGCTCGCGCAGCCGCTCGAGGGCGGCTGCGCGGGACAGCCGCGCGAGCGCCGCGGAAAGCTGGCCGTACTCGTCGAGCAGCGCGCGCAGGCGCAGGAATGTCTGCTGCGCGGGACTGTCGGCCGCGAGCGCACCGGGCCAGCCGAGCGCATCGAGCGCCTCCTGGAAGCGCTCGGACCACTGCCGCGGCGAGCCCGTGTCGGCCCCGAGCGCCGCACCCGAGCGCTCGAGTCGCTCACGCAGGCTGAGCGCGGCAGGCAGGCCCGAGGCGCCGAGCAGCCGCAGCAGGACGCGCCGATCGAGCTGCGGCGGTGCGTGCTCGCGCAGCCACAGGTCCAGCCGCGCCTGCCCGGCGGGTGGCTCCCGCCAGAAGGGACTGCGGAGCCACTCGAGCAGCGGCTCGAGCGAGAGGGTCTGCCCGCCGAGCAGCTCGAGGGCGCGCAGCGCGTGCTCCACCGCCGGGTGCTCAGGCAGCGGCTCACCGCCCTCGATGCCCACCAGGCCCGCGCCCCGTGCGCCCGGCCCACCGGTCCCATCGAGTCCCTGGCGGATCAGCGCCGCAAGCGCCGCGCAGCGTCCCGGCGAGCCGGGCAACACCACCAGCAGGCGCGCCTCGGGTGCCGTGTTCAGCCGCTCACGGCACCAACCGGCGATACGGTCCAGTTCCTCCAGTCCGTCGGCGGCCGAGAGCACCTGCGGCTGCGCCAGCGGCTCGAGCGGCTCGCACCACTGAGTCGGCCACCCGCGTGCGCGCCGTGCGCCGATGAGCGCGGCCAGACGCGGCGTCGGCGCCCCAAACCCGGCGAAGGCCACGGGGCGGGCGTCCCCCGCGATGGCCTGCGCCGATCCGGCCGGGCCCAGCGCACAGGCTGCGAGCGCCTCGGTGCGCGCACGCACGGCGCGCTCGACCTCGAGCAGCAGTCCGGTCTCGGTGTCGGGGGGGGCCCGCAGGCGGGTCAGATCGATGCCGAGTTGCCCGGCGAGGCGGCTGGCCGCGAGCAGCCCCTCGGCGAGCGCCCCGGGGTTGGCGAGCTGCAGCGCGCCGGTGGCTGCCGCCGTGCACTCGCGCCACAGCAGCCACTCCTCGGCGGGCCGCAGCAGCCGCGGCAGCGCCGAGCCCGGCTGTGCCGCCGCGCGCTCGAACTCGCGCGTCAGCCACCCCTCGAGCGGCAGCACATCGGGACTCGGCCAGACCCGCCGGCCGGCCGCGAGCTGCGCGGCCGCATGGGCGAGACGCAGCGCGTGCGCACGCTGGCGGGTCGGCGTCACCACGGTGCCGCCCGCCCCGATGATCGCATCGAGATGAGGCGGAACTTTTATCAAAACAACAGATTAAAAAATTTACTTCTGAAAATACATTAACTCTCGGCCGCGTTGCGCTTACTGGAAGCGCGCACTCGCCGCGACCACGTTGTCCGGCGGTGCCGAGGCGGCCGAGCTCTCGAGCAGGTCCTCGATCCGCCCGAACACCGTCTGCAGCGTCGCCGGATCGGGCAGCGTCGTCACCCGGAAGTGGTTGCGGTACGGCACGTTGAAGCTCACCCCGGGAGCGACCAGCACGTGCTTCTGCTCGAGCAGCTCGAGCGCGAAGCGCTGATCGTCGAAGCCCGGCAGCGCCTCACTGTCGACCCCGATGAACGCGTACATCGCCCCTTGCGGGGTCTCCTTCAGTCGCAGGTAACGGCTTGCGGCCACCGCCTGCGCGATCGCCGCGCGCGACTCGTACAGGCGCCCGCCCGGACTGACGAGGTCGCGGATGCTCTGGTAGCCGCCGAGGGCGGTCTGCACGGCCCACTGCGAGAGCACATTGCTGCACAGGCGCAGCGAGCTCAGCAGGTCGATGGCCGCGAGATAGTCGGCCGCCTGGCGGGTGCGCCCGGAGAACACCGCCCAGCCCACCCGGTAGCCGCAGGCGCGATAGACCTTCGAGAGCCCCGAGAGCGTCGCGCACAGTGTGTCCTCGACCAGCGTGGCCATCGGCACGAACTCGGCGCCCTCGTACACCATCTGGTCGTAGATCTCGTCGCTGAACAGCACCAGACCCGAGCGCTCGGCCAGCCGCGCGAGCTGCTCGAGCACCGCGCGCGGATAGACCGCGCCGGTGGGGTTGTTGGGATTGATCACCACGAGTGCGCGCGTGCGCGGCGTGACGAGCGCGGCGAGCTCCTGCGGATCGGGCACGAAGCCGTTCTCCGGGCGGCACGGGTAGTGCACGGCGCGCCCGCCGTTCAGCGTCACCGCGGCGGTCCACAACGGGTAGTCGGGACTGGGCACCAGAACCTCATCGCCGTCGTTGAGCAGCGCGCGCAGCACCAGGTTGATCAGCTCGCTCACGCCGTTGCCGATGAACACCTCCTCGGCCGTCACGCCGCTCACCCCGCGCGCCTGCTGCTGCATCACCACCGCTTCGCGCGCCGGGAAGATCCCCTTCTGGTGACAGTAGCCCTCCGCCTCGGCGAGGTTCTCGATCATGGCGAGTCGCATCGTCTCGGGCGTGCGCAGGCCGAAGGCGCCGGGATTGCCGATGTTGAGCGAGAGAATCTCGTAGCCCTGCCGCTCGAGCTCGTGGGCACGGCGCGCCAGGCGCCCGCGGATCTCGTAGCGCACGTGACGCAGGCTTTCACTCGGACGGATGATCGGCTCACTCATCGTCAGAGCATACCATCGGCCCATTGGCCGAAGTGGTGACAGGCCACCCAACGCCCCGGCCCGGCGCTCACCCACGGCGGGCGCTGCTCGGCGCACACTGCCGTGGCGTGCGGACAGCGCGCGCGAAAGGCACAACCCCCGGGGCTTGCGAGCGGCGCGGGCGGCTCCCCGAGGGCGACCTTGGCCAGCCGGGCCGGCTGCAGCGCCGGGTCGGCGAGCGCGATCGCCTCGATCAGCTCGCGCGTGTAGGGATGCAGCGGCCGCTCGAACAGCGCCGCGCTCGGCCCGAGCTCGACCATCCGCCCCCGATACAGCACCAGGGCGCGCTCGCACAGGCGGCGCACCAGCGCGAGGTCATGGCTCACGAACAGCAGGCTGGTGCCCTGCTCGCCCCTGAGCTCCTCCAGGAGCAGGCGGATCTGCCGCTGCGCGCGCACGTCGAGGGCGCTCAGCGGCTCATCGCACACCAGCAGGCGCGGGGCGAGGATCATGGCGCGGGCGATGCCGACGCGCTGGCACTGCCCGCCGGACAGCTCGTGCGGTCGCCGCCCGTAGAGCGCCGGCTCGAGCCCGACGCGCTCGAGCATCGAGCGGGTGCGCGCCAGCCGCTCGGCGGGAGGCAGAGCGCTCAGGTGGATCTCGAGCGGCTCGCCGACCAGCCGCTCGACCGTCAGATGCGGATCGAGACTGGCCAGCGGATCCTGGAAGATGAGCTGCAGGTCGCGCCGCAGGTGGCGCAGGTAGCGCGGCGCGAGCGCGCTCACGTCCCGCCCCAGCCACACCACCCGTCCGCCGCGGGCGCGCACGAGGCGCAGCGCCGCCCGCGTCAGGGTGGATTTGCCGCAGCCGGACTCCCCGACGATACCGAGGGCCTGCCCGCCCGCGAGCTCGAGCGAAACCGACTCGAGCGCCGTGAACAGCCGCCGGCGCAGCAACCCGGTGCCGTGCGCGAAGCGCACCTCGAGATCGCTGACCTCGAGCACGGCTGCTCCTGCGGGCGCGCTCGGCGCGGCGGGCACGCCTGGCGGCTCACCCGCCGCGCGCAGCAGCTCGCGTGTGTAGGTCTCGCGCGGCGCGCCGAACACCTGCGCGGCCGTGCCCGACTCGATCACGCGCCCGGCGCGCATCACCGCGACCCGGTCGGCGAGCCCCGCCACCGCCCCGAAATCGTGCGTGATGAGCACCAGCGCCATGTGCTGCTCGCGCTTGATCTGGGCGAGCAGCGCCAGCAGTTGCGCCTGCAGCGTCACATCGAGCGCCGTGGTCGGCTCATCGGCGATCAGCAGCTGCGGCTCGCAGGCGAGCGCGATGGCGATCATGACGCGCTGGCGCATGCCACCGGACAGCTCGTGCGGATACTGACGCATGCGCCGCCCGGCATCGCCGAGTCGGACCCGCTCGAGCAACTCCCCGGCGCGCGTGCGCGCGGCGCGCGCACCGAGACCCAGGTGGCGGCGCAGCACCTCGGCCACCTGTGCCCCGACGGTCAGGTGCGGCGTGAGCGAGCTCATCGGATCCTGAAACACCAGACCCACCCGCCGTCCACGGATCCGATCGAGCGCGCGCTCGGTGAGTCCGAGCAGCTCGGTCGTGCCGAGCCGCGCCCGTCCGCTCACCTCGGCGCCCGCAGGCAGCAGGCCGAACGCGGCGAGAAAGGTCAGACTCTTGCCGGCGCCGGACTCCCCCACCACGCCCAGGCACTCCCCGCGACCCACCGCGAGCGACACGTCCTCGAGCGCCGGGGCGTTCGTGCCGGGAAAGCGCACGCGCAGCGCCTCGATGCTGAGCAGCCCCTCAGGTGCGCTCAGGAGCTCACCGGCCGGTGGGGTCGAGGACATCGCGCAATCCGTCACCGAGCAGGTTGAAGGCGAGCAACAGCAGGATCAGCACCGTCGCCGGCACCAGCAGCAGCCACGGGGCCGAGAGCATCTGGCGTGCCCCGGCGTTGATCAGGCTGCCGAGGCTCGCGCGCGGTGGCTCGACGCCGAGCCCAAGGAAGCTGAGGAAGCTCTCGTAGACGATCATCTGCGGCACCAGCAGCGTCGCGTACACGACCACGGTGCCGGCGAGGTTCGGCAGCACGTGGCGCCAGAGCACCTGCGCGCCGCTCAACCCCGTAGCGCGCGCCGCCTCGATGAACTCGCGTCGCTTCAGCGACAGCGTCTGTGCGCGCACCACACGCGCCAGCGTCAGCCAGCCGACCGCCCCGATGCCGAGCAGCAGCACCGCAAGGTTGCCGCGCCCGAACAGCGCCGCGAGGATCAGCACGATGAACAGATACGGCAGCGCATAGAGCACGTCGACCACCCGCATCATCCAGGCATCGAGCCGCCCGCCGACCCAACCGGCCGCGGCGCCCCAGGCGACCCCGATGAGCACGCTCACGGCGCTCGCGAGCACGCCGATCACGAGCGAGAGGCGCAGCCCGTAGAGGGTGCGCACGTACAGGTCGCGCCCGAGCGAATCGGTACCGAGCCAGTGCTGCCCGGCGAGCCCCGGCGGCACCGCGAGGTGCCGCCAGTCGAGTGCGCTGTAGGAGTACGGGCTCGCCCGCGGCCCGATGAGCGAGAGCAGCACCAGCACCGCGAGCAGCGCCGCGGCGAGCGCGAGCCCGCCGCGTCTGCGCCGCTCAGAGCGGCTCATGGCGCACCCGAGGATCGAGCCAGGCATGCGCCAGGTCTGCCGCAAGATTGGCGAGCAGGGTCAGCAGGCCGTAGACCAGCACCATGCCCATCACCAGGGTGTAATCCCGATCGATCGCCCCCTGCACCAGGTAGCGTCCGGTTCCCGGCAGCTCGAACACCGTCTCGACCACGAGCGAGCCGGTCACCAGGTAAGTGGCCGCCGGTCCGAGGTAACCCACCACGGGCACCAGCGCCGGGCGCAGCGCGTGGTGCCACAGCACGCGCGCGCGGCCGAGCCCGCGTGCGCGCGCGGTGCGCACGTAACTGGCCTGCAGCACCTCGAGCAGGCTCGCGCGCATCAACCGCGCCAGACTCGCCGCGAGCGGCAGAGCAAGCGTCACGGCGGGCAGAATGAGGTAGCGCGGCGCATCCGGCCGCCAGCCGGCGACCGGCAGCCAATGCAGCCACAGGCCGAAGGCGAGCGCGAGCAGCGGACCGGTCACGAAGGACGGCAGCGCCAGGGTGAGCGCCGCAAAGAGCGTGAGCAGCCGATCGAGCACTGCGCCCGGATTGAGCGCGGCACCGACCCCGAGTGCGACCCCGAGTGCGACCCCGAGTGCGAGCGCCGCGGCGCCGAGTGTCGCGCTCACCGGCAGTCCGGCGCCGATCAGCTGCGCGACCGTGTCATCGCGCATGCTGTAGGAGGGACCGAGGTTGCCGTGCGCCAACGCATCGAGGTAGTCGAGATACTGCACCCCGAGCGGCCGGTCGAGGCCGTAGAGGCGCTTCAGTTCGGCACGGGTGCGCGCCGGCAGCGCGCGCGCCGCGGCAAACGGTCCGCCCGGCGCCAGGCGCACGACGAAGAACGACACGGTGAGCAGGATCAACAGGACCGGAACGATCCCGAGCAGGCGCCGTAACGTGTAGCCGAACATCGAGGCAGTGTAGCGCAGTGCCCGGCGCCGAGCGGCGCGCGGACCCGGCCCATGAAAAAGGGGGTTCGCCCGGTGGGTGAACCCCCTGATGCGGATGCCGCGGTGCGGTGCGCTCTACAGCTGACTCAGCACGTGCTCGGCGGCGGAGACCTTGAACTGCCCCGGCGCCTCCACGTTGGCATGCTGCACGAGGCCGTCCTTCACCACCAGCGCGAAGCGCTGACCGCGCAGCCCCATGCCGAAGGCCCGTCCGTCGAGCTCCAGACCGAGCGCCTTGGCGTACTCGCCGTTGCCGTCGGCGAGCATCATGACCTTGTCCGCGACCCCCGAGGCCTTGCCCCAGGCGTTCATCACGAACACGTCATTCACCGCCATGCAGGCGATGAGGTCCACGCCCTTGGCGCGAAGCTGATCGGCCAGCTGCACGAAGCCCGGCAGGTGCTTCGCGTCGCAGGTCGGCGTGAACGCTCCCGGTACCGAGAACAGCACCACCGTCTTGCCCTTGAAGAGCTCCTCGGTCTGCACGTCCTTCGGTCCCTCGGCGCTCATCGTCTTCAGCACGCCCGCAGGCATGCGTTGTCCGGCTTGAATCGGCATTTTCCCTTCCTCCTGAATCCGGCTCTCGGCCCGAGCGGTGCGCTCAGCCCGCCGAGCGCGCCTTGAGACTCCACAGCGCGGCCAGCCGCTGCAGCGCCGGGTCGCCCTTGACGGCATTGAACGCATTGAGCGCGGCTGCCGTGTTACCCGACTTCAGCTGCGCGATGCCGAGCAGCAGGTGCGCCTCGGCCTCGTTCTTCAGGCCGCCCTTGGCGAGGCCGAGGGTGAACTCGTGAATCGCCTGCGGATACTGCTTGTAGCCGTAGTAGGCCAGGCCGACGCGGATGTCGGAGGCGCCGGTCGGCTGCTGCGCGGCGAGCTCAGCGGTATGCGCCAGCGTCTGCTGGTCCTTCGCCGCGCGGCTCTGCGCGTCGCCGAGGATGCGCTGCGCCTTCGCCTTGGCGTGCGGATCGGTGAACACGTTGTGCGCGAGCGCCGAGCTCAGCACCTGCTCGGCCTCACCGGGCGAGCCGGCCTCGATGGCGAGCTCGGCGTAGTCGGTGAACTCGTGCGGCTGCTGCATCACCCCGACCGCGAAGGCCAGGCGATACGCCTCCAGCAGGTTCGCATCGCTCTTGATGCTCTTGAACGTCTGGAACAGCAGGTACTGCCAGTACTGCGGCTGCGGGTAGTAGACCACCAGCTGTTCGAGCGCATTGAGCAGGCAGGTGTCGTCGTGCAGCTTCATGCACGAGCTCTGCACCAGCTGCAGCGCCTGCTTGGAGGGCTTCTTGCCCGCCTTCACCGCCGCATCGATCAGACCGCGCTCGAAGGCGATGGTCTGCTTCCAGTTGCCCTGCAGGTAGTAGGCCTGCCCCACCAGCGTGGCCATCTGCCCGGTGTTCGACGCGTAGCCCTTCTGCAGCGCCTCGGTACCGAACTGCGCCGCCTTGGGGTAGTTGTGCAGCTGATAGTAGATCTGCGCCAGCGCCACCGTGAACTGCTTGGTCTGTGCCGGTGTCGCGTACGCGTCGCTCATCAGCGCCTCGAGCTTCGGGGCGAGCTTGGCGTAGTTGTTCGTCTTCTCGTAGGCGAACACGTACAGCTGGTCGAGAACGTGCATCGCATACGGGTTCTTGCGGGCATCGGCCATGCCCGCGACTTCGTCGAGCTTGGCGGTGGCCGCCGCGAAATCGTTCTTCTTGATGTCGTTCTGCGCCGCCTGCAGCTTCAGCGCGACGTCCCGGCTCAGCGTCTGCGCCGGCGCCGCCAGCGCCGGCCGCACGCCGAGGACGCTCACGCCGCACACCAGCGCGGCGCCGAGCGCCGCTGCCGCCACTATGCCCTTGACCTTCATGAATCTCTCTCGCATGGGTAGATGAACCGACTTTACTGCGCGAATTCGGAGGTGTTGACGAAGCCGATCTTCGTCAGACGATTGCGCTGGGCGTCTGCCAGCACCTTCGCCACGATGCCGTACTTGGCCATGCCATCGGGATTGAGGTGAATCTCCGGCTGCGGGTCCTTCACCGACTCGCTGGCGAAGTAGCCATCGAGCACCTGCATGTTCGGCACCACGGTGCCGTTCCAGGTGATCGTGCCGTCGAAATCAATCCCAAGGTTGATGACCTCGGGCGGGGTGGGCGGCGGCTGCTGGTGCTGATTCTGCGGCAAGTCCATCTTCACCGAGTGGGTCATCACCGGCAGCGTAATGATCAGGGTCACCAGCAGCACGAGCATCACGTCGATCAACGGGGTGGTGTTGATCTCGACCATCGGCCCCTTGCTGGATCCCATCGACATGGCCATAAACTGACTACTCCTCGAGCGCCTGACGGGCTCGATAATGAAGGTTCAAGGTGCGCTGAGCTCGTTCTGGTGCGGCTCGGTGATGAAGTCGACCTTCACCATGCCGCCACGCATCAGCTCGTACAGAACGTGCCCGATCGCCTTGTAGTCCGTATCGCGGTCGCCCCGGATGTGCACCGAGGGCTGGGGTACTTCGAGGGCGACCTGCTCGATCTTCTGCAGCAGGACCGTATCGTTGGTCATCTCAGCGTTGTTCCAGAAAATGGAACCGTCCTTGGTCACCGCGATCGTGACATCCTTCGGCGTATTGTGCGTCGGGATGTTGTTCGCCTTGGGCAGCTTCACGGGGACCGTATGGGTGATCACCGGGATGGTAATCAGAAAGATGATGAGCAGCACCAGCATGACGTCGACCAGCGGCGTCGTGTTGATGGTGGCCATCACCTCCTGTTCCCCGGAGTCGCCTCCGACATTCATCGCCATTTTCGACAGCTCCTCACGTCCGGGTAGCGCCGCGCCGGCGGCGCGGTCCGCAAGAGCGTGCCCCGCCTGTGCGGGGCACGCATTGCGCATCCGACGTCGTTTTCGTCACAGAGTCCGTGGCCGCCTTACTTGCGCACGGCCGCAGCCGGGGCCGCCGGCTTGGCGCCGCCGCTCTCCGGGCTCGGCACCCGCGCGCCGCTCACCAGATAGGCGTGCAGGTCGCTCGCGAAGTTGCGCAGGGCGTCCTGCAGCATCTTGTTGCGCCCGAGCAGCCAGTTGTAGCCCCACACCGCCGGCACCGCGGCCGCGAGGCCGAGTGCGGTCATGATCAGCGCCGAGCCGACAGGTCCTGCGACCTTGCCGATGCTCGCCTGACCGGCAAGTCCGATCGCGACCAGCGCGTTCATGACGCCCCACACCGTGCCGAACAGGCCGACGAACGGAGCGGACGAGCCGACCGTGGCCAGCAGGCCGAGGCCCTTGGACATGTCGGTGCTCACCTGCTCGACCGAGCGCTGCAGCGACATGGTGATCCACTCGTGCAGGTCGATGCGGTCGGTCAGCCGGCCGTCATGATGAGACATCGCGCGCAGGCCGTCCTCGGCAACGGCGCGGAACTCATTGCCCTTCTTCAGCTTCTCCACGCCCTCTTTGACCGAGGCAGCCGACCAGAACAGCTTCTCGGCGTCGCGGGCGGACTTCTTCAGGCGATGCTGATCCCACAGCTTCGTGAAGATGATGTACCAGGTGGCCAGCGACATCAGGAGCAGGAGCAACATCACGGACTTGTCGATGATGGTGCCGTTGTTCCATACGCCGGCGACGCCGTATGGATTGTTGACGGATGCGGTAGCTTGGATAGCCATAGATTTCCTCAGATCACAAATGCCGCGTTGAATGGCGGGGTCGAAGTTGGAAGGGACGAGTGCATCAGAAGTCGTTCAGCTGGAACTTGATGGGCAGGTTGCCGCAATAGTTGATCGGCCGCCCGTTGGCCTTCTCCGGGCTCCAGTGCCCGGAGGTGGCGCGGGCGTAGCGCAGTGCGGCGCGGTCGAGACGCGGGCTGCCCGAGGAGGTGATGATGTGCGGTTCGGCCGTGAGCCGCCCGTCCGGACCGACGCACACCTTCACGATCGCCGTGCCCTGCTCGCCGAGGCGCTGCGAGGACTGCGGATAGTAGTCCTGCGTCGAGGGGAAGTCGCCGGCCGGGGTGAGCGGGGTGTAGCGCACCGCTGCCGGGGGCGGCGGAGGCGCTGCGCGCACGACGTGACGCGTCACGGTGATGGCGCGGCTCTGGGCCTGCGGCGGCACGTTGATCTGGATCATCGGCGGAGGCACCTGCACCTGCTGCTGCACCAGCTGCGGTGGCGGCGGCGGGGGGGGCGGCAGGTGCTTGCGCACCTGGTGCACGATGGTCGTCTGCAGGGGCGGAGCAACCAGCTGCACGACTCGGGAGGCGAGTCCTGCCTCGAGCGCCCAGAAGATAAACAGGTGCAGCACGATGATGGCCGCCAGGACGGCCGTGCGGCGGGTGAAGAACTGTGTGTCGTGTACGTAAGCGCTCATGTGTAAATGCTGAGGCGTCGCTGTTGCCTATCCGAAAACACCGGAAAGAATCGAGAGTGGCGCAAGGTAGCGGTCTTTTCCCCTGGCCGCAAGCGGCTCGATCCGGACCCCAAGCTGACCGGCGGCCGTGCCGCCGGTGATCTCATACTTCATTACACGTGCGGGCGCTCTTCGCGAGCCAGCGCTCGTGTCGCTCAATCCCCCTGGTTGGTTCGGTTTCACGGCGACTCGAGGGCGGAGAGCCAAGCGTGCGCGCCATGTGCATCCGAGGATGCTAGGCGCGACTGTAACCGCTGCCAGCGGCGCTGACAACTGGACGACTGTCCGATGGCGCCGATTGAAGCGATACGACATGGCCCAGACGCCTAGCGGGAGCTCTGACCGGGCCGACCGACGTCGGTGACCGCGCCCTGCGAGGCGCTGCCGACCAACTGCGCGTATTTCGCCAGCGCGCCACTCTCGGGACCCTTGCGTGGTTTCCAGGCCGCGCGCCGGCGGCGCAGCTCGGCAGCCGTGAGCGCCACCTGAATCTCGCGCTTGCCGGCATCGATGGTGATCGGATCGCCGTTGCGCAGCAGACCGATCGGACCGCCGACGGCCGCCTCGGGCGAGATGTGCCCGACCACGAAGCCGTGACTACCGCCGGAGAAGCGCCCATCGGTGATCAGCGCCACTTTGTCTCCGAGCCCGCGACCGATGATCGCGCCGGTCGGGCTGAGCATCTCGCGCATGCCGGGCCCGCCCTTGGGGCCCTCGTTGCGGATCACGACGACATCGCCGGCGCGGACCCGGCCGGCGAGGATGGCCGCGGTTGCCCGCTCCTCGCCCTCGAACACCCGTGCGCGCCCGCTGAAGCGCTCGCCCTCCTTGCCCGTGATCTTGGCCACCGCCCCCTCGGGAGCGACGTTGCCGTAGAGCACGACGAGATGGCTGTCCTTGCGCAGCGGCGCATCGAGTCCGCGCACGATGTCCTGATCGGCCGGATAATCGGGCACCCCGGCGAGGTTCTGCGCCAGCGTGCGTCCGGTGACGGTCAGGCAGTCCCCGTGCAGCAGGCCGCCCTCGAGCAGCCGCCGCATCAGCGGCTGGATGCCCCCGATCGCCACCAGCTCGGACATCAGGTACCGGCCGCTCGGCTTCAGGTCCGCCAGCACCGGCACGCGCCGGCCGACGCGCGTGAAATCGTCAAGACTGAGTCTGACCCGCGCCTCGTGCGCGATCGCCAGCAGATGCAGCACCGCATTGGTGGAGCCGCCGAGGGCGATGACCACCGTAATGGCGTTCTCGAAGGCCTTGCGCGTCAGGATGTCGCGCGGGCGCAGCCCGTCGCGGATCAGGCGCACCACCGCCTCGCCGGCGCGGCGGCAGTCGGCGGTCTTCTCCGCGCTCACCGCCTCCTGCGCCGAGCTGCCGGGCAGCGACAGTCCGAGCGCCTCGATGGCCGACGCCATGGTGTTGGCCGTGTACATCCCACCGCAGCTGCCGGGTCCGGGAATCGCCGTGCGCTCGACCTCGAGCAGCTGCGGGTCGGTGATCGTGCCCGCTGCCCGCGCCCCGACGGCCTCGAACACCGCGACGATATCGCGGCGCTTCGCCCCGGGACGGATCGTGCCGCCGTAGACGAACACCGCGGGCCGGTTCAGCCGCGCCATCGCCATGGCGCATCCAGGCATGTTCTTGTCGCATCCGCCCACGGCGACGAAGCCGTCGAAGCCCTCGGCGCCGACCACCGTCTCGATCGAGTCGGCGATGATCTCGCGCGAGACCATCGAGTAGCGCATGCCGGGCGAGCCCATGGAGATGCCATCGGAGACCGTGATGGTGTTGAACAGCACGCTCTTGGCGCCGGCCGCATCGACGCCGGCCGCCGCCTCGCGCGCCAGCTCAGCAATGTGCATGTTGCACGGCGTGACATTGGCCCAGGTCGAGGCGATACCGACCTGCGGCTTGGCGAAGTCCGCGTCGCGGAAGCCGACGGCGCGCAGCATCGCGCGCGCCGGAGCGCGCGTGACCCCCTCCACCACCGGCCGCGAATATTCTCGCGGGTCCACTGTCTCTTTCATGCTCACGGTCACCTAGTGTTTCGTAGTCTGACGACAGAGATGTGAAAATCCATACCATGAGGCGCCAATTCGACGAGTCGTACCTCTCGGGACGACGAGCCGTGGCGCTCACTCACCCGAATCGCTCGCGCAGCAACCGGTACAGCGCCCGCACGCACTGCGCCTCGGCACCGAGCGGCCGACCGGGGCGCTCCTTGGGGTTCCACGCGTACAGATCGATGTGCACCCAGTCGGTGCTGCTCGGGACGAAGCGCTGCAGAAACAGCGCCGCGATGATCGAGCCGGCGAATGGCGTCGATGCAACATTGTTCAGATCAGCAATTTTGCTGGCGAGATCCTCCTCGTAGCCCGGCCACAACGGCATCGGCCAGAGCGGATCGCTCTCCGTGTCGCCGATCTGGCGCAGCCGCTCGGCGAGCGCCGGGCGGTTGCTGTAGAGCGCCGGTACCTCAGGTCCCAATGCCGTGCGCGCCGCCCCGGTGAGGGTCGCGAGGTCGACGATGAGCTCCGGGCGCTCCTCGGCGGCGGCGGTGAGCGCATCGGCGAGCACCAGACGTCCCTCGGCATCGGTATTGCCCACCTCGACGGTGAGCCCCTTGCGCGTGGCGAGCACGTCGCTCGGGCGATAAGCGCCCCCGCCGATGCTGTTTTCCACCGCCGGGATCAGCACGCGCAGCTGCACCGGCGCCTCGAGGCGCATCAGCAGATCGGCGAGCGCGAGCGCGCAGGCCGCCCCGCCCATATCCTTCTTCATCAGGGCCATCGCGCCGGTGGGCTTCAGATCGAGTCCGCCGGTATCGAAGCACACCCCTTTACCGACCAGGGTGAGGCGCGGGGCATCCGGCGCGCCCCAGCGCAGATCGATCAGGCGCGGCTCGCGCACGCTGCCCGCTCCCACGGCGCGCAGCAGCGGAAAGGCGGCGAGCTCCCCGCCGCTGAGCACCTGGCAGCGCGCCCCGCGCTCGCGCGCAAGCGCCACGGCCGCATCGGCGAGCTCCCTCGGGCCGAGGTCGTTCGGCGGGGTGTTGATCAGATCACGCGCCAGCGCGCAGGCCGCCGCGGCCGCGGTCGCGTAGCGCACGTCCGCCTGGGGCGGGACGATCAGCGCCGCCCCGGGCGGCTGGGGCGCATCGAGCCGGTAACGACCCATGCGATAACCGCCGAGCAGCCAGCCGAGCACGAAGTGCGTGGCCGCGCCCGGCGGCAGCGGCGTCTCGAGCCGCCACGGCAGCGCCGGCAGCCGCTCCGGCGCCCCGGCGGCATGCCAGGGCCCGAGCTGTGCCGGGGAGGCGAGCGGGCCGAGGCCGAGCAGCGCGCCGGCCACCCCTTCCTCGCCCGGCAGCGTCAGAACGCGATGACGCTCGGCCTTGAACGTATGCGCGCGCACCCAGGCGGCGAGCGGCCCGGCGCGCTCGGCAAGCCAGCCCTCGAGCTCACCCTCGCCGAGCAGCCACAGCGGGCGGCTCTCGATCGGCTCCTCAGTGAGTAACATTTCGTGCGACACGGTCCGAGCATACCGCCTCGCGCGCGCGCCTCGCCAGGGTGATCCGCGCTAACGCTCGTTGACAAAGGCGCGCCGGTTATGCTCCCATCCGTCTCAATCATCTCCACTTTATTCCCGCCCAGGCACCCAAAGCCCGTGGTACCCGCAGCCAACATGGTCCGACTCCCCACCGCGCCGAGCGCGGCGGAGCTGCTCGGCCGACTGCCGGTACTCCTTCTCGGACTGCTGCTCCTTACGGGCAGCCGGTGCGGGGTGCTCGCAATCGCCTGAGGACAGACAGGCAGGAGCGAGAAAAGACACCAGAACCCCGCACCGGCAACCGCCGCTGCGGGGTTTTTTATGCGTGTTACTGCGTGACTGATATCTGACAGCCAGGCCATGAGGCCGATTTGGAGTATCGAGATGAAGCTGTATTCGCAAAAAGACGTCGACCCGAAGGCCCTGCGTGGGGCGCGCATCGCGGTCATGGGCTATGGCAGCCAGGGCCGCGCGCATGCGCTGAACCTCAAGGACAGCGGCTTTGACGTCGTCGTCGGCGTGCGCAAGGGCGGACCGAG
>JAKAZL010000070.1 GCA_021815925.1 Pseudomonadota bacterium | reverse complement strand
TGCCGCCCTGGCCGACGCGGCGGTGACGAAAGATGATCGGGCCGTCCTCCACGCTCATGCGCATCGCGATGATGGCGATGAGGGGCGAGAACGTGAGGCCGATGATTACCGCGCCGACGACGTCGAGCATTCGCTTCGTGGCCGAGTAGCGCGAGCGCTGCAGTCTGGGATGGGCGGTGAGGCGCTCTGCAGGCGGGGCGACCGGCGTGAGGACCGCTTCCCTGAACGGCGAATCGACCGTGCGCGCAGCGCCGGAGCCGTTGAACGCTGCCGATTCTTCTTTGGCCACCAAGTGGTGCTTAAGGCCGGCGGCGCGCGCCCCGTTCTGCGCGCCCACCTGACTCGCGATGACTTCTTCTGCCTGTGTCGACAAGATCCTCTCCAGTCTTGTTACAGGGCTGTCGCAAGCAGGCGACAAAAATCCCTATTCATCTGCTCACGAACGCTTCTCGCCGTCCGCGACACAGCGCACATTCTCGTTGGAACGATTCGCAGCACCGCGGGTTGACCCTGCGGCATGGCTCGCGGCCACTCAATGGCCTCGCCGAGGAGAGAAAGTGACGCCTGTGTGGTGAGGCGAACAGCGCGATTGGCTTCAGTGTGCGACACACCGCCTTGCCCCGAGCAGACGCTCACTGGAGGCTCGAAAGTGCCGGCAATCGCGAGACCTTGGTTCAATTCTTCCTCATCCCGCCAACGGGCCGCCCCGCCGCCCCCGAGGGGCTCTTCTCCTTCGCGCCCAACTCCTTGCACGTTATTTAAACAGTATAGCGAGACGGATTGGCCTTTGAAACCCGCGGCATTCCGCAATACGACCCCTTGGTACTCTTTTGTGCCCTGGCTAGAGGGGTGTCACGCGCGAGGCGCATCACCCCCAGAGCGCGAGGCGTTCGCTTGTGAGGGCAGGCTCGTTCCATTACCCTCTCGCGCGCTATGAAAGTGACCATTTTTGGCTCGGGATATGTGGGACTGGTGACCGGCGCGTGCCTCGCGGAAGCCGGCAATCATGTGGTCTGCGTCGATGTGGACGCGGGCAAGATCGAGCGCCTCAATCGCGGTGAGGTTCCGATCCATGAGCCGGGACTCGACGCGTTGCTGCACCGCAACGCCGCGGCGGGGCGGATCGAATTCACGACCGACGCCGTGCGCGGTGTCGCGCACGGACTGTTTCAGTTCATTGCGGTCGGCACGCCCCCTGACGAGGACGGCTCGGCTGACCTGCGGCACGTGCTGGCTGCGGCGCGCACCATCGCGACGCACATGAGCCGCTATACCATCGTGGTGACCAAGTCGACCGTGCCGGTCGGAACGGCGGACAAGGTACGTGCCGAGATCCAAAAGACGCTGCGTGAGCGGGGCGCGGCGATCGAATTCGACGTGGTCTCCAACCCCGAATTCCTCAAGGAAGGCGCGGCGATCGCGGACTTCATGAAGCCCGACCGGGTGGTGATCGGCACCGACAATCCCCGTACCACCGAGCTGCTGCGGGCGCTCTATGAGCCGTTCACGCGCAATCACGACCGCTTGATCGTCATGGACATCCGTTCCTCGGAGCTCACCAAGTACGCGGCCAATTCCATGCTCGCGACCAAGATCAGCTTCATGAACGAGCTGGCGAACATCGCCGAGCGCCTGGGGGCGGACATCGAGAAGGTGCGCATCGGCATCGGCTCCGATCCGCGCATCGGTTACGGGTTCATCTATCCGGGGGTCGGCTACGGCGGCTCGTGCTTCCCGAAGGACGTCAAGGCGCTGATCCGCTCCAGTCACGACGCCGGTCACGTGCCGGCGCTGCTGAATGCGGTGGAGGAGGTCAATGCCCGCCAGAAGGACGTGCTGTTCGGGAAGATCTCGCGCCATTTCAACGGAGCGCTCGCCGGACGGACCGTCGCGCTGTGGGGCCTGGCGTTCAAGCCCGACACTGACGACATGCGCGAGGCCTCCTCGCGCGCGCTGATGGAGGCGCTCTGGAGCGCCGGGGCGCGCGTGCGCGCCTACGATCCGGTGGCCACGGTCGAGGCTGAGCGCCTCTACGGCGCGCGAGCCGATCTGACGCTCACGGATAACGCCTACGCGGCGGTCGAGGGCGCCGATGCACTGGCCATCGTGACCGAGTGGAAGGAGTTTCGCAGCCCGGACTTCGAGCGGCTGCGCGAGCTGCTCGCCACGCCGGTGATCTTCGATGGCCGCAACCTCTACGATCCGCACATGGTCGAGGGCTTCGGGCTCTCGTATTACGCGATCGGCCGCGGCCGATCGCTGCATTCCCCGCAGGTCTGAGTTCACCAGGGCCGTACCCATGCTCACCCCGGTCATTCTCTCCGGCGGCGCCGGCACCCGGCTCTGGCCGCTCTCGCGCGAGCTGTATCCGAAGCAGCTGCTGGCGCTCACCGGCGAGCGCACCATGATCCAGCAGACCGCGCTGCGTCTCGACGGCCTGCCCATCGCCGCCCCGGTCGTGGTGTGCAACGAGGCGCACCGCTTCCTGGTCGCCGAGCAGCTGCGCCAGATCCGCATCGAGCCGCAGGCCATCGTGCTCGAGCCGGTGGGGCGCAATACCGCGCCCGCGATCGCACTTGCGGCGCATGCGGCGCTCAAGGCCGCCGGTGGCGCCGATCCGCTGCTGCTGGTGCTGCCGGCCGATCACGTGATCCGGGACGTGCCGGCTTTTCAGAAGGCCGTGCACGCGGCACTGGCGGCAGCCGGTGCGGGCAAGCTGGTCACCTTCGGCATCGTTCCGACGCATCCGGAAACCGGCTACGGCTACATCCACCGCGGCGCGCGCCAGGGCGAGGCCTATGCGATCGCCCGGTTCGTCGAGAAGCCCGACGCGGTACGCGCCGAGCAGTTCCTCGCCTCGGGCGAGTACTACTGGAACAGCGGCATGTTCCTCTTCGGGGCGCGGCGCTATCTCCAGGAGCTCGAGCGGCTCGCTCCCGAGATGGCCCGGGTCTGCGCCGAGGCGTTCGCGGCGGCGCACGCGGACCTGGATTTCACGCGCATCGACCGGGAGCGCTTCGAGGCCTGTCCGGCCGATTCCATCGACTATGCCGTGATGGAAAAGACCCGCGATGCCGTGGTCGTGCCGCTGGATGCGGGCTGGAGCGACGTCGGGTCCTGGGCGGCGCTGCATGAGGCCTGTGAGGCCGATGCGCACGGCAACGTGGCGCGGGGCGATGTGATCTGCGAGGACGCCGAGGGCTGCTACCTGTATGCCGAGAGCCGGCTGGTCTCGGCGGTCGGGCTGAAGGACCACGTCGTGGTCGAGACCAAGGACGCGGTGCTGGTGGCGCCTAAGGACCGGGTGCAGGACGTGAAGAAGCTGGTGCACCGCCTGAAGGAGGCCGGGCGCTACGAGCACAGCCTGCACCGGGAGGTCTTCCGGCCCTGGGGCAGTTACGACAGCATCGAGAGCGGTGCGCGCTTCCAGGTCAAGCGGCTGAACGTCAAGCCCGGCGCGGTGCTCTCGCTGCAGCTGCATCACCACCGCGCCGAGCACTGGGTCGTGGTCTCGGGCACCGCGCGCATCACTCGGGGGGACGAGGTGTTCCTGCTCGAGGAGAACCAGTCGACCTACATCCCGATCGGGGTGCGCCACCGCATCGAGAACCCGGGCAAGATTCCGCTGCACATCATCGAGATCCAGTCCGGCTCCTACCTCGGCGAGGACGATATCGTGCGCCTGGAGGATCAGTACGGGCGCAAGGGGACGACTGGCTGAGCCGGGCACGGCCCTGTGCGGGTGCGTCACGCCGCAGACCCTCTAGAGCACGCGCCACCACGGAGCTGCCAATACATCCGGCGCCAGCCACTGAGTCTCGTGCCCCGTGTGCAACAGCAACGCGGCGCGTGCAGTCTTTCCGTACTCGGTGCGAAATGCCCTGAGGTGTGTCGCGTCACCCAAGCGCGGCCGGCTGGTCGCTTTCACTTCGACGGGCAACAGTCGGCCGGCGACCTCGATCACGAAATCCACTTCCTCGCCGTTCACCGTGCGCCAGTAGCCGATTTCCGCTCGCTCGAGGCGGGAGTCCCGCCATGCCAGCAGGTCGTGTAGCACGAGGTTTTCCAGGTGCGCACCGCCAGGCTCTTCGGTCGCGGCCAGATGCAGAGCTACACCGGTGTCCGCCCAGTAGAGTTTGGGCGTTTTGATGAGTCGCTTAGTGCGGTTGACGGCGTATGCCGGCAGCCGTACGAGCAGGTAGGACGTCTCGAGGAGATTCAGCCACCGATGCACCGTCGGTTGCGGCAGCGATACATCGCGACCGAGTTCGGTTTGGTTGAGCATCTGTCCCAACCGCAGGCAACTGGCGCGCATCAGGCGCCGGAAATCCGGCAACGCACTGATGGAGGCCAAGTCTTGCAAGTCCCGCTCGAGGTACGTGCGGACGTAGCCGTCGAACCAGATGGTCCGCTCCGTTGCCGCGTTCAAGGCCAGTGCCGGCGTTGGGAAGCCCCCTCGCAACGCCAGCGCCTTCCAGTCTTCAGGTTCACGCGGGTGAGCGCGTAGGACCTCCTCCCAATCGCCGTCGCGTGCCGCGAGTAACTCGTCCCACAGGCCGCATCGGCCCCACCCGCGCTGTTCGCGGCGTGTCATCGGCCAAAGCGTCAGATAGCTGGCCCTGCCCGCCAATGATTCGGAAACGCCACGCATGAGCAGCAGGTTGGCCGATCCGGTCAGCAGAAAGCGGCCGGGCCGGCGATCGCGATCGATGGCCCGCTTGACGGCGCGCAGCAGCCCGGGCTCATGCTGGACCTCATCCAGCGTCAGAGGCTGGTCGCCGGCGAGCAGGGCCTGCGGGTCACGCCGTGCGAGATCCAGGATGTCGAGCTCATCGAGCGAGGCGAAGCGTCGCCGTTGCGGCACAAGATGCTCAACGAGGGTGCTCTTGCCGGTTTGACGAGCACCCGTGACCACCACGGCGGGCATCACACTCAGCCGTTGCGAAAGGACTGATCCAACGAGGCGCGGAAGATTATTCACGTCGTGAATTATAATAATTCACGACGTGAATGGAAGAAATACCGAACGGATCGTCTGTCTGGGCCCGGACTCCGGCAGGGCGCGCTCGCTGCCGGCGCCCGTGGATGACGGCACAGTTGCTGATGCTCGGCGCCCCGGGGTGTCCTTTACGGCGGCGGGCTCGGCCGCCGTGTGCTGGGCATCCGCTTAGCGGATCCGCAGGTCCCGCCACCGTCTCCTGCCGCTCAGGCTCCCGGGAAAACTGCGGCCAAGTCGACGCCCACGTCTGTAAGCCCGGGCAGGAACGTCACCCCGGGGTTTTCGGTGGCTGCCTCATCCGCGTAATGCCCCGCCGTGAGCCCCCGGAAGAAATGCACCGTCGCGCTCGTGAGGTCGAACAGCCACACCTCGGGCACGCCGTGCCGGGCGTAGAAAGGCAGCTTGGTGTCGTGATCGTAGTGCCAGGTGGCCTCGCTGACTTCGATCACAAGGAGCGTGTCGGCAGCCGTCGGCGGGGCACTGCGATGATAGCCGCCCGGCCGGGCCCGGAGCACCGCCAGGTCCGGCACCGGCTCGGAGTCCGTTCCCAGGCGCAGCGCCGCATGGCGGTGCACGACGCCCTGGCTGCCTACGGCCTGGCGCAGCAGCTCATCGAGGCGGCTCACGACGGCGCGGTGCCGGGCGCTCGAGGGGGTCTTGTCGAAGATCGCCCCCTCGATCAGCTCCACCCGGACATCGCCCGCGAGCAGCCCCAGGTCGGCCATGCGGTGGTAGTCCTGCACGCTGATGCGGTGGCGGTGGGGCCGGTCTTCGATGTGGTTGTTCGGCAGGTCGTTCATGGCGATTTCCGCTCGAGCCAGAGGCGAACAGGGCGAGTCTACGCGGGGTGGGCGCGGGGCGCATTTCGGTTGAGCGAGACGCGCGTGCTGCTTGCCACGGCTTCTCGCCGTGCCGGGGGTTGCCGGCGCTCGGTGCACCTGCAATCCTTGGGCCCCGCTTCCGGAGGGTGCATGCCGAATCTGAACGCGTTCAAGGCCTACGACATCCGCGGCCGAATTCCCGACGAGATCAATAGCTCCCTCGCCTACGATATCGGGCGGGCATTCTGTGCGCTGGTCAATCCGCGCCAGGTCGCCGTCGGCTACGACATCCGCCTGACCAGCCCCGAGCTCGCCGCGGCGCTGCGCCGCGGGCTCACCGACTGCGGTGTCGATGTGCTCGACATCGGCCTGTGGGGCACCGAAGCGGCGTATTTCTCGACGTTCGCCTATGAGCTCGACGGCGGGATCATGGTGACGGCCAGTCACAATCCCTCCGACTACAACGGCATGAAGTTCGTGCGTGAGCAGGCCCGGCCGGTGAGTTCCGATACGGGCCTCACCGAGATGCGCGAGATGATCGCGGCGGGGAACCTGCCGGGCAAAGCGGGCCGGGCGGGAACAGAGAGCCGCCTCGACATCCGCGCGCGTTACATCGAGCACCTGCTCGGCTATGTCGATGGGGCCCGGCTGCGCAAGCTCAAGGTGGTGGTCAATCCGGGCAACGGCGGGGCCGGACTCGTCATCGATGCGCTCGAGCCGCACCTGCCGTTCGAATTCATCAAGGTGAACCACGAGCCCGACGGCACGTTCCCCAACGGGATTCCCAACCCGATGCTCGAGGAGAACCGGGCGGCGACCGCCGAGGTGGTGCGCCGCAGCGGCGCGGACGTCGGCCTCGCGTGGGACGGGGACTACGACCGGTGCTTCTTCTTCGACGAGCAGGGCACCTTCATCGAGGGTTACTACCTGGTTGGATTGCTCGCCGAGGTGTTCCTTGCGCGCGAGCCCGGCGGACGCATCGTGCACGATCCGCGCCTCACCTGGAACACCATCGACATCGTTCGTGCGCACGGCGGCACGCCCGTGTTGTGCCGCTCGGGGCACGCCTTCATCAAGCAGAAGATGCGCGAGGTCGACGGGATCTACGGCGGTGAGATGAGCGCGCACCATTATTTCCGCTCCTTCGCCTACTGCGACAGCGGCATGATTCCCTGGCTGGTGGCGCTTCAGGTGATCGCTGAGCGCGGGCCGCTCTCGAAGCTTGTCGGCGAGCGGATGCGGCGCTTCCCGGCGAGCGGTGAGATCAACCGTCACCTCGCGAGCGATGCGCGCTCGATCCTCGAGCGGTTGCAGCGCCACTACGAGAGCGCCGCGCTCGCGGTCGATCACACCGACGGGTTGTCCATGGAGTTCGCCGACTGGCGCTTCAACCTGCGCGGCTCGAACACCGAACCGCTGGTGCGTCTGAATGTCGAGAGCCGCGGCAGCGAGGCGCTGATGCGCGAGAAGACCGCGGAGGTTCTGCGGCTGATCGAGGCCTGAGAGCAGGCGAGAAAGCCGTCACAAAGCAGGTGTCGTCGTAAAAAGACACTAGATTATCCTGCGCCGGTAGAGGTACCTTCTCAGGGACTGACTCCGACTACCTGAAAATCTGGGGGTTTCCCATGGCGTTGTGGAAAGATTCGAACTCACCGGGCTCTGGCTTCGCTAGCGGTTCCGCGTCCGCCCCGCCGGCGCCGCGCGACGCGGCGCCCAATGTCGCACCACTGCCTGAGGCTCAGCGCCGTACCGGCGCGGCCCGTGCCGACGCCAAAGAGTCGCTGATCGCCGCGGGACTGACTCTCGAGGGCAAGATCAACGGCACCGGGCACGTGCGGGTGGCCGGTCGGTTCAAGGGCGATGTGCATATCGATGGCACCCTAACCCTGGACTCCGGCGCCCGGCTCGAGGGCCACGTCAAGGCCGCCGCGGTGATCGTCGGTGGCGAGATGATCGGCAACATCGTCGATGCCCAGCAGGTCGATCTGCGCGAGGGCGGGCGCATCGAGGGCGACATCAAGGCCGGTTCGTTCACCGTGGCCTCGGGTGCCCGCATGCGCGGCAAGGTCGAGTTCGGTTGGGACCGTTCGGCAGGAAGCGCTGCCGACACGCTCGCTGAGTCGGTGATTACCGGGACGGTATGAGTGCGGTTGCGCGATCGGTGATGGCGGGCAAGACGCGGGTCTGTCCCCACTGCAAGGCGGTTGTCCTCGAAAGCCTGAGCGTGTGCCCGGGCTGCCGTCACCATCTGCGCTTCGATGTGGAGGCGGCTCAGCGTCAGGATGCGGCAATGCGTGCCCTCGAGGTCGAGGGTCAGGTGTGCCACCCGGCGGGCGAGGAGCCGTACGAGTACAGCATCGTCGTCACGGTCTGCAACGAGAAGGGACAGGAGATCGCGCGCAAGCTGGTCGCGGTCGGGGCGTTGCAGGGCGGGGAGAGCTGCTCGGTGGCGCTCTCGGTCGAGGTCCTGCCGACACGCGCGCCGCAGAAAGTCGAGCCGGCGCCAGCGGTGCTGCGGCCGGAACGGACTGCGCCGCCGCCCGCCTCCGGCGGACGGCGGCTGCCCGATGGCACGATCCTCACTCCGCCCGGACTGAAGCCGCCGCGCTGAGCCGAGCGCTGCGCTACAGTCCGTTGAAGCGGTAGCCGACGCCCAGGCCGAACAGGAACGGGTCCAAGTGGACCTGGGAGATCTTGACGCCCTGATACTTCACGTCGGAGCGGATCATCACCCACTTGAAGTCCGCATTGAAGTACCAGTTGTTGCCGAGCGCATAATCGAATCCCGCCTGCGCCGCAGGACCGACGCTCGTCCTGTCCAGCTGCAGCGCCCCGACGGTCGGCACCGCGAGGTGGACGTCGGAGATGATCGTGAGGTTCACGCCGACCCCGACGTACGGCTGGAAGCTATCCTCGGGCAGCAAATCGTATTTCACCATCAGAGTCGGCGGAAGGTGCTTGAAGGTTCCGAGCACCGCGGGGCCGCCGAGTACGCTGCGCTCCACCGTCACGGTCTGACTCTGCGGGTAGGTCAGAACCAGCTCGCTCGACCAGTGCGGCGTGAAGAAGTACTCCAGATCGACTTCCGGAATCCACTTGCTGTTGACGTGAATGGCATCCGCGGGGATTGCGAGTGGCTGATAGGCGTCGGAATGCTTCTGCATGTCCAGGTATAAGCCGCGGACACGGACCTCGAACGCCTGACCGTGCATTGGATCCGGCCCCTGATCCTGGGCTTGGGCCAACCCCGCTCCCGCCAGGACCGCCATGATCGCGAGGGCCAGGGGTTTCAGTTTGCGTCTCATAGTCTGCTCCTGTCGATCCAGCGTGCAGGAACAAGTCTAAGGAGCGCTGTGTGGTGCTTCGATACGGGTTAGTACCCAGTCGACTGCGGCTATGCGTTGCGCGCCGCGCACGAGATAAGTCATCCCGCGGACGTGACTGCCGACGGGCTCGCGCCGCCTCGCCGGGAAGTTAGAACTGCTGCTCGGTCTGCACCAGGAACTGCACGCGTCTTATGCCCGAGCCGCCATCGAGTGGGAAGGCGAGATCAACGTGGATGACATTGCCGAAGGCGGTGCGCGCATTGCCGAGGCGCAGGCCGAAGCCGGCATCCTTGAGCAGCCCGAGGCTCGGGGCGCCGAGCGGCGCGCGTCCCCAGGTGCGTCCCATGTCGAAGAAGGCGGCGGCCCCGACCCGGAACAGCCGGAACGGATACCAGTTGCTGAACCAGCGCTCCTCGATGGTGAACAGCGAACGGGCCGTGCCGTCCTGATAGCGAAGCGGATAGCCGCGCAGGCCGCTGTCGCCGCCGAGGAGGATCTGATTGTCGAGGTCGAGCCGCCGTCCCGCGGTCGCACCGAGAGCGGTGTAGAGGAGCCACTGGCGAGTCTGCTCGGCGAAATTGACGAGTTTGGCGCTGAGCACGCCGTTCTCGAGCGTGCCATGCTGCATGCGGCCGGTGAAACTGCCCGACAGTAGCAGCGTGTCTCCGTGGGGCAGCTCGTAACCGTCGCCGACGGTGATCAGGAACGGCAGCGCGCTCTGGCGCGAGCCCAGGGCGCGGTCCGCCCAGCCGATCCGGCCGGTGAAGTACGCGCCGATGTCGAAGTCCTCGGTGCGATGGATCTGGTTGTGGTTGCGCATCTTGGCGTACTCGTCCTGCACCAGATCGAGCTCGACCCACGGATAGGTGAAGCTGCGGTTCGCCGGCAGCAGCGTCGGTCCGCTCCACAGGCTGCTCGGGGCGAAGCGATGCTCATCGTAGGTCCAGCCCACGCTCAGACGCTTCGCCCAGCCGTTCACCAGTCCGCGTGACCAGCCGGCATAGCCCTGCAGGTAGCGATACTGCTCGGAGAACCGGTCGATGATCCGACCCTGGTCATAGAGCGGCTGATCGAATGTCGTGTCGCTGAGCGAGATGCCGCCGGCGTGACGGGCTTCGAGGGCGTAGAACGGCCGGTTGACGACCAGCGTGCGGGTGCGCCCGTCGCTGAGCTCCCCGTAGACGACCGAGGCGCTCGTCCAGCCGCCGAACAGGTGCTGATTCGATACGGCGATGTCGTTTTCGCTCCGGTCGACCTTGTTCAGGTGCTTCAGCGAGATGTCCGTGCCGGTGCCGGCGACGTTCATGTCCTCCAGCTGAAAGCCGGTGGTGCTCTGGCCGCCGCTGCGCGAGAAGTCGAAGCCGGGGTTGAGCGTCCAGACGTCGTGCGTGACGACGAGCACATCGACCTTGCCATCGTGATAGCGCAACGGCCGGATCGAGGCGTCGTAGAAGTAGGGGTCGGAGCGCAGGATGCGTGCCGATTCGGCCAGCAGGTGTCCGGAGAAGCGCTCACCGCTGTGAAACAGCAGTTGTTTGCGGATCAGGCTGCGACGCGTGCGCCGGTGCAGACGGTTGGCGAGGCGGAACAGCGGCTTGTTGTCCTTCGGATCGCTCAGATCGAAGACGTTCTCGTTGTGGATCACGATCGTGCCGATCACCGCGCCGAGACGCTCGAGCTCGGCGTCGGAGGGAATCGTGCGCCCCGCGTGACGACGATGGGTGCGCGCGGTCGCGGTCTTCGGACACGGCACGGTACAGTGGGCCGTGTCAGCAAGCGCGGCATGCGCGAGCCACTGCAGCGCGAGCGCGCTGGCCGCTCCGAGCAGCGCGCGCAAGCGACGGGAGCGGGCCGGCGTGTGTGTCAAGTCAAACGTCCCGGGCTGATGGGGCGCTGCCGCGTCCAGTGCCGGCCGATTGCACGACGGACCGCATTGCTTCCCCGACTGTGTTGCGGTTCATTCATCTCGCGCCCCCCGCGTGAGCGCAGGATACCGTAACGGCCGGCGCATCGAGCAGCCAATGCTCCCGCGTGCCGCCCTCGTCGCACGCGCGCGGCGCGCCGGTCATCCGGGCGTAAGCGTTGCGGCGCCGTCGGGTCGCTGTTGGATGTGGCCGGACAGGGCGGCCGGGATCGTTCCGCTCAGGCGTGCGCCGGCTGGCACTCGCACTGTGCGCCGCGCTCGATGGACTCGCCGCTGCCGATCTCGATGATCGCATTGGTGCCGAATGTCACACCGCGCAGAGTTCTGTCATATCGGAATGTGCGTAGCACGGGCAGCGGATCGACGCCGCTGACCCCGGTGCGTTGGTCCCGAGAGGGGATGATGCAGCGCGTGCAGGGTTTGACGAGCCGCAGCCGGACCGCTCCGATGCGCAGCGTTTCGATCCGATCCTCAGCGAACGGTTCGAGACCGGTGAGGACGAGGTTCGGACGGAACCG
>JAKAZL010000069.1 GCA_021815925.1 Pseudomonadota bacterium | reverse complement strand
CTGCCGCGCCCCTGCCGGCCGTTGCGCTCACCAGCGCCCTGCACTGGCGCAGCGTGGGCCCCTATACCGGCGGCCGCGTGACGGCGGTGGCCGGCATCGCCGATGAGCCAAATGTCTTTTACATGGGCACGGCCGGCGGCGGCGTGTGGGAAACCCGCGACTACGGCAGCAGTTGGAAGAACGTCTCCGACAAGTACTTCAAGACCGGCGCCGTCGGCGCGCTCGCCATTGCGCCGTCGGATCCGAAGGTCATCTACGTCGGCACGGGTGATTCGGCCCCGCGCAACACCGTGCTGACCGGCAAAGGGATGTACAAGAGCACCGATGGCGGTAAGAGCTGGAAGTACATCGGGCTCGGCAAGACGCACATCATCAGTTGGATCCTCGTCGACCCACATCATCCGGACGTCGTGTACGTGGCGGCGCTCGGACACCTCTTCGGCCGCAACCCGCAGCGCGGGGTGTTCAAGAGCACCGACGGCGGCAAGACCTGGAAGAAGATCCTCTATGTGAACGACGATACCGGCGCGATCAGCATGGCGATGGATCCGTCCAACCCCGATGTGCTGTACGCCGCCATGTGGCAGATGTCGCGCAGGCACTGGACGTTCTCGAGTGGCGGGCCGGGCAGCGGTCTATACAAGACCACCGACGGCGGAGCGCACTGGACCAACATCACGCACCGTCCGGGACTGCCGGGCGGGATTTTCGGCAAAGTGGGCGTCGCGGTGGCACCGAGCGATCCGAACGTGGTGTACGCGCTGATTCAGGCGAACTACAAAGGACAGGCGGGCGGCCTGTTCCGCTCCGATGATGCCGGCAGGAGCTGGAAGCTCATCAACAACAGCATGGACATCACCCAGCGGGCGTTCTATTACATGACCGTGTACGTCGATCCGAAGGATCCGAACACGATCTATCTGCCCAACGTGGGGGTGTATGTCTCGCATGACGGCGGCAAGAAGCTCACCGCGCTGCACCCGCCGCATGGCGACAATCACGTGCTCTGGATCAACCCGAACAATCCGCAGCTGTTCATCGAGGGAAACGATGGCGGCGCGACCGTCAGCCAGAACGGGGGCAAGGCGTGGAGCTCGGAGAACAATCAGCCGACCGGCCAGTTCTACCACGCCAATCTCGACAATGAGTTCCCGTTCCACATCTACGGCGCGCAACAGGACCGCAACTCGGTCGAAGCCCCGAGCGCACTGGCGTCCGGGGTGATCCCGCCGGTCTGGAAGGACGTTCAGGGCGCGGAGATGAGCTGGGTGGTGCCGACGCCGGGCCGTCCCTGGGTCACCTACGGCAGCGGCTACTACAGCCTGCAGTGGAAGGAAAATCGTCGAACCGGCCTCGTCATGAACGTCAGCCCGTGGCCGACCTACAAGTTCGGTCTCGCCGGTGCGAAGCTCAAGTACCGCTACGGCTGGATTCATCACCCCGTGGTGTTCGCGCCGAACAATCCCAAGGAGCTGCTCATCGGCGCGAACGTGCTGTTCAAAACCACCGATGGGGGCATCCACTGGACACGCATCAGTCCTGATCTCACCCGCAACGACAAGAGCAAGCAGGCGCGGCCGGGCGGCCCGATCAGCGCCGATGTGACCGGCGAGGAGATGTTCGACACCTTGTCCTCGGTGGCCTTCTCGCCCCTCACGGACCAGATCATCTGGACGGGCTCCGACGACGGCCTGGTCCACGTCACCACCGATGGCGGTGGACACTGGAGCGAGGTGCGACCGCCGCAGCTGCCGACCTGGTCCACGATCACCTGCATCGAGCCGTCACATACCGAGGAGGGCACCGCCTACGTGTCCGCCAGCCGGTATGACTGGGACGATTTCCATCCTTACGTTTACAAGACGACGGATTTCGGCCGCCACTGGACGCGGATCACCACGGGGCTGCCGGACGACCAGTACGTCGAGAGCGTGCGGCAGGATCCGAACGCGCCCGATCTGCTGTTCGCGGGGACCAGTGCGACGGTGTATTTCAGTCTGGACGGGGGCCGGCAGTGGCAGCCGCTGACACGCAACCTGCCCGCGGTGCGAGTCGATGACGTCGAAATCCAGCCGCAGCAGCACGCCGTCGTGCTCGCGACCTTCGGGCGCGGCTTCTGGGTGCTCGACAATCTGCAGTTCCTCGAGCAGCTGAGCGCGGCCCGCGTGGCGAGCGATGCGCCCTACCTGTTCAAGCCACAGCAGGCATGGCTCGTCACCCGCCGCCTGTTCAGCTTCGGCCCGCCGGGCCCTGGCGGTGAGAATCTTGCCCCGGGCGTCACGGTGTTCTTCCACCTGCCGGCCGGCTACAACGGCTCGATGCCGGCCAAGCTGAGTTTCACCGACGCCGCGGGCCGGCTGATCCGCAGCTACACGTTGCATCTGAAGGCGAAGGGCAAGCCGAAGCCGTTGTCGCAGAATCCCGGCAAGGCGCACGCCCAGCAGGCCTATCGGGCGACAGCCGTGAAGCCGGGCATGAACCGCTTTCTGTGGAACCTGAGGTATCCCGAGGCGGCCGATGTAAAGGGTGTCTACAACTCGTTCTTCGCAGCGGCCCTGCCGGTCGGTCCGGAGGTGGTGCCCGGGACGTACTCTGCGACTCTGACCTACGGCAACGTGACGCAGAAGCAGTCGTTCGTCGTCAAGCTCGACCCGCGGCTGCACACGACCCAAGCGCAGCTCGAGCAGCGCTTCGATCTGCTGATGCGCATCCATGCCGCCCTGAACCGGCTCGACACGAACCTGAACGAGGCCATCGATGCGCGCAACGCACTCGCGAAGGCGATCTCCGAAAAGCGCGTGTCGTCTGCGGCAGCCGGGCCGGCCCTGACGGCACTGCGGCACGACATTGACGGACTGGTGGACCTGCGGATCCAGTCGAGCGAGGGGGCACTGGTGTACCCCGGCCGGCTGCGCTCCTGGTTGACCTCGATCGCAACGCAGGTGAGCACGGCCTTCGTTCCGCCCACCCCATCGATGGTCGAAGTGGCCGACCGGTACATCCACGATGCGGCGGCAGGCGTCGTCCGTCTGCAGTCCGACGTCGCTGCCGCGCACAAGGCCATGAATCACTGACCGCTCGCAGGGTTGCTGTGCGGCTCGGCCGCCCGGTCCCGCATGCGGGACCGGGCGGCCGAGCCTTCTCAGGCGGTTCGCCCGGCGCTCAGTGCGCCTCGTCCCAGTTGGCGCCGGCGCCGATCTCCACCCGCAGCGGCACCCGCAGCGTCGCCGCCGAGGTCATGCACGTGCGGACCGCCTCGCGCGCCGTCTCGAGGTGCTCGCCGGGAACCTCCAGCACCAGCTCGTCGTGCACCTGCATGATCAGGCGGGCCTGCCCGGTGTGCTCGCGGCACCAGGCGTCAACAGCAATCATGGCGCGCTTGATGATGTCCGCAGCGGTGCCCTGCATGGGCGCGTTGATGGCGCTGCGCTCGGCATACTGGCGAACCTGCGTGTTGCCGGAGCGGATGTCCGGCAGATACAGCCGCCGTCCGAACACGGTCTCGACATACCCCTGCTCCCGAGCCTGCGTGCGCGTCTCATCCATGAAGCGCCGCACGCCCGGATAGCGATCGAAGTAGCGATCCACGTAGCGTTGTGCCGCGCCCCGGTCGATACCGAGCTGGCGGGCGAGGCCGAACGCCGACATCCCGTAGATCAGTCCGAAATTGATGGTCTTGGCGAGGCGGCGCTGATCGGGCGTCACCGCCTCGAGCGCTGCGCCGAATACCTCCGCGGCGGTGGCCTGGTGCACGTCCTGCTCCGCGGCGAATGCGCCGAGCAGGCCCTCATCGCCCGACAGGTGCGCCATGATGCGCAGCTCGATCTGCGAATAGTCGGCCGCGAGCAGCACCTGCCCGGGCGGCGCGACGAACGCCTGGCGGATGCGCCGTCCCTCCGGCGTGCGGATCGGGATGTTCTGCAGATTCGGGTCCGTCGAGGAGAGCCGGCCGGTCTGCGCCACGGCCTGGTGGTACGAGGTGTGGATCCGCCCCGTGTCGGGGTTGATCTGCTCCGGAAGCTTCTCGGTGTAGGTCGATTTGAGCTTTGCGAGCGCGCGGTACTCGAGCACGGTGCGCGGCAGCGGGTAGCCGGCCGAGAGCTCCTCCAGCACATCCTCGGCGGTGGACGGCTGGCCGGTCGGGGTCTTGCGCAGCACCGGCAGGCCCAGCTTCTCGAACAGCACCTGCTGCAGCTGCTTCGGCGAGTCGATGTTGAATGGCGCGCCGGCTTCGGTGTGTGCCTGCTGGGTCAGCTCGGCCAGGCGCGCGGCGAGTTCGCCGCTCTGCGCGTGCAGTCGCTCACGGTCGATCAGGACACCGTGCCGCTCCATGCGCAGCAGCACCGGGACCAGTGGTTGCTCAATCTCTTCGTACAGCCGCTTCAGCGCAGGTACGGCGGAGATTTTAGGCCACAGGCTCCGATGCAGCTGCAGCGTGACATCGGCGTCCTCGGCGGCATATTCGGCAGCACGCTCGATGGGCACCTGGCTGAATGGGATGGCCTTGGCGCCCTTCCCGGCCACATCCTCGTAGTGGATGGTCTCGATGCCGAGGTACTTGCGCGCCGCGGAATCCATGTCGTGTCGCGTTGCCACGCTGTCCCAGACGTACGATTCGAGCATGCTGTCGTAGCGCATGCCGCCGAGCTCGATGCCGTGGTTGGCGAGCACGTGCGCATCGTATTTCAGGTGATGACCGAGCTTGGCCGGAGCGGCGCACTCGAGCACCGTGCGCAGCGCCGCGAGCACCTCCTCGCGCTCGAGCTGAGCCGGCGCTCCAGCGTAGTCGTGCGCCAGCGGGACGTATGCGGCGTCGCCGGATTCGACGCAGAACGACACGCCGACGATCCGGGCCTGCATGTAATCGAGGCTCGTGGTCTCGGTGTCGAAGGCGATCAGCTCGGCGGCGCGCAGCTTCTCGATCCACCGGTCCAGCTCCGCACGCGTCAATACCGTGTGGTAGTGCCGGGGAGGCGCTTCGGGCAGCGTCGCGGGCCGCGGCTCGAGGTCTGTGTCCGCCGGCGCCGCGGGCGTGTCCTCTGCCGGGGCGTCGAGCTGGCGCAGCAGGGCGCGCAGCCCGTAGCGCGCGTAGAGCTCGCGCAGCTTGGCGAGATCCGCCGGACCGGGCTGCAGCGCCTGCGGGGTGAGCGGCAGGTCCAGATCGGTGCGGATGGTCGCAAGCTTGCGCGACAGCTCGAGCGTCTCGAGGCCGGAGCGTAGGTTCTCGCCCACCTTGCCGGGCACTTGCGCCACGTGCGCGATGAGATTGTCGAGCGAACCGAATTGCCCGAGCAGCTTTGCCGCCGTCTTCGGCCCCACCTTGTCGATGCCGGGGATGTTGTCCGAGCTGTCGCCGGCGAGCGCGAGGTAATCCACGATCTGCTCGGGCGTGACGTCGAACTTGGCCTTGACTCCCTCACGGTCGAGCACCGTGTTGTTCATCGTGTTGATGAGCGTGATCGAGCCATCGACCAGCTGCGCCATGTCCTTGTCGCCGGTCGAGATCAATACCCGCTGCCCTTCCTGCGCGGCGCGGCGGGCCAGCGTGCCGATGACGTCATCGGCCTCGACGCCCTCGATACGCAGCAGCGGCAGACCCTGCGCCGCGATGATCTCGAGCAGCGGTGCGATCTGCGAGCGCAGCTCCGGCGGCATCGACGGCCGGTGTGCCTTGTAAGCGGCGAACAGCTCATCCCGGAAGGTGCGCCCCGGTGCGTCGAAGACGACGGCGATGCGCCTGGGCGCATACTCCTTCAGCAGTTTCGCGAGCATGTTGAGCACACCGAGCACAGCTCCGGTGGGCTCGCCGGCCGCGTTGGTGAGCGGCGGCAGTGCGTGGAATGCGCGGTAGAGATACGAGGAGCCGTCGACGAGGGCCAGATCTGCAGATTCGCTCATGCCCCAGTATAGCCAATGGGCGCACAGCCGCCGCTGCAGCGGCTGTGCGCGAAGGCTACGGCGGCGGCGCGCCGCTTCCGCTTCCCGGGTTCCGGGAGGTCTTGCGCTGTGCCGGTGCCGGCGCCGGCGCCGGCACCGGTGTGCTGTCGGGCGGATGCGTCACGACGACGCCGGTGTGCCGGGGCAGATACAACGGCCCCTTGAATCCACAGGCGGCGCAGCCGAACAGCATGCCTGCGGCGACGATGAGGGTGCGTGTTCTCATGCGCGCCCCGCTGTGGCCGGACGGGGCAGCACCGCCATCGTCAGTCTCGAGATGCAGGTGAGCCGCTCGAGCGCATCGCGGATTTCAATGCCCCACACGTGGCTGCGCTGTCCGATGTGGAACGGGCGGGCCGTGGCAATGACCCGTCCGCTGCTCACCGGCCGCAGATGATTGGCGTTGATCTCCTGGCCCAGGCACACGAAGCGCTGCGGATCGACGCACAGATTCGCAGCGACGCTGCCGACGGTCTCGGCCAGGGCGGCGGACACCCCGCCGTGCAGGACGCCGTACGGCTGATGGACCTGCGGCGTGACCTCGAGCGCCGCACAGAGATAATCCGGCCCGATGTCCGTCATGTGGATACCGATGTGCCGGGCAAAGCCGCTGCGGGTGAGTTGATCGAGGGACGGGGGCTCGGCGAACCAGATGCTCATGAGCGGCGATTCTACCGGTTCGGCCGCCGGAGCGTCTCGGGCCATTCCGTCGGCGCGGCGCGCGTGGCACCCTTGCGCTCGGGCGCACCCGCGCCCCGGACGGGTCGCATCGCATGAAGCTGTACACGTACTTCCGCAGTTCGGCCGCGTATCGCGTACGGATCGCACTGCATTTCAAGGGGATCGCCTACGAGGCCGTGCCTGTGGATCTGCGCCCGGGGGCGCACCGCCGGCCGGAGTATCTCGCGCTGAACCCGCAGGGCCTGGTGCCGGCACTGGAGGACGGCGCCGCGGTGCTCAGTCAGTCCCTGGCCATCATCGAGTATCTCGAGGAAACACACCCCGAGCCGCCGCTGCTGCCGAGCGCGCCACTGGATCGCGCGCGGGTGCGCTCGCTCGCGCTCGCGATCGCCTGCGATCTGCATCCGTTGAACAATCTACGCGTGTTGAATTATCTGCGTACGCCGCTCGGGCACGATGAGAACGCCGTCAACACGTGGTACCAGCACTGGGTCGCGCAGGGCTTTGCGGGGCTGGAGAGCGAGGCGCGCCGCAGCAGCGACGGACGGCACCTGCTCGGCGGGCGTGTCACGCTCGCCGACGTATGCCTGGTGCCGCAGCTGTTCAATGCGCGCCGCTTCGCGTGCGACCTCGCGCCGTATCCGACGCTGAACGCGATCGGGGCTCACCTCGAGTCGCTGCCGGCCTTCGCGCGGGCCGCGCCGGCCGCACAGCCGGATGCGCCCTGAGCGACGCCTCAACCGCCCTGTTCGCCGTTCGCCGGCTCGAACAGCTCGGCCTTGAGGCGGAAGGTCGCCGAGATGTCCTCGTCCCCGTGGCCGCGCGAGATGAGCTCGGCGTACTCGCCAAGCATGCGCTCGACCACCGGCAGTGAGACGCCGAAGCGCGCGGCCATGTCCCGGCAGATGGTCAGATCCTTCGCGTGCAGGCGGATCCTGAAGCCCGCCGGGTAGCTGCCGCGGACCATGTTGGGCGCGCGATGCACGAAGTACCAGCTCGAGCCGGCGCCCTTGCCGAGCGTGTCGATGAGCTTCTCGAGCGGCAGGCCCTGGGCGCGGGCGAACGCCATCGCCTCGGCAACCGCCTCGATGATGCCGGCGCACATGATCTGGTTGGTTGCCTTGGCGGCCTGCCCGCTGCCGACCGGCCCGAACAGCGTCACCGTGCGGCCCATCGCCTCAAGCACCGGGCGAGCCCGCTCGAAGGCTTCCGGGTCGCCGCCGCACATGATCGCGAGCGTGCCGTCACGCGCACCCTCCACGCCGCCGCTCACCGGGCAGTCGAGGAAGGTGGCCCCGGAGGGACGTAGCAGGTCCGCAGCGCGCCGCGCGGTGTCGGCGGCGATGGTCGAGCAGTCGATGAGCAGCGCGCCGGCCGCGAGCGCCGGTGCCAGCGCGCCGGCAATCTGCAGCACGTCGGCATCCGCCGAGACGCAGCTGACCACGGCATCGACCTGTCCGGCCAGCTCCGCCGGCGTGGCGCAGGCGGTGATGCCCAGCTCGGCCGCGAGCGCCTCGGCCTTCTGCGTCGTACGGCTCCAGACGGCGCTCAACAGCCCCGCCTTGTGTAGATTGCGGGCCATGTGCAGGCCCATGGCGCCCAGTCCGACGAATCCTACGCGCATCGCTGTGTCAGCCCCTCTAGCCGGCCGGGCGGCCGGACGGCTAACTATAGGGCTGTCGGCGCGGAAGCGGAACCGCTCCGTCAGCTGCCGGCGCCCGAGCCGCACTCCTGATTCATGATCTGGCGCGCCTTGACGCGCGTGGCGTCGGCCTCGGCGTCGCTCATGAAATGACGCTTGCCGTCCTTGCCGGCGGTGAACAGTCGGCGCGCGGCGAGGAGCTTCTGGTATTCGGCCTTGGCCTTCTCGCATCGCTGAGCGCGCAGCTTCGCCTCGGCCGACTGGACCGCGCGCTCATCGGCGGCCTGCTGGATCTGCTGGTTGGCCTCCTGATCCAGCGCGGGGGTGCCGCCCGTGCTGGCTGCGCCGTTCGGGCTGCCGGTGGCCGTCGCGATCCGCGTGGCGCCAGGGCGCCATTGATCGCTGTAATGCACGACGCCGTGCCGATCGACCCAGCGATAGACATCGGCGTGCGCCTGAGCCAGCGCCCCCGCGAGCAGGGTTGCGGCCAGCAGACTGAATGAGATCGTGGTGCGAGCCATGTGCGCCTCCCGGCGCCGCGGGACCCTCGATTATTCCCGCAGCGTGCTTTTTACTGTGGCACAGCCGGACCCGACAGACCAGAGACTGGGCTCTCAATTGGGGAAAAACCCCCGGCCGGTGAGGCCAGCCGGGGGGTGGCCGTGGCCGCACGGCTACATGTCGTAGGCCCGCTCGCCGTGGATCGTGACGTCCAGCCCCTCGCGCTCGTCTTCTTCCGAGACCCGCAGACCGACCGTCCATTTGACGAGGTAAAAGCCGATGGCGGCCACCGTGGCGGTCCAGACGATGACCACGGCGACGGCCTTGGTCTGGATGAGCAGCTGCGCCCAGATTCCCGGGTAGGCCGCACCCCCGGGACCGCCGAGCAGCGGATCGTTGAAAATGCCGGTGGCGAGGGCGCCGAAGATTCCCCCGAGCGCATGGACGCCGAAGACATCGAGCGCATCGTCGGTGCGGATCATCTTCTTCAGGCCCGTTACGCCCCAGAAGCACAGCGGACCGACCGCGAGCCCGATGACGAAGGCGCCCGGGATCCCGACGTTGCCCGCGGCGGGTGTGATGGCCACCAGGCCGGCCACCGCGCCGGAGGCGGCGCCGAGCATCGACGGCTTGCCCTTGACGATCCACTCGGCGCTCATCCAGGTGAGCACTGCGCAGGCGGTGGCGAGGTAGGTGTTCAGGAACGCCAGGGCGGCCGACCCATTCGCTTCCAGGGCCGAGCCGGCGTTGAAGCCGAACCAGCCGAACCACAGGAGCGAGGCGCCGATCATCATCATCGTAATGCTGTGCGGCGGCATGGGCTCCTTGCCCAGACCGATGCGCTTGCCGAGCACCCGTGCCCCGACCAGACCGGCGACGCCGGCGTTGATGTGCACGACGGTGCCGCCGGCAAAATCGAGCGCCCCCCACTGCCACAGCAGCCCGCCGACCGGCTTCGGCCCTGCGCCGGTGTCGAGTCCCGGCCAGTACCACACCATGTGGGCGACCGGGCAATAGCAGAACGTGAACCAGAACACCATGAACAGCAGGATCCCGGAGAACTTCACGCGCTCGACGAGTGCGCCGAGGATCAGGCAGCAGGTGATGGCGGCGAAGGTGGCCTGGAACGCGACGTACACCAGCTCGTTCAGCACCACGCCCTTGTCGAAGGTGCCGATGGTCGAGAACGCGCCGGTGGCGGCGTTGAACGTGCCGGCAAGGAACAGCCGGCTCAGTCCGCCGATGAAGGCGTTGCCCGCGGTGAAGGCGATCGAGTAGCCGTAGATGCACCACAGGACGCTGATGAGGGAAAAGCCGACGAACACCTGCATCAGGACCGAGAGCATGTTCTTCGTGCGGACCAGGCCGCCGTAGAACAGGCCGAGCGCAGGAACGGACATCAGCAACACCAAAGCGGTGGACGTGAGCATCCAGGCGGTGTCCCCCTTGTCCGGTACGGCCGGGCCGGCCCAGGCCAGCGAGGGGAGCACAGCGGTGAGGGCGAAGGCCGCCGTGGTCAGTCGGGTTCTGAGAGTCTTCTGAGCGCTGCGCATGTGTTCTCCCGGGGCGGTTCGCGCGACCCGCGTACGGGCGCCCGTTCATGCCGCAGACGGGGCTGCACGGGCGGCGGGGACGCGGGTAAGCTGATGACCCGGGCGCAGGTGCAGAAACCGTGCCACGGCAATTTTCCGCGGTGATCCGGCAAGTTGCGCTTCGCGGAGGTCGTCCGCCGCACCGTACTGGTGCCGCCCTTGAGATGATTCGCCCCATCATGGGGCATGCGGATTGAGGTCAGTGACTATGGATAATCTGGGTATCGATGCCATCGCCCGGCGGCTGTTCGAGAGTGTTCCGCCGGGGTTACGCGCCGTGCAGAAGGACCTGGAAAGCAATTTCCGGGCGGTATTGCGGGCGAGCTTGAGCAAGCTCGACCTGGTCAGCCGCGAGGAGTTCGACACGCAGACCCGGGTCCTGCAGCGCACGCGCGAGCGGCTTGTGGAACTCGAGGCGCGCCTGCGGGTGCTGGAAGGGTCGGGGGCGGCCCCCCGCTGAAGGCCAGCGGGCGGGGCCGGTGCCGTGCAGTGCGTGGCATGCACGGCCCGCCGCAGACCCCGAAGGGTCGCAGCGCCGTGTCGCGGGGCTGAACCCGCCGATCCCGCTCAGATCATCCGAGCAACCGGATGCCTCGGATCGGTCCCCACTTACCTGGGCTTGCCCTTGACCATCTGCGGGTCGACCAGCGACACCATGTAATTAACGGCCCGTTCGACGACGGCATCCGGTACCCCGGTCCGGCCGCCCTTGGGCGGCATGATGCCGGTCGAACCGTGAAAGCCGTGTAGCGCGTGGTCGTACAGCGTCGACAGCCCCTTGGCGAGGTGGCGCGCCCAGGCGGTCTTGTCGCCCGCCTTCGGCGCTCCCGCGACGCCCGGTCCATGGCAGGCGCTGCAGGTCTGCTGGAACAGCTGCTGACCCGTGGTCGGCACGCCCATGCCGCCGGCGCTCGCGCTGGCGGTGGCCGCCGGGCCGGCCGCCGGCGCGATGGCGAGTCCGGCATTGTTCTGGCCGGCGATCGCCTCCCGCTGGAACGGGGTCACACGCTGCTCGACGCGGTGGATGTACTCGGTATCCGACAGGATGTCCCGCTCCTGTGTGTGGTTACCGACGTAGCGCGCGAAGCTGAATATCAGTATGGCCACCACGACCAGTAGGCCGATGACCATGCTGAACACGTTAATGAAGTGCGAATCCTGCTTGCTCACGAGACCTCTCTGCGGAATCCGTGAACGCGGAAGCCCCAGTATACCCCGCGTGACCCGCTTGGCTGAAGCCCCGGTCATCGCAGGGGCGTCTCGAGGGGCGCCTTCCCCATCCTCCGGGGTCCACGTGGCATCTCGGCGATGACCCGCGTATCATCCCCCGGCCCTGGCGCAGGGGGCATGCGGCCGCGAGGCCAGCCAGCTCCCGATCCTGACCGGTCCGGGTCAGTCGCGCGCCGCGACACGGTGCGCCCGTAGCTCAGTTGGATAGAGTGGCAGCCTCCGAAGCTG
>JAKAZL010000068.1 GCA_021815925.1 Pseudomonadota bacterium | reverse complement strand
ACCGCCCTGCGCGAGCGGGGCTTCCCGTTCGTACTGCTCACCAACGGCAGCAACTATCCTCCGGCGGAGCAGGCGGCGAAGCTGCGCAACTCCGGACTGCCGATTGCCGACGAGCAGATGATCACGCCCTCCAGCGTAACCGCGCACTACCTGTCCCGGCGCTCCGTGCGACGTGTCCTGGTGCTGGGCACCCGCGGCGTCGGCCATGCGCTCGAGGACGCCGGCATCGAGACCGTGTACACCGGTGAGAGTGCCGCGACCGAGGTCGACGCGGTCTACGTCGGCTGGCACCCCGAGTGCGGCATGAAGGACATCGAGACCGCCGCGCAGGCCATCTGGGCGGGAGCCAAGCTGTTCTCGGCCTCGGACGTTCCGTTCTTCGCCACCCGGCAGGGGCGCACAATCGGCTACAGCTTCGCGATCGTCGGGGCGATCCGCCGTCTGACCGGCGCGCCGGTCCGGGTGATGGGCAAGCCCTCCATGCACGCGCTGCGCTTCGTCGCGCGGCGCCTCGGCACGGCGATGCCGCACGTCGGGGTGGTGGGTGACGATCCGATCGTCGAGGGCCTGATGGCGCGCCGGGGCGGAGCGACCGCGCTCGCGGTGACGACCGGTACGACCAGCCGGGCCGAATGGTTGCGCCAGCCGGAGCGGTCCCGCCCGCATCGCGTGCTGAGCGATCTGCGCGAGGTGCTGCACTGCATCGCCCCGGAGGGTGGCCCATGAGGCGATCCATCCGCTCCGTCGTGCTGGTGCACGGGGCATGGCATGGCAGCTGGTGCTGGACGCGCGTGACTCCGCTGCTCGAGCAGCGCGGGTTCGTGGTGCGCGCGGTCGATCTGCCGAGCACCGGGATCGATCCGCCGCCGGGGGCGAATCTGTCGGGAGACGCCGAGGCCGTGCGCGCAGCGATCGACGCGCTGCCCGGGGAGGTGCTGGTGTGCGGTCATTCCTACGGCGGCATGGTCATCTCGCATCCGGCGGTCGGCGCACACCCGCGCGTAGCGCAGCTGGCGTATCTGTGCGCGTTCGTTCCCGAGCGCGGTCAGTCATTGCTTGCCATGAGCGGTGGCAAGCCCGCCCCGTGGATCCGCCTCGATGAGCAGGGCATGAGTCTGCCCGATCTGGCGCAGGCACCGGAACTGCTCTTCGGCGACTGCGATGCTGACACCCGGCAGTGGGCGCTCGGCCGCCTGCGTCGGCAGCCAACGGCCCCGTTCGCTGAGCCCGTCGAGGATCCCGCCTGGCGGCACATCCGCTCGACTTACATCGTCTGTACGCTGGACCGCGCGCTGCCGCTCGAGCTGCAGCGGGGGCTGTTCGCGCCCCGGACGAGCCGGGCAATCGAGCTCGAGGCCAGTCACTCGCCGTTCCTCTCCCGTCCCGGCCCACTGGCGCAGGAGCTCGCTGCGCTCGGCGCGGCCTGAATCCGAGGAGGTCTGCCGGTCCGGCATCCGGCGGGCAAGGCTCAGGGTGTTGCGAACACCCAGAAGCGCGGCCCCATCCGAGCCTCGAGTTTCGCCAGCTGCTCGCGATGGATCGCGCGCACCCGCGCCGGCGTGATCGCCTCTTCGGGCGGAATCTCCTCGATACGCAGACTCGTCTTGTCCTCGTACAGGTGTTCCCCGGCGAGTCGCGCCCGCGCATCGTAGGGCCAGATGAACGCCTGTCGGCTCGAGACGTGATACAGCCTGTCAGTGTGCTCGAGTGCGTATCCGAGGGCCGCGAGGTCGGCACCCCGGGCCAGCTGATGAAAGGTGATCTCATCGCAGATGCCCCAATCGGCCACGGCCAGGCGGTCATCCGAATGCCACAGCACCGCCTCCCCGACGCTGCGGTAGAACGCCAGTACCGCCGCCTTACCCTCGACGAGCGCAGGCTTCGCGCCCCAGGACACCCGGTACAGGGGCTGCTCCACCATCATGTCCGCAGCCACGATCTGCTCGTACTCACCGGCACCCTCCAGGTGCACGTGTCGCCAGAAGTTGAGCAGGATCGCCCGGTGCCGAGGATCGGTGGTGCGCTCCAGGAGCGCGGCAGTGGGTTTCATGCAGTCGTGGACGGCCTGCTCGAATCGGTTCATGTCATCCTCGCTGCGGGCGGTTTGGCGTGCGCTCGGGGTGTGTGGCGCTGCGGGTGCTGATCCAGGCGAGCGTAGGGCGCGGTCCTGCCGGCCGCGCACATCACAGTGCAACACATTCGACCGAGAGCGCAGCTGCAGCGCTGCGGGAGTCGCGGCGCGGCTAGGTCCGAGCGTCGCTCGCGGCCCGCCGGAATGCGAGCGGGGCAATGCCGAACAGTCGCCGGAAGCGGCGGGCGAAATGACTGGGGTCCGTGAAGCCGCAGCGGGCAGCAACTTCGATCACCGGGACGTCCTGCAACCGCGGATCCGCCAGCAGGTCCCGTGCCCGCAACAGCCGGGCCTGCATCAGCTGCTCGATGAACGAGGTGCCGTTGGCGGCGAACGCGTAGTGCAGAGTGCGGACCGAGATACGATGTTCGGCGGCGACCGAGGCCGGACACAGGCCGGGATCCGACAGGCTGTTGCGCAACGTGCGCACCAACCGCTCCCGCAGGTCCTGCTCGCCGATGGCGTCGCGTGATTCAGGTCCCAACGCCAGCTTCAGCAGCGCCGCGACATGCACCGCGACTTCCTCCGGTGGCAGCGCGAGATCCTCGCAGGAGTCGACGTCGAGGCTGGCCATGGCCGCGCACAGCGCGCCGCTCCATCCCTGAGTGGTGAAACGGGCGGGCGTGAGATGCTCCGGTGAGCGCACCCAGCGCCGCAACCACTCGTCCGGAAGCTGCAGCACGCACGAGCGGGTCGCCTCCGGGCACTCGACCTCGTAGGGCTGGGCGCCATCAAGCAGGACGCACTCGCCGGGATGCAGCGGCGTGATCCGCCCGGCCTGGCGGACCTGCACCCGGCCGGAACGCAGTTGCATCAGCAGGAATCCCGGATGGGCGCGCGCGATCTTGGCCGAGGTGCGCCGCACGCGCTGGATGTCGGCGCACAGCCAGCTCGCGGTCGCCGGACCGAGTTCGCACTGATCCAGTCGCGCATGGAAGTGCTCGCGGAGCGGTGAGTCGATATCGAGCTCGAGAAACCGGTCGCAGACCGTGTCGACCCAATACGAGAACGCCTGGTTCGCGACCTCATCGGTCGACCAATGACGCGCCGAGACGGGTGGCAGAGGATTGCCCATGGCGGGTTGAGTCAGGCCTATGACCTGAGTCCATGCTGCCTCGCCGGTGCACGCAGCGCAATGGTTGCCCGCTGATGGGCGGCAGACGCTGGGCCGGCCGTGCGGCCGCTCGGGCACGGCCCCGTCACGATAGAGCTTACGGTACGTGGATGGCCGGCAGGAGCGCAATCCCGGCGGGGGCGAGTCGTGCTGGCGCCGGCGACCCGCTGGGGGTCGCCGGCGCGCACGGCACGCGCTAAGTCGCGCTCAAGCGGCACCGGTCCACTCAGATATACAGCTGCTTGTTGAGCGGGATGCCGTGCTCCCTGCAGTACGTTTCGTAGTGATTGATGAACCACCAGACATCGAGAGTCTGCGCGAACGCGCCCGCCTCGTCATAGAACTCGACCGGTCCCTGCAGCCAGCCGAAGAGCTTCACGCCCTGGGGATGGTCGGTGACCAGGGTATGGCACAGGCCGGGCGTCTCGTAGATGAAATCGCCCGGGCCTGCGACCCAGTCGTACTCGAGGTAGCGCACGCTGCCTTCCAGACACACCATGACGACGGTCCCGCGATGCTTGTGCGTGCCGATCACGCCCTTTGACTTCACCCACAGCACGTTGCTGAACACGTTGTGGCGGGGGTCGAAGGCAAGATGGCGGATCGCCGCATTGTCGCCGAACGGGACCCACGGGCTCTCCCGCTCCGTCGGACCGACGAACGTGCCCGGCATGCCGTGCCGCGCGATCACATCCTTGTGAATCTCCGGCACGTCCACGATCCGGTACGCCGTGGAGGGTGGGGCGGTCAGCGGGGTCTGGGGCATTGTCGACATCGTGCAGGCCTCCCCTCGGATCAATGACCCATCTGCACGCGGATGGTCGCATACCACTCGCGGGGCGCGTTCACGTAGCCGTCAATGAAGCCGGCGCCGTAATTCGACTGGCCCGTCGTGATGAAGCGATCGTTGGTCAGATTGGTGCCGCCCACCGCGAACTCGTACATCCCGCTAGGCGAGGTGTAGTGCACCGAGGCGTCCACCATGTGGGTCACCGGGCGGCGCATCTGCGGCGTGTTCAGGCTGTCGTTGTACATGCTCCCGGTATAGGTGTAGACGGGCACGAAGCTGACCGTCGCTCCGCTCGGCAGCGCCAGGGTGTAGACCGGGTCGAGTACCGCCTTCCATTGCGGCGTATCCGGAAGTTTGGCACTCAGCGCCGAGACACCGGACCAGGTGAAGGTGCAACCCGCAGCCGCACCGCCCGGGCAGTACGTGTTGCCCTGGGCGTCCGCATACTCCGGAATGGGCGCGTCGGGGTTCACGTAGGTGTAGTAGGCGTCGATGTACGAGACCGATCCGTTCAGCTCCAGGCCGGTGTGTCCGACAAGTGACTCGAACGCCAGCTCCGCACCCTTGATGTTGGCATTGCCGGCGTTCTGCAGCACCGGCGAGATGCCCCGCTGGACGTTCAGCTGGATGCCGTCGAAGTTGGTGAAGAACACGTCCGCGTCGAGCATCAGGTGATGGTTCAGCAGGTCAGACTTGATGCCGGCATCCCAGGCCTTCGAGTACTCCGGGCCGAAACGTGCCTGCTTCGGGTTGGTGATCAGCGAGGACAGGCGCGTCGTCCAGCCGCCCGCCATGAAGCCCTTGCTCCAGGTCACGTACGCCATGACGTGCGGGGTGAAGTGATACTGGATGCTCGCCGTGGGATCGAAGATGTGCCACGACTGGCTATCCGGCGTACCCGGGAAGTAGCGGTAGTACGGCGCACCGGGCGCCGCTGCGTTCGGGATGATGTCCGTGAACGGCGGGGCGCCGTTGCAGGAGTTCAGCCAGCAGTACGAGCCGAAGGGGAAGGAGTTCAGATCGCCCTGTCCGCCGATGAACGAGGTCTGGGCGTCGGTGTAGCGGCCGCCGACGATGAATCCCCACTTCTTGCTCAGCCGGTAGTCGAGGTGGAAGTACGCGGCGTAGTCGGTGTTCTTGACGTCGTTCGCCGCGCCGTCATAGACCTGCAGGATGTTCTCGAACGGCACGAAATCGTGCACGTAGCCGGATTCGCGGAAGTAGTAAAGGCCGGTCACCCAGTTCAGCTTGTTGTGCAGGGCGGCTCCGAGCAGCTGGACTTCCTCCGAAACCTGCCACTGGTGCTGCGCGTCGCTCACCGAGAACATGTCGGCCGGCGTGCCGTCGAGGTTCGTGCCGATGTTCCACGACGTCTGCCGGTAGGCGCTGATCGACTTCAGCGTCAGGTTGTCGTTGATCCGGTACTGGCCGGTGAGTGACAGGCCGAATATGTCGCTCCGCGCGTAGTTCGGAGCGTTCGCGTAGGTCGTGTCGTAGCTGCCGGTCTGGGAAGCAGCATTGGTGATGTAGATCTGCGGGTTGTTCGTGCCCAGGTAGGCGGTGCCCGGATGGTTGTTGATGTTGTACGGTCCGGGCGGGCCCCCGACGTAGCCGGCACCGAGCGGCGGCGGGGCGCCGACCGACAGGCCGGGGACGTGAGCGAGCGGCTGAGCGCAGACACTCGCGAACAGGGCGTTCGCCGGCACGAAGGTCGGCGGTCCGCCGGCGGCCTGGATCGCGCCCGGCAGCGTCGCAGCGCTGTTGCTGATACACAGGTTGTGCAGCGTGGAGAACGTCGCTCCGGCGATACTGTTGGAGAAAGTGCCGAGGACGACGTTCGGCAGGGCGGTCTGGTCTTCGTGCGTCCAGTCACCCTCGAGCGTCATCTTGAGCCGGTCCGACGCGAGCCAGAGCAGCTTCGCGCGCATGGCCGTCACGCCCGTCCCGCCGTACGTGTTGGATGAGCCGTAGCCGGGTTCCGGAAACGAGCTCAGCGGGGTCACCGTGAACGGCGTCTGGCCGTATGGGGAGCTGGCCGGATACGGTATGACGCGCTGATACCCGTCCTGGTTCTGCGAGGAGAACGTGACGCTTGAGAGCAGCTTGTGCTTGATCAGGGGGATGTCGGCACTGAATGCGACGTCGCGGCGATTAAAGCTGCCACCGGTGGCCTCGGCGACGAAGTAGGGCGTCTCGCCGGGATCGCGGGTGGTAATGTTGATCGCGCCACCGATGGTGTTCGCGCCGAACAGGGTGCCCTGGGGGCCCTTGAGGATGGAGACATTCTGCACGTCGAGCAGATTGACGTTCGCGCCGATCGTGCGCGCGTAATAGACGCCGTCCACGTAGACGCCGACCGCGGGGTTGATGTTGAACGCGAAGTCAGCCTGGCCGATACCGCGGATCGAGGCGGAAAGAACGGAGCTGTCGCCGGAGAACGGCGCACCGCTGGTCAGCGTGACGCCTGGGGTGAGATCGCCGAGCTGGGCGAGGGTCGTGATGTTCTGCTGCTGAAGGGTCTGCGGCGTGAAGGCGGTGATCGCGATCGGAACATTCTGGATGTTCTGCCGCCGGTACTGGGCGGTGACCACGATCTCCTTCAGTTGGAAGGTGGAGTGCGAGGGCTCGGTCTGTTGCTGCTGCGCAACGGCCGTCGCGCATACCAGTGAAAGACCGAGGCCGCAGGCAGCCAGCTGCGGGATGGTGATGCCGCCTCGCGGCAAGAGCCTCGAATTCATGATACGTAACCCCCTCCGATAAGCGCGAGGCCTAGTCGCGCGGCGTTGTTCGAGCGGCCACCCGCAGGCTGGATCGGATAGCGGAGCACCTGAAACGGTGTTGCAGAAGGCAATCCCATTTCGGTCAATCGGTCCTAAGCGTAGTGCCGTCGCCACGGAGCGCGCGCGCCCCACAGCGCAACACATTCGACCGATAGCGCACAACCGGCACGGCACGAGCGGCCGGCTGACCTGGCGGCGCCGGTTGGGTTCCAACCGGATGTGTCACCGCCACGAGGTGCCCTGCACCCTCGCCGAGGGCCTCAGGCCGCCCGACGGCAGGGTTGCGCTGTGGGTCCAAAAGTCTTGCACTGTGATCCGCGCGGCCGCGCGAGCGGGCGCGCTAGGCTCGAACGCACATTGGGTGAAGCCGGCCTCACTCACGAATGCGCCTTCATTGCGGGGTAGCCGATCTGCCCCGGACGCGTTGCGCATGCCTGCTGCGAGCCATCGTGTGTTCGGCGCGCCACTTTGCCTATACGGATGGGATGAGCTTCGCGCGCGGGGCGGTGCGTGGGTCGGTGTGATCGCGGCGGGGCGCGGGTCTTGAAGAGGTCAACGAGTGATGCAAGAGGGGGAGATTCTCTGGACGCCGGACGCGGCGCGCATCGAGCACGCCAACGTGACGGCATTCAGCCGGTGGTTGAAGCGAACGCGCGGTCTTGCGTTCGCCGACTACATGCATCTGTGGCGCTGGTCGGTGGAGGATCCGGAGGCCTTCTGGGGCGCGCTGTGGGATTACTTCGAGGTGGAAGCGTCCGTCCCCTATGACCGTGTGCTCGGCCGGCGGGCGATGCCCGGGGCGGAGTGGTTTCCCGGGGCCCGACTGAACTATGCGGAAAACGTCCTGCGCCGGGAGCGCGACGGAGGCATCGCGCTGTTGCATGCCAGCGAGACCCGTCCGCTCGAGGCCCTGGGCTGGTCCGCGCTTGCCGGACAGGTGCGCATCCTCGCCACGCGGCTGCGCGCGCTGGGGGTGCGGCCGGGTGACCGGGTGGTCGCGTGGATGCCGAACATCCCGCACACCGTCATCGCCATGCTTGCGACGACGGCGATTGGGGCGATTTGGGCCTGCTGCTCGCCGGACTTCGGTGAGCGGGGCGTGCTCGATCGATTCGCGCAGCTCTCGCCAACGGTATTGTTCTGCATTGATGGCTACCGCTACGGCGGCAAGCCGTTCGACCGAAGGGTCGAACTGGAACGCATTCTCGCCGGGCTGGGGAGCGTGCGGCATGTGATCCACCTGCCGTACCTCGACCCGGCGGCGCCGCCGCCGCGGCCTGGTGCGCTGAGCTGGACCGAGGCGCTCGATCATCCCCCCATCGCAGCGGCCGAATTCCGCTTCGAGCAGGTTCCCTTCGACGCTCCGCTGTGGACGCTGTTTTCATCCGGCACCACCGGTCTGCCCAAGGCCATCGTCCATGGTCACGGCGGCATCCTGCTCGAGACGCGCAAGAACGCCGTCTTCCATTTCGATCTACATCCCGGTGATCGGCTGCTGTTTTATACGACCACCGGCTGGATGCTGTGGAATTTCCTGGCGAGCACGATCGCCACCGGGGCGATCCCGGTCCTCTACGACGGCAGTCCCGCCTATCCGGCCCCCGATACCCTCTGGAGGCTGGCGCAGGACGCCGAAGCGACCATGCTGGGCGCCAGTCCCACTTACGTCGAGCAGATGGCGCGCTCGGGCATCGTGCCGCGCGAGCGCTATGACCTGTCGCACCTGCGGAGTATTTCCCTCGCCGGATCGCCGGCCACGCCCGCCTGCATGGCCTGGTTCTACGCCAACGTCAAGCAGGACCTGTGGGTCGCCAACGGCAGCGGCGGTACCGACTGCTGCACCGGATTCGTCGGCGGCGTGCCCACCTTGCCGGTGCGCGCCGGGGAGATCCAGGCGCCCTCGCTCGGGGTGGCGGTCAAGGCGTTCAATGAGCGCGGCGAGTCCGTGATCGATGAGGTCGGCGAGCTGGTTCTGACCCAGCCGCTTCCCTCGATGCCGGTGCGCTTCTGGAACGACCCCGACGGCCGGCGTTACCGGGAGAGCTATTTCGAGGACTTTCCGGGCATCTGGCGGCATGGGGACTTCTTTCGCATCAACGCACGGGGCGGCTCATTCGTGCTCGGCCGGTCGGACGCCACGCTGAATCGCTACGGCGTGCGCATTGGTACGGCGGAGATCTATCGAACGCTCTCTGCACTGCCGGAGGTCGAGGACAGTCTGATCGTCAACCTCGACCTGCCCGACGGAGGATTCTTCATGCCGTTGTTCGTGAAGCTGGCCGCCGGCGCCTCGCTTGAGCAGGTCGAGGGGAAGATCCGCGAGACCCTGCGCCGCGAATACACGGCGCGCCACGTGCCGGACAAAATCATTCCGGTCCCGCTGATTCCGATGACGCTCACGGGGAAGAAAATGGAAGTGCCGGTGCGCCGCATACTGCTCGGAGCCGCGCCGGAGAAGGCCGCCAACGTGAGCGCCATGGCCAACCCGCGGGCACTCGATTTCTTCCTCGAATACGCGGCCGCGCAGCAGGATTACCCTCTGCGCGGGAGCTGACCATGAGTGAGCAGACGCTCGTGCTTCTGCCGGGGCTGATGTGCGACCGCGCGGTCTGGGAGCCACAGATCGCGGCGCTCGAGGGAGCCTGGCGGTGCGTGGTGGTCGATTACGGCAGCGCCGAGTCCCTCTCGGCCATGGCGCAACGGGCGCTTGCCGCTGCGCCGTCGCGGTTCGCGCTGGCCGGTCATTCGATGGGCGGGAGGGTGGCGCTCGAGATGTTGCGCAGCGCGCCGCAGCGCATCACCCGAGTGGCCTTGTTCGATACCGGTCATCAGGCCCGGCCGGCCGGGCAGGCCGGGGAGGCTGAGGCGGCGCAGCGGCTTGGCCTGCTCGAGCTCGCCCGGGCGCAGGGCATGCGGGTGATGGGCCGAGAATGGGTGCAGGGCATGGTGCATCCCGATCGGCTGTGGGACGATCCGCTGATCGAGTCCATTCTGGCGATGATCGAACGCAAGACGCCCGAGATCTTCGCCGCGCAGATCCACGCCCTGCTGGCCAGGCCCTCGGCCGAGGGAGTGCTGCGCGCCATCGGTTGCCCGACGCTCATCGGCTGCGGGCGGCAGGACCTCTGGAGTCCCCTGGCGCGTCACGAGGAAATGGCGCGACTGGTGCCCGGGGCCGACCTCGCCGTCATCGAGCACAGTGGTCACATGGTGACGATGGAGCAGCCGGAGCAGGTCACGACCGCGCTACAGCGGTGGCTTGCGGGCGGCGGGACCGCCGCTCGATCCTGAGCGGACCGTGGGCGGCCGGGCCGGGGGGCGCCGCACCGAGCGGACGGCGCCCCCAGTTCCAGTCGCTGACGGTCTTTCGGTCAGGCCTGACGGTTCCGCCAGCCGTCGTGATAGCCCTCGCGGGCGGCCTTGGAGTAGGGCGCCGGTGCGACGCGGACCCGGACCTCGAGCTGCTTGTGCGGCTCGACGGTGGGCTTGCGGGTGCCGCCGTTCTCCTCACCCCAGACCAGCGTCAGCACGTCGCCGATCTGCACCTGCGGATCGACGACGCCCAGCGAGAGCACGGTGCGCTCGTTGTAGCTGTAGCCGCCGAACATCGAGAAGCCGACCGTGCGTCCGCCCGCCATGACCCGGTCGTAGGAGGCCGAAGAGTAGTTGCAGTTGGGGAAATCGAAATACTTGTAATTCTCCCCTTGCGGATCGAGCAGCGAGGCGTAGATCTTGATGAAGTCCGCTGGATTCCAGGCGAAGGTGACCTTGCGGCGCTGCGGCTCGGCCGCATGCCGCTTCAGTGCCTCGGCGCCGATGAACTCGTGGTCGAACTTGATGAACGGCCCGTAGCCGAGTGCGTACGGAGTGAGGTAGTAGTCCTCGATGTTCTCCGAGAGGAAGCTGCCGCCGATCGAGCCCGAGCCCTCATAGCCGCTCGCCGGCAGCCACTCGCGGTACGGGCGCATGGCCTCGCCGGTGTATACCGCCGGCAGCGGAGAGGGGATCCACCCGGATTCCAGTGTGTTGCTCGAGTAGGCACGCGCGCCGACCTGCAGCAGACCGAAGTCCCTGCCCGCCTCGACGATCGCCTCGCGTACTTCGTCGTACTCCGCGTACGGGCCCCAGATCTCCAGTCCCGGCTCTCCGGCCATGCCATGGCGCAGGCACCGCACCTTGCGGCCCTTGATGTCGATGAACCCCATGTTGAAGAACTTGATCTCCGGCAACGCTCCGCCGTTGAGCTTGCTCAGGACCTGCATGCTGTTCGGGCCCTGCACCTGGAAGCGGTAGTGCCGGCGGAAAACCGGCTTGCCGCGCGGGTACGAGGGGGATCGGTCGTCGCGGATCACCTCAACCCGATGGCCACCGGTCTCGGCGTGGAACTGGATCCAGTTGACCGTGGGGGCGCGCCCGACGAACAGCAGTTCATCGGGCTCCAGATAGAACAGGATGCCATCGCCGATCACGTAGCCATCGTGACTGCAGGGGACCATCTGCTTGGCCTTGTTCGGAACGAAGCCATTGAAGCTGTTGATGGTCAGCTGCGAGAGCATCTTCAGCGCATCGGGCCCCTTGACCGTGATCTCCGCCATGTGGTGGGTCTGGTCGTAGAGCACGGCCGACTTCTGCCAGGCGACCTGCTCGGCGCGCCAGTTGCTGAATTCGTACGGCACCACAGGGTAGACGTAGGCGCCGATCTGCGAGTTGCGCAGCATGTGCACCGGATTGCCGCTGCGATGCAGTAACTGCTCGAGGTTTTCCTGCTTCATCGTCTGTGCTCCGGATCGTTCATCGTCATACGAGGGCGTCTCATCCCGGGCGGGCGGCCGCAAACCGGGTGCCTGCGCGCGGGCGCGTGGCAGCGCCGGTACAGGTGTACCCCGGATGGCGCGGGACGGTTCCACCGCTGGCGAAACCGCACGAGGCCGCCGGCGAAAGCTCTGGGGGCGGTCCCGACCCCCGGGGCTGGCAATACTAGGTATAAGCGTTGCCTGCTTGTTCAGTTGACCGTGGCTCCGTATAAAAAACCCGCAGAGACCCGCGCTGCGTCGCGGCTCCGAGGGGGAAGCATGACCTACAGCGAGTCGTCCGCTAGTGCGGACGCCGATCCGTGCCGTGGCACTGCTTGCGGTGCCGCGCCGGCCGCGGCGCCGAAGCCCGAGCGCGCGAGCCGGGGTCAGGCCGACTGGACGGAACTCGGCGATGTGATGGTGATGCAGATCGCCTCGGAAGGACAGGCGCGCCAGGCGCGTTTC
>JAKAZL010000067.1 GCA_021815925.1 Pseudomonadota bacterium | reverse complement strand
AGCACGTACAGCACGATCAGCGAGCCGCCGAGTAATGCCGGTACGAACAGCGCGACACTGAAACCGTAAAACCAGGCATGCGGCAGTGAGAACAGGATCAACGACGTCCACGCGCCCGCGCTGATCGATCCTGTCCAGTCGCGAACCTGCTCGATGAGGTATCCGCGGAAGATCGCCTCCTCGCAGATCCCGGCGGTCAGTACCAGGCCCAGCCGGATGCCAAAGGGAATCGAAGCCAGGTGCTGATTCGGTACGCCGAGCAGTGCACGATGGACGGGAGGGATCTGCGTCAAACCAATGACCAGGATGGCGCTCACCGCGAAGACTGCGAGCATCGTCAGTACGTCACGCCACCCGGGTACGCGCAGACCGAAGAAGGCCGGACTACGCCGCTGGAATCCGAAACCCAGGATGGCGAGCACCAGAACCACAATCCAGTCTCGGCAGATGGCGGCGAAATCGTCGTGTGCATTCCCGAGCGAGGCGTTTCGTTGCAGCAACGGGGCGAGGGCATAGGCCAGGATCACGCCCAATCCCAGCACGGACCAGCGCCGAGCTGAGATTCGGCTGACCGGCTGCCGGTCCGTCGCGGCGGAATGACCCACGATGCACGACTCCCTTGAAGTCAGCTCGCGCGGTCCGTTGGTGCGCCGGTCGACGAGATTCGGACAGGGCTGCCGAACGGCTCGCTCCCCCCGCAGCAGTTCGCGCGGCTGATGGGATCTCGCGCGCCCGGAGTCTTCCACCGGGAGGCGCACGGCCGAGGTGGATTTAGCGCTTGGCCAACGGAAATGTGCTCAGAAACGAGGGTACCAGTACGCGCACTCGCGCGCAAAGCTGACTCGATGGCCGGCCCCGGAACAATCCTCCGTCCGTGGCGCCTGATCGAACGACCACCGAGCCTTGAGGCGAAATCACCGCGAGTGGTCCTGGGTAGGCGTTCTAGGGCGATTCACCGCCGGTCGCACCGATCCATGAATAGGACGGTCAGCGCCAAGCCTGTCGGCAGCCATCGCAACCGCGGGGCGAATCGAGTCCGGCCGTGCGTCGCCCGACACGCCGCGCAACGATCGCCCGGGTTGATGATCCGCGACCCGATCACGCCAGAGCAATCATCTGGGCGCTCCGTATCGTGTTGCGGAACCTGATCGTCGCGCAGGGCGGTCTGCGGGCATGCACTTCTATATCTGCCGGGTGCTGCTCTGTGCAATCGGAACTGATGAATGTCAACGATTGCGCCAAGTACGGATGGCCACGCAAGCACCGAGCGCTACGGTGCGAAAAGTCCATCCGTGCGATACACGATTTACGCGAAGAGGGTCGCAATGAAAACCAATCATCTTCTCCGATGGAGTCTGCCGCTGGTGATGGCGGGTCTGGGCTTTGCTGCGACGGCCAGCGCGGCCACCCCCATGGTCCCCGTAACGGTGAACGCCGCGCCCGTGGTTGTCACCGTCCTCGGACGCTCGAGTCTGGGTGGGCGCGTGGAGGTCCTTAGGGTGGTGGGAGCAGTCAGCTATGGGGACCTCGACCTCGCGACCCGAGCAGGTGCGGCAAGACTGATCAAACGGTTGCAGGTTGCCGCGCAGGCGGCATGCGAGCGGCTCGACGGCGTCTCACTGATGACTCCGCCGGAAACCCATGCCTGCACGCGCAAGGCTGAAGCCCGTGCAATGCGCCAGGCTCGCCTGGCGGTCGCAGTAGCCAAGGTGCTCGAAAAGAAGGCCTGAGCGAGCGGGCCGGCGCGCGAGTCTCCGAGTCAAGCACTCGCGCGCCGGCTTCGCTGCCGGACACGTCCGGGTCGGATGGCTCGGACGGCTGAGCGGGCTCGGCGCTGCCCGCTACCGGTCGGGTCCGGGCTCGGTCAAAAAGCGGACGATTGCGACCACAAAGCTAAGCAGGACCGGGCCGAGGACCAGCCCCAGAACGCCAAATGCGCTGACCCCGCCGACCGCCCCGACAAATACGGCGAGGGTCGATACATTGGCGCGGTGAGCGGTCAGAAGCGGCCGGATGACGTTCTCCACCAGCGCGAGCCCGGCGCTCCACAGTGCCAGGAATATCGCGGTGCCCCAGTGCGCCTGGATCAACAGGTACAGGACTGCCGGCACCAGGACCACCATGGCTCCGGCCGGCAGGAGCGATGCGATCGTGGCGACAACACCAAATACCAGCGGTGACGGGAGGCCCGCCAGCGCGAATCCGCCCGCGACGAACAGGCCCTGAAAGATCGCCGTCACGGTGGAGCCGTAAACGACTGCGCGGGTCACGTCTGCAAGGTACTTCAACAGTGGGTCACGCCGTTCAGCAGGTAACGGCACCAGCGCGACGCACTGCTTCACGAAAGTCTCGCCGTCGCGAAGCAGAAAGAAGAGCAGGAACAGCATCATGAAGAAGCTGATCACCGTCCCGAACAGCACGAACGCGACATTTCCCCCGGCGGCGGCGGCCGACTTCAGCAGTTCGGTGCTTGCCCCGGCGAGCCAAGCATGCAGGTCCGGCTGCAAGGGCAGGTAGCGCGACAGCCAGTTCAATGCAGGGCCGAGCAGCGGATACTGTGTGGCCCGTTCCAGCAGCGCGGGGAAGCCGATGAATGGATGTTGGTGCAGGTAGCGCAGCAGTCCGATGGCCTGCTCGATGAACACGACGCCGAGCAGAGTCAGCGGTGCGAGGACGACGAGCGGTGTCGCGGTGGTGAGAATCCCGGCCGACACCCCGGGGCGACCCCGTAGCCACCGGGCGAGCCGGCGGTGCAGAGGATGCAGCATGAAGGCGAGCACGACCGCCCACCCGAGAGCCTCGCGCAGCGGAGCGAGCACCTTGAACAGCAGGTAGGCGAGCCCCGCGGCGGCGGCCAGCGCGAACAGGCGGCCGTAGAAGCGTGAGTCAGTCATCGCGAAGTGGCTATCGCCGGCGGGCGGATTGCGGTTCTCGTGGGGCATCACGGCGATCCTCGAGCGTGCCGCAGCGGTCGGTGGGCGCGCGGCCCAAAATCAGGTCCCGGTGCCCGTCCGCCGCCGAGGCGGATTTCAGGCGCGCTATGCGCGATATCGTCTCGCGAGTCGGGCTCTCACGGCAGCAGTAAAAACTCTGACGACCAGCAGTGCGCACAGCGCCACGATCGCCAGACTGACTGTCGCGTCGATCTGGCCCTGGATCTGCACCGGCATGCCAAGTGCCACGAACACGAGAATCGCCAGCAGACCAAGCCCAATGAGCAGGTAAGTCACCGTCGCGCGCAGCCAGCTCAGCGCCAGACAGCCGCCCACCAATACTGCACCGACTGCGACGAACCCGAGGCTGACCGCCCAGCCGCCGTAGGCGGCGAACACTGCCTCAAGCTGACCGGGCAACAGCGTGGCCCACTGCGGCACACCCCAGCCCAATCCGTACACCAACGGCCCGCCGCATAGAACGACTGCCAGCAGCACGGAGGCCATCAGGCGCCAGTTGCGAAGAGCCATGTGTCGAATCTCACCCGGTCCAACGGTACGCACGGCAACATATTAACGAATTCTGCCGCGAACCGCGCATTCCATCCTGATCGGCCCCATCCGCGGCTGGTCATCCCAAGTCCGGTGGTATGATTCCCCGGTCGGAGCGCTCGGAACACTCATCAGCATGCTTGATTGCCCGACCGCAAGCTCACTGCCGCGCGTGATTGCGCGCCGCGCGTCCTGGCGAGGGGGTATCGTCCTGGTGCTGGGCGGACTGCTCGCAGCCTGTGCCACGCCGCGGCTTGCGGCACCGCCGATGTTGATCGCCCAGGTCGCTCCGCCCGGCTTTCCGCGCAGTGTCCGATTCCTGAGCAGCGATCGCGCCTACCTGCGCGAGCACCTCGACTCGACCGTCCAGACTCTGCGGGCGGCCGCCGGGGCTGAACCCATTCACATTCTCGCACTGTCCGGCGGTGGGGCCGGCGGCGCGTTCGGTGCGGGCGCGCTGTACGGGCTGGAGCGTGTCGGCAAGCGACCGACGTTCCAGGTGGTCACCGGCGTCAGCGCCGGGGCGCTGCTCGCTCCGTTCGCATTTCTCGGTCCGTCTTGGGACGCGCAGATGAAGGAGGCCTTCGATAGCCACCGGGTCGACCACTTGCTGCAGACGCGTCCCTGGCTGGGATTTCTGTTTCACCCCGGCATTTACCGCGATGGACCGCTCGTCGAGCTGGTCGATCACTTCGTCACGCCCCGATTGATTCGCGCGGTTGCCGAGCAGGCCCGCCAGGGTCGGCTGCTGCTGGTTGCCACGACGGACATCGACAAGCAGGAATCGGTCATCTGGAACATGGGCTTGATCGCTGAACACGGCGGCCCGGCGGCACGTAAGCTGTTCGCGCAGGTCCTGGTGGCCTCTGCGAGCATTCCCGGGGTGTTTCCGCCGGTCATCATCCGTGTGCGTGGCAACGGCAAGACGTATGACGAGATGCACGTGGATGGCGGCACGACCCTGCCGTTCTTTGTGGCCTCAAATCTCGTCGACATCCTGCCGATGCACCTGCCGCAGCTGCAGGGCGCGAAAGTGTACGTCCTCGTCAATGGTCAGCTGAGCACCTACCCGCAGACGACGCCCGAGAAGCCCATGGCGGTTCTGTCACGCAGCTTTTCGGCCGCTCTCATGCATGCCTCGCGCCGAGCGCTGTTGCTCGCCGCGATATTCGCCCGCCACTTCGGTATGCATTTTCAATTCAGCTACCTGCCGATGAGCTACCCGGATCAGGGAGCTCTCGATTTCAATTTCGCAAACATGCATCGATTGTTCGACTACGGCATGCGCTGCGCGGAGTCGGATCGAATCTGGACGACCCTCCATCAGGCGATCGACGAGGGGCAGCGTGCGGCGACGCGGCTGCCCCAACTTTCCTACCAGTGTCCGGCCGCCGTGACCGGTGTCAGTCCCCGCGGGTGAGCGGCAGCGCCAAAAGCGGTCACGGCCGGCTGAAGAACCGGCCGCTCCGCACGACATGACTGCTCTGCTGCAGGTGTCGCTTCTAGGGTCGCGCCAGATCGAAGCGATCGAGGTTCATGACCTTGTTCCACGCCGCAATGAAATCGTGGACAAACTTCCCCTGCGCATCCGCGCTGCCATAGACCTCCGCTAGCGCCCGCAACTGGGAGTTCGAGCCGAACACGAGATCGATGCGCGTGGCAGTCCACTTCAGCTCGCCGCTGGCTCGATCGCGACCCTCGAACACCCCTGGAGTCCGGGCGGCCGCAGTCCACACCGTGTGCATATCGAGCAGATTGACAAAGAAGTCGTTGCTCAGCACCCCGGGGCGCCGGGTGAACACGCCATGCGGGCTTTGGGCGAAGTTGGCATCCAGCACCCGCAGACCTCCGACCAGCACAGTCATCTCCGGTGCGGTCAGCGTGAGCAGTTGCGACCGGTCGATCAGCAGTGCTTCGGCTGTGGCTTCGCGTCCGGCCTTGAGGTAATTGCGGAATCCATCCGCGACCGGCTCGAGGACCGCAAATGACTGCACGTCGGTCTGCGACTGGGTCGCATCGGTCCGGCCGGGCGTGAAGGGAACTGCAACGGCGTGTCCAGCCTGTCTTGCCGCCTGCTCGAGCGCCGCACAGCCGCCGAGCACGATCAGATCAGCCAGCGAAATCCGCTTGCCGCCGGTCGCGGCATCGTTGAATTCCTTCTGAATCGACTGGAGCGCCTGCAGGACCTTGGCGAGGACGGTCGGCTGGTTCACTTCCCAAGTCTTCTGCGGCGCCAGGCGGATGCGTGCGCCATTCGCGCCGCCGCGCTTGTCCGATCCGCGAAACGTGGAAGCCGACGACCACGCGGTGTACACCAGCTGCGGCACGGTCAGGCCGGAGGCGGCAATCCGGGCCTTCAGCGCGGTCACGTCGCGCTCGTCGAGCAGCTTGTGATCGACGGCCGGCACCGGATCCTGCCAAATAAGTTCCTCGGCCGGAACCTCTGGCCCGAGGTAGCGGGCGCGCGGACCCATGTCACGGTGGGTGAGCTTGAACCATGCGCGCGCGAACGCGTCGGCGAACTCCGAGGGATGTTCGTAGAAGCGTCTCGAGATCTTCTCGTAAGCAGGATCAAAGCGCAGAGCGAGGTCCGTGGTCAACATCGAGGGAGCATGATGCTTCGCCGGATCGTGCGCGTCCGGCACCGTGCCCGCGCCTGCGGTCCCCTTGGGCTTCCACTGGTGCGCGCCGGCCGGGCTCTTGGTGAGCTCCCATTCGTAGCCGAACAGGTTCTCGAAGAAATTGTTGCTCCAACGTGTGGGGGTCGTCGTCCAGGTGACCTCCAGGCCGCTGCTGATGGCGTCGCCGCCCGCGCCGGAGCCAAAACTGCTCTTCCAGCCCAAGCCTTGCTGCTCGACTCCCGCCGCCTCCGGCTCGGGCCCGACATGCGATGCAGGGCCGGCGCCGTGTGTCTTGCCGAAGGTGTGGCCGCCGGCGATGAGCGCCACCGTCTCCTCGTCGTCCATCGCCATGCGCGCGAATGTCGCGCGGATGTCCCGCGCGGCCGCCAGTGGATCAGGGTTGCCGTCGGGGCCTTCCGGATTGACATAGATGAGTCCCATCTGTACGGCCGCAAGCGGGTTCTCCAGGTCGCGCTCGCCGCTGTAACGCTTCGCGCCGAGCCAGGTATTCTCCGAGCCCCAGTAAACCGCCTCGTCGGGCTCCCAGACGTCTGTCCGGCCGCCGGCGAAGCCGAAAGTCTTGAAGCCCATGGACTCCAGCGCGACGTTGCCGGCCAGAATGATCAGATCGCCCCAGGAGATCTTCTGGCCGTATTTCTGCTTCACCGGCCAGATCAGGCGACGCGCCTTGTCGAGATTGACGTTGTCGGGCCAGCTGTTCAGCGGCGCGAAGCGCTGCTGACCGGTACCGGCGCCGCCCCGGCCGTCACCGATGCGATACGTACCCGCGCTGTGCCAGGCCATGCGGATGAACAGCGGTCCGTAATGGCCGAAGTCCGCCGGCCACCACGGCTGCGAATTCGTCATGACCGCCATCAGATCCTTCTTCACCGCCTCGAGATCGAGCGTGCGGAAGGCGGCGGCGTAATCGAATCCGGCGTCCAACGGATCCGAAAGCGCCGAGTGCTGGTGCAGAATCCGCAGATTCAGCTGATTCGGCCACCAGTCACGGTTGGATGTGCCGCCGCCGGCGGCGTGATTGAACGGGCACTTTGATTCGCTCGACATGTCGCTACTCCTCGTGTCAGGTCGGCCGGGCGGTCCGGACATCGCTGCGCGCACATGCCGGCCAGTCCGGGCGACTGTAAGACAGGCGCGCCGGGGACGGAACCTGATTTACTCTATTCGCTCCATAGAGGCCCTCTATCGCGCTGCACCCGCGATCCGCAGTTCGAGACAATCAGACACGACAGATCCGGTGTGCCGCGGCAAAGCCATCGATGCGCTACGCGTACCCGCCGCGCCTGATCCGCCTCGCGCGTACCGGTCGCGGGCGACGAAGGCAACCGAGGCGGCGAGCCCCTGGATAGAATGTCCCGATGCGTTCCGCCAGGCTACAGCTGCGCTCCCTCCTGCCGGTCGGCGTCGTGCTGATCGCGATGCTGTCCGTGCAGACCGGGGCGTCGATCGCCAAGGCGCTCTTCGCGGTCGCCGGACCGATCGGCGTCGTGACCGTGCGCATCGGCTTCGGCACGGTCATTCTGTGCCTCGCCCTGCGCCCCTGGCGCGTGCGCGTGCCGCCCGAGGCGCGATTGTCGCTGGCCGTCTATGGGCTGTCGCTCGGCACCATGAACGTCCTGTACTACCAGGCGCTCGAGCGATTGCCGGTTGGTCTTGCCGTCGCCGTGGAGTTCATCGGCCCGCTCGCGGTGGCGGTGCTCACCTCGCGTCGCAGGTCGGATTTCGCTTGGATCGCGCTCGCAGCTATCGGATTGGTGCTGCTCCTGCCGGTGCTGCCACAGGTGAGCCATGTCAGCGTTACGGGGGTGGCATTCGCCCTGGGCGCGGGTGCCTGCTGGGCGCTCTACATCGTGTTCGGTCAGCGGGCCGGGCGGCACCTGGGCACACAGACCGTGGCGCTCGGCAGCGTGATCTCCGCCGTGCTCGTCGTCCCGTTCGGCCTGCTGCACGCCGGTTCGATTGTCCTTTCGAGGCAGGTACTGCTGCCGGGTCTGGCCGTTGCGGTTCTGTCGACCGCGCTGCCCTATACGCTGGAGATGTTCGCCTTGACGCGCATGCCCACGCGCACGTTCGGGGTTCTCATGAGCCTCGAGCCGGCTGTCGGAGCCCTTTCCGGCCTGCTGCTCCTCGGTGAAAAACTGACCCCGGCGCAATCCGCTGCGATTCTGCTGGTGATGGCTGCATCGGCTGGCGCCACCATCACCGCGCATCGAAGCGTGCCGGCGCCGGTGCCGGACTGAGCGTCCGGGGCGAGTCGGACGGCTGTGCTACCATCCGGCCCTTGTTTCGCGCCGGGGGACATTCATTCATGAAGAGCATCCTTCCCGTTACGTGCGCCGCACTGCTGCTCTGCGCCTGCTCCCGATCCCATTCCCCGCAGCAGACAGCCCTGCACTATCCGCCGGCCCGCCGCGACAAGACCGTACAAGAGTATTTCGGCACTCGTGTCCCAGCCCCGTACCGGTGGATGGAGAACATGACGAGTCCGGCACTGCACCGGTGGGTGGCCGCGGAGAATCAGCTGACCGAGGAGTATCTGGCGAAGATTCCGATCCGGGGCTGGATCGTCCGGCGGCTGACCGCTCTGTCGAATTACGCGAAGGAGACCACCCCGACGCTGGTGGCAGGGTCGCGAATCTTCTTTCGCCGAAATTCCGGGCTGCAGAACCAGTCGGTTCTCTACGTTCAAGACACCCCGACCGCGCAACCCCGGGTGCTGCTCGACCCCAACACGCTCTCCCCGAACGGCGCGATTGCGCTCGCCGACTTCGAGCCCTCCCCGGACGGCAAGTACGTGGCCTACGCGCTGTCACAGGGTGGTTCGGATTGGCAGACCGTGCGCGTGATGGACGTCGCAACGGGCAGAACGCTGCCCGACGCGGTCCGCTGGGTCAAGTTCTCCAATATCGCCTGGACCAACGACGACAGAGGATTCTACTACTCTCGCTATCCGCGCCCGCCGAAGAGCAACCGCATCAATGACGCGGTCGTCGATCAGGCATTGTACTTTCATGCACTGGGTACGCCCCAGCACGCCGATAAGCTCATTTATCGCCGACCCGATCTGCCACGCTGGATCATCGAAGGGCAGGTCAGTGAGAACGGACGGTACCTGTTCGTGACGCTCGTGAACGGCACCTCGACGCACAACGAGCTTTACGTGGCCGATCTCGGTAACCCGCTCCACCCGAATGTCTCGGCTCGGCTGAGACCGCTGTATACCAAGAACGACGCAGAATACGCCTTCATCGGGGTGCAGGGGCGGAGCGTCTATCTGCAGACGACCCTGGATGCTCCGCGGGGACGCATTGTCGCGGCGGACATCGCCGCTCCGGCGCCGTCGCGCTGGCACACTATCGTGCCCCAGGGTACGGGGGTCATACAGGCCGCGGCGCTGGCCGGAGGTCGTCTGCTGGTCGACACCGAGGATGTCGCGACCAGCCGGCTGACGCTGTATGCGCTCGATGGCCACAAGCTGCACGATCTGCCGTTGCCGACCCTCGGTACCGTCACCTCGGTTGCGGCGCGGATGGATTCGCGCGCCGTCTATTACGGGTTCACCTCGTTTCTCTACCCGAAGCGGATTTACCGCTATGACGTGCAAAACGGCGTGACGCAGACGATCTTCAAGCCGGATGTGAATTTTGATGCATCACCCTATCAGGTGCGGCAGGTCTTCTATGCCTCGAAGGATGGCACACGGGTGCCGATGTTCATCGTCGCCGCGCGTGACGTGAAACTAGACGGCAACAATCCGACCATCCTCTACGGCTATGGTGGATTCGACATCACCATCACGCCATATTTCAGCCCGATGCTGCCGGTTTGGCTCGAACTGGGCGGCGTCTACGCGATCCCCAATCTGCGCGGTGGCGGCGTCTATGGTCAGAAGTGGCACCGTGCGGGCATGCTCGGCAACAAGCAGAACGTGTTCGATGACTTTGCATGGGCCGCAAAGTATCTGGTCGCTCAGCGCTACACGTCACCGAGGCGACTCGGCATCCAGGGCTACTCCAATGGCGGGCTGCTGACCGGCGCCTCGATCACCGAGCGGCCGCAACTTTTCGGTGCAGCCTACATCGGCCACGGAGTGCTCGATATGCTGCGCTACCAAGACTTCTCCGGCGGAGCGCTTTGGGCGCCCGAATACGGACAGTCGAGCAATCCGCAGGCGTTCAAGTGGCTGTATGCGTACTCACCGCTGCAGAACGTCAAGTCCGGTACGTGCTACCCGCCGACCCTGATTACCACCTCGTGGGATGACGATCGCGTCGTGCCGATGCACGAGTTCAAGTTTGCGGCGGCCATGCAGCACGCACAGTCGTGCGCCAACCCGATCCTGCTGCGCACGACCGGCTCCACCAGTCACATCTACATGCCGCTCGATAAGCAGATCGCACAGACCGCGGACGTGTGGAGCTTCGAAGCCTACAATCTGGGAATCAAGTCGCTGCCCGCGGGCGTACCGGCCGCGCCGGCAGCGGCGAGCAAGAACTGATCCACTCGGCGGGGGGCGGAACGGGGCTCAGCGCGGGCGAGCGGCGGAAATTTGGACAATTGCGTCGGCGTCTTTTACGCTGCCGCATCCGGTATCACCCGGTTCAGCTGACCAATGTGAGGTGTCCACATGGCGGGTCCAGCGAAGCTCAGGCGCGATGCGGGCGTCATCGGCCTTCTCTACGCGAGCCTCGGCAGCATCATCGGCTCGGGCTGGCTGTTCGGAGCCCTGCACGCTGCCGTGGAGGCCGGACCCCGCAGCGTCCTGTCGTGGATCATCGGCGCGGTGGCCATACTCTTTCTGGCGTTCGTCTTCGCCGAACTCTCGACGATGTTTCCGAATTCGGGAGCCATGGTGCACATGACCCATGTGAGCCACGGCGATCTGGTCGGGAAGATCTGGAGCTGGATTCTGTTTCTCGCCTTCGTATCGGTCCCGCCGGTGGAGGTCACTGCCGTATTGACCTACACCAGCAACTACGTACCGGGGCTCATTCATGCGGGCACTGGCCTCATGACCGACCTCGGCATGGGGCTCGCCGCGCTGCTGCTCGCCGCCGTGGTGGCATTGAATTTCCTGGCCGTCCGCTGGGTCATTGCCATCAACAGCGCGGCGACCTGGTGGAAACTGGTCATTCCGATCGCGACCATCGCCATTCTCATGGCGTACTCATTCCATCCACAGAACATGACGACCCTCGTCAGCAGTACGCCGGTGAGCGGCATCTTCACGGCGGTGGCGACTTCCGGCATCGTATTCAGCTTCCTCGGCTTTCAGCAGGCCATCGCACTGGCAGGTGAGACGCGCAATCCCAACCGCTACGTGCCCATCGCATTGATCAGCTCGGTCCTCATCGGGATGCTGATCTACGTCGGGCTGCAGATCTCGTTCATTACGGCGCTCAATCCCGCGGACATAGCGGGTGGCTGGAACCACCTCCACTTTACGGGAATGTTCGGCCCGCTCGCGGCGATTTCCGTGGCGGTCGGGGCAATCTGGTGGGCGGTGCTCCTGTACGCCGATGCCTTCATCTCCCCGCTCGGCACGGCATTCATCTATATCACCGCCAGTCCGCGCATCATCATGGCGGCCGGAGAAATGGGTAATGCGCCCGAGCATGTGACGCGGCTCAGTCGTCAGGGCGTACCTTGGGTCGGCCTCGTCGTCACCTACATCGTGGGTGTGGTGTTTTTCTTTCCGTTCCCGTCCTGGCAGAAGCTCGTCTCGGCCGTTTCGCTGATCACCGTGCTGTCCTATAGCATCGGCCCGGTGATCCTGCTGCGGCTGCGTACCGCGCTGCCCGATGCGCCGCGGCCGTTCCGCATGCGCGCCGCCGGCATCCTTGCGCCTGTGGCCTTCATCGCGTCCAACTGGATCATTTACTGGACGGGGTACGCGGTGGCCGAATGGATGTTCAGCGCAGTATTTGCCTACATCATCGTCTACCTGTTGTGGTACTTCCTGGTCCGCCGAGGATCGGCACGCGAGCTCGGCTGGCAGCAGGCGTGGTGGACTGTGCCGTATCTCGGTGGCATGTGGCTGGTCAGCTACCTCGGTCCAAAAGGGGCGATGGGCGGAACGGGAGCGCTCGGCTTCTTCACCGGCATGTGGATCATCGCTGTATTCAGTCTTGTCATGCTTTGGTTCGCCCTGCGGGCCGGACAGAGCTCGGAGGCCGCCCAGCGATGCGCAGCCCTCGTCAAGACGCTGGGATCGAGCGGGGTTGATTCGCGCGTGCGCGACGAAGAGCTCGAAATCGCGCCCTGATCGCGCGACTAGTCCGTCATTCGCGGATACATTCGAGTGGCGATCGCGATCATCAGCATTCCGGTCAGCGCGAGCAGTTGAACCAG